>JANOKL010000199.1:0-1020 GCA_031419215.1 Luteolibacter sp. | reverse complement strand
GACTTCCCTTGCTACCATCCCATCGAGTTCGTATTGCGGCCATCCTTTCGCGAAGAATGACGGAGAGAGAACGACGATCCCGAAACGTGAGTTGGAGAGCCCGTAGTCGATCGTCCTGCGGAGGCTATCGCCAACCTTGAGGGTCATTTCGTCGAACCAGATTTCGTGTCCCAGAGCCCGCAACGCTTCCGATAGAGGTCGGGCGATCTCGGCTTTGTCCTCTGATGCGTGGGAAATGAAGGCCGTATATTTTTTGGTTACCGATGGGGAACTTGTGTTTGGCGACTGTTCGGAAAATTGCGGGATGCGGACGGACTGGACGGCCAAAATGGATCTCTCCCGCGATTCAGTCTCAAGTCTGCGAATGATGTCCTGGCCTTTCTTTATCTCTGCGAGGCTCTTCTTCGTCTCTTTTTGCTGCTCTTCCATCAGTTCCTTTTGAGCCCTAGCTAGGTCTGCTTGCTTGCGTGCGAGGTTCCGTGATTCGCTCGCATTTTGGCCATTAAGCCTGGCAATCTCTTTTTGGGCACGTTCAATATCACTTCTGGCAGATCTCAAAGTGCTTTCGGAAGGGTTATAGCTTGAGGACCTGGACGTAGCGCGGGCAATTTTATCGGATTCGCTGGCAATTTTTTTAGCGATATCGGCCGTCTTGCCCTGGATCCGAGAAATGTCGGAGAAGAGCCCATTCACTTTCGAGGTGGCAGTAGAAATACTCATGGTTGCGTCAGTGCTGAGGAGGAACGGTAATTTGCATCCAGCTTCTCGTGCAGCGCGAGGATGCTGGCGATGCGGCGGACGTGGTGGGTGAATTGCTGGGCTTCGTCGCTGGTGAGGGGGCGGCCGAGGAGGGCGGACTCGCGGTAGCTGAGCCACTTCTTGAGGACTTGGTAGCCGCCGAGGGTGTAGGTCCAGACGGGTTCGGGGACGTCTTTCCAACGGGTGGTGGCGTTGAGGTTGATGTCTAGGAAACCTTGTCCGCGGGTGCCGGAGGTGACTTTGCCCGGGCCGGGGATGACG
>JANOKL010000198.1:0-4535 GCA_031419215.1 Luteolibacter sp. | reverse complement strand
CAGATGCTCGGACTTTTACTGGACCAGCCCCTCTGCCTGGCACGCGGAGAACTGATCGCCTCCTATGCAGCGGCCCCAACATCATTCCCGGAACAAAGCCGAAAATACTAGTGAAAGGCGAGTGGGACGAAATGGGCAAGTGGCTGAAAAAGAGATTAGATGAACCAGCACCAGAAAATTGATGATTTCTAAACTCCCTAAGCAAATTTTGTGTTGCGCTGTATTGATTACAACATCGTTGGCAGAGGAATGGAAGCCGGCTATCGAGCTGGCGGATTCGTTTGGGGCTTTACCAAACATCAATTCAACAGCGCAAAGTGATTATTTGCGAGGTTGGTCTTCTGAATTTAAAAAAATTGAAAATCTCCCGAATTCAGAAAAAGTTCGCCGCCTCGCAATACCTCTGTTTAGAGCAACGGTTAAGCCATTGAAAAATGCGGAAGTCGCTGCAGTTTATTTGGAGGCACAGCGGTTGATGATGGAGTGTGATCATCCGTCTGAAACATTGGTGAAATGGCTGGAAGAACAGAGAAGTTTGAGGATAAAACAAAAAGAGGAGGACGAAAAGGGTATCCGAAGACATGAGCCATCTTCCGACTACGATCCAAGTTTGGTTTTCCTCACTATTTCCCAAATTCCAACTCCTGAGTCTGTGGCCGTGCTAGGACGATACTTGTCGGATCGTCGGGATGAAAAAGACATGGAGGAATTTGGAGGCCTTTTTGGAGGTCATTTTCGTTATGCAGCAGAATCATTGAATGATATGGGCTTAAAAAATGCACCCACCAGACAAGGGAGTTTTTCTACGGATGAAGATTACATCCTAAAATGGCAACAGTGGTTCGCCGAGGTGGAAGCTGGCACCCGAAGCTTTTCGTTTTATGGCTCCGACGTGGAATACCGCCTGAAGGAGCGGACCGATGCCGAAGGACGAAAGCATTTTGAGACCGTTACGGTGGCAAAAGAGGCAAGCATGCAGCCCTCCACCGAATCCAATGGCGCAGCATCCACGGCCCCGACCTTGTCGGTCTGGAAGACGGTCGCCCTTGCCATCTCGTCGTTGCTTTTGTTGCTCGGGGCTTGGCTGTCATTGAGAAAAAGATATCCCAATGTCCCACATGTTTCGTAGACTCCTATGCAGCGGCCCCAACATCATTCCCGGAACAAAGCCTAAAATACTTGTTAAAAAAGAATGGGATGAGATGGAGAAGTGGTTGAAAGCTCGGAAAGAAACGACAAACTGAAAACCAATGAGATTATTCTTATTTCAGATTTCCGGATTTATATTTTTGGTTTTGTCGTTGTTTTCTGACGCCAAGCCTTGGGTGCCGTTGGTTGAACAAGTTGAGGGGTTTCCGAAGCCAAGCGATAAAGAAAACGCTGATTTTCTTTCTAAAATCAGAAAAGTGGACGGTGACTTCGAAAAAATCAGACAACTCCCAGAGCAGGAGCAGATCATTGAACTCTCAATAATTGTGGGAGGAAGAGGAGGCAATGACATATTACAGAATGGTATCCATGCTTATAAGTTCCGAACCGCTCGTGAGATTCTTATGAATTTCCCAAATCCTTCCGTCACACTGACAAAGTGGATGGAGTCTCAAAGAGACTTGAGGATAAAGCAGGACATTGAAGACAAGCAGGGCATCAGAAGGCATGAAAAAGATGCTGACTATCGCCCTTCGTTGGTTTTCTCTGCTATTGCTCAAATCCCGACTCCGGAATCTGTGGTCATACTCGGGAGATACCTCTCTGATCGTCGGGATGAAAAAGACATGGAAGAATTTGGAAGTTTTTCCGGTGGTCATTTTCGTTATGCGGCAGAAGCGTTTAATTATATGGGCTTAAAAAATGCACCAACTAGACAAGAAAGTTTTTCTACGGATGAAGATTACATCCTGAAATGGCAACAGTGGTTTGCCGAGGTGGAAGCTGGCACCCGCAGCTTTTCGTTTTATGGCTCTGACGTGGAATATCGCTTGAAGGAACGAACTGATGCCGTAGGACGAAAGCATTTTGAGACCGTTACGGTGGCAAGAGAGGCGAGCAAGCAGCCCTCCACCGAATCCAATGGCGCAGCATCCACGGCCCCGACCTTGTCGGTCTGGAAGACAGTCGCCCTCGCCATCTCGTCGCTGCTTTTGTTAGTTGGGGCTTGGTTGTCGCTAAGGAAGCGGCAGGTCGCGAACTGATAAATTCGAGTGCTGATCTGATTGGTGCAGGAGATCGTCGCAACGCCGATTCTGAACCAGAGTCGGCCATTAACTTGATCAGAGTCAATACGTTGCGAGTCTTTCATGGGTCTTTATCCAAGGGCGATAGATCCTTGCGAGTGTGACAAATCTCTCGAGCGATTCCCGGACAAGTCGTGCAAGTCTTGGATGATTTTAATTGGAAGGCTGAGGACGCCTTGCATGTCGTGCATGGGGGTTTCCAGGAAGGTGGCGGAGCCATGCAGGGCTTGCACATGATTCACCCGATGGCCGGAGAATCCCCACATGGTGTGCTGAGAGAGTCGGGAGAGCTGGCGAGAGTGGTGCACGATTGACGTGGGTTTCCTGAGATTCTGGAAACGTGCATGTAAGCCCTGCATCGACATTTCGGGAAGGGCACGGCATAGCTGCATCATCCATTCGAGGCTCAACGCGTCGCTGGAAGCTTCAAGACCGCGACGGTGCCGCCGCCTTCCGCGGGATCGAGGCTGATGGTTCCGCCGTGGACTCCCGCGGCTTCCCTGACAAGGGTGAGGCCGAGGCCCGTGCCTTTTCGCCCCGAGGTGTGGTGGCGGAGGGAGTAGAAGCGCTCGAACACCCGCTCCTGCGCGTAGTCGGGAATCCCGGGGCCGTGATCGCGGATGGTCAGCGTGGTCCAATCTTCGTCGCTGGTGATCCGGATCTCGATCACGCCGCCGCGCGGGGAGAAGTCGATGGCGTTCTCAAGGAGGTTGGTGATGGCGGCGCGGAGGATGAACGCATCGCCATGCACCTGGATTTCCGCCTCGGGCGGAGCGTGTTCCAAGGCGACTTCCGCGAGGTCGGCCAGCGGCTTGGCTTGATCGATGGCACGGGCGACGATGGTGCGCAGATCGAGATTTTCTCCGGCTTCGAGGTGGGTCTTGCTTTCGATCGCGGAAAGTTCGAGCAGGCGGTTGATGAGCCGCTCGGTGCGCTCGGTTTCCGCGCGGATGTTTCCGAGAAAGCGTCTGCGGGTCTCAGGCGGCATTTCCTCATCGAGCAGCTCGGCCGCGCCCTTGATGGCGGCGAGCGGGCTTTTCATTTCGTGGGTGAGCGTCTGGATGTAGTGCTCGGCGTAGCTGCGGCCTTCGAGCGCCTGACGCATGGATTCGAGGGCGTGGGCGAGGGTGTTGACCTCGCGGCCGATGCCGAGCTTGGGAAGTTTGGGGCGTTCGCCGCGTTCGATCGAGCGGGCGTATTCGGTGATTTTCTTGAGCGGATTGAAGAGCCAGAGGAAGACGACGCCGATGAGGAACAAGATGCCGCCGCCGATCATGCCGCAGGCCCAGTAGATGATCTTCTTACGCTTCCAGACCATGGGCAGGGCATCCGCCTTTGGCTTGAAAACGGTGAGCACGCCGGCCGGGTGATCCTTGTCTCCGACCGGCGCGGAAATGTAGAGGATGGAGGTGGTGGAATCCCCCTCCACTTCGCGGGTGCAGCGTGAGCCGTAGAGGCCTTTCAAGGTATCGGCCACGTCCTTGTATCTCGAGAGGTCCTTGCCCTCGCGGCGTCCGCGGTCGGAGTCAAAGATGACGATGCCCTTGGAGTCGGTCAGATAGGCGTTGATGCCGACTTGCTGCTTGAGGTGGTCGAAAATCTGCGCGTGGAAGGCCCTTTCATGCGCGCCGTTGAAGACCGCCCTCAATCGCTCGGTGTCGAACTGGTCGTGCTGCATGTCATTTTCGACAAGCTCGGCCAGCAGGTTCGCGACATCGACCATGACCTCCTCGGTGGCCTGGAAGGTCTGCGGCTCGACATCGGAGAGGAAATGGACGGCGAGCTGATAGAAGCCCAGCGAGATGATGAACGCGATGAAGAAGAGGGTGACGCGGGTGAAGCGCATTTGAAAATCAGAGGGAAAGCAGGTAGCCGAGGCCGCGGCGGGTCTCGATGAGGTCCTCGGCCCCTTCGCGGACGGCGCGGAGCTTGGCGCGGATGGATTTCACGTGGGCATCGACGGTGCGGTCGGTCACGGCACCGGGATCTTCCCAGGCGCGGTCGAGGAGTTGGTCACGGGTGAAGACGCGACCGGGATGGCCGAGAAGGACGAGCAGGAGCTTGTACTCGTGTGCGGTGAGATCGAGCGTGTGGCCGTGGCAGTGGATGCGCATGGCCGAGGTGTCGTGGTGGAGGGGTGAGGAGGAGGGTTTTGGCGTTGCAGGGAAGGGGGTCTCGCTGGTGCCCCCCGCCGAGCGACGCATGATGGCACGGACGCGGGCGACGATTTCACGCGGGGAAAATGGCTTCGTCACGTAGTCGTCGCCGCCGAGTTCGAGTCCGAGGATGCGGTCGATCTCG
>JANOKL010000197.1:0-3516 GCA_031419215.1 Luteolibacter sp. | reverse complement strand
ATCGAGCTTGCTGACCTCGTCGTGGACTTGAAGCTGGCAATTGCTGCTGCCACGATAGTTGCCCTTGATCGGAGCGACGTCGTCGTAGTCGCGACCGACGGCGATTTTTGCGTAACGGGCATCGGCGAGCGTGCCGTTGGTGGGGTCAAAGCCGATCCAGCCGGAGCCTGGTAAATAAACCTCGCACCAGGCATGCGAGGCCTGGGCCCCGACCAAGGTGCCGCGCGGGCCGTTGTAGAGGTAGCCGGAGGCGTAACGGGCCGGAATGCCGACGGCGCGGCAAAGGCCGATCATGACGTGCGAGTAGTCCTGGCAAACGCCGCGACGAAGCGAAAAGGCCTCCTCAAGGTGCGTGCTGGAATTCGTGGTGCCAGCCTCGTAGGTGAAGGTCTGGTGGATCCAGTGCATGATCGAAAGCGACTGATCGAAAATGGTGGATCGCTCACGGGTGAGGTCGACCGCCTGGCGCCAGATGTCGACGTGTTTCGAGACGAGATGGCTTTCCTGGAGAAAGGGCCAGGTGCGCTCGCGAACCGAGGAATCGCGATAGTCATCGAAAGTCGCAGCCTTCGCCTCGGCGGAAACCTCAAGCGGCAAATTACGGATACGGATGTGGCTTTCCACCTCCAGCCGGGTGTGTGGCTGGATGAGTTCGAAGTGGTGCGTGATATTCTGGAAAAGGTCGGTGAAACGTCGCACACGGGTAGCGGGCAGGACTTTGACGAGGGCCCCGAGTGTCTGCTGGAACGGAAACGTGCGAGGTTCGAGATGGAGCGTGTTGAGGCTGTCCGTGACGGGGCCGCCGTAGGTGAAGACGGTGCGGTGCACCACCGACAGCTTCATGCCGCAGGAAAGTGAATCCGGCACGGGCGAGGCCACCACCTCGGGCTCTTCTGGGGAAGAGTTCACTGCTGTTGCTGCTCCTGCTCCAACTGCCACGCGAGGGCGGCGGAGATCGGGGTGAACGTTTCCGTGGGACGGGATTGCACTCGCTCCGGCATCAGCACGTAGGTCTCGAAGATCTCGGAGCCGATCGTGTTGAAGCGGCCTTGGAGCTTATCGAGGAAGGTGTGGAGCCCCATTTCAAAAGCATCGCCTGCGGAGCCGTAACTGAGCTCGGAATACAGCCTCCCGGTCTCACGCTCGGCCTCGCAGGAAAACGTGCCGCGCGGCGTGCCGGAGATGCGATGGAGACTCAGGTCAACCCGGTTCATGCAGAAGCGGACGGAGCGTGGGAAGTCGCGCGAAAAGACAAGGAATTTCACCACGTTTTCCGGAGTGATCTCGCCCTGATACTCGGCGCGGAAGGCCCCCATCGCGCCGCAGGAACGGAGGATGGCGCTCCAGTGGAGCACGCCGGGCGCACCGGTCTCGCCGCCATCAGCGCCGGCGGGCAGGTAGTTCGCGATGTCGAGGAAACGCGTGGTCTTGTCGGCGCGTTCGAGGTAGCGGCCGAGGTCCATGAACTCCCACGCTTCATTGCGCGTGGTCGTTGACGAGGCGATGCCATGAAACGTGAGCGCGGCCCGACGGATCGACGCGTAAAGTTTCCCGGGATCGGACTCGGCCATCGCCTTCATGTCGCCGCCGTTGAGCGAGAGGTAGAGCGAGTTCAGCTCCTCCCACAGTTCGTCGGAAAGCTGGTCGCGCACGGTGCGGGCGCTTTCGCGGGCCTGAAAGATCGAGGAGACGATGCTGTTCGGATTGCGCTTGTCGTCGGTGAGGAAGTGGATGACTTCGGCACTGCCCGAGGTTTCGTAAAGCGTGCCGAACAGCTCCTCATCGCCCGTGGAGAGGACGATGGGTTTCCAGAACGCGCTGAGGCGTTCGCTGTCGAGGCTTTCGAAATCGAGAAGGAGGTGACGGTTGACGTCGATGAGGCGCGCGAGGTTATCGGCGCGTTCGACGTAGCGAACCATCCAGTAGAGGGTGTTGGCGACGCGGGAGAGCATGGATTTCAATGGCGGAGAACCCAGGTGTCCTTGCTGCCTCCGCCTTGCGACGAATTGACGACAAGCGAGTCTTTGGTCAAGGCGACTCGTGTGAGCCCGCCGGGGACGATCTTGATGTCTCGTCCGTAAATGATGTATGGCCGGAGGTCGATGTGGCGGCCTTCCATGGTGCCATCGCACCAGGTGGGCGAGCGGGAAAGGGAAACGACCGGCTGCGCGATGTAGTTGCGCGGATCGGCGATGATGAGTTCGCGGAACTTTTCAATTTCGGCCTTGGAGGCGGATGGGCCCATCAGCATGCCGTAGCCGCCGGACTCATTGGCGGCCTTCACCACGAGTTCGGGAAGATGCTCGAGGATGTATTTCCGGTCGTCGTCCTCCGAGGCCAGGTAGGTCGGGACGTTTGGCAGGATCGGCTCCTGACCGAGATAGTATTCGATGATTTTCGGAACGAAGTAATAGATGACCTTGTCGTCCGCCACGCCAGTACCGACGGCGTTGGCGAGGGCCACGTTTCCGGCACGGTAGGCGTTCATTAGCCCCGGCACGCCGAGCACCGAGTCCTTCCGGAAAACAGTCGGGTCGAGGAAGTCGTCGTCGATGCGGCGGTAAATCACGTCGACCCTAACAAGGCCGGTGGTGGTGCGCATATAGACCACGTTGTCGACCACCACGAGGTCGCGGCCTTCCACGATCTCAATGCCCATTTCGCGGGCCAGGTAGCAGTGCTCGAAGTAGGCGCTGTTGTGACAGCCAGGAGTCAGCAGCACGCAGACCGGATCATCGCTCGGGCGCGGCGAGATGTAGTGGAGCATGTCCAGCAGATCCCGCGGGTAGGAATCGACCGAGCGGACGCCGAGCGTGTCGAAGAGCCCCGGAAACGCCCGCTTCAGGGCGTTGCGGTTTTCCAAAAGGTAGGAGGCACCGGAGGGACAACGGCCATTGTCCTCGAGGACGTAATAGGTGCCGTCATGACCGCGGACGAGGTCGCTGCCGCAGATGTGGATGTAGATGTCCTTCGGCACATTGATCCCCCGGAACTCCGGGCGGTAGTGCTTCGCGTTCTCGATGTAGTGGCGAGGGATGATGCCGTCCTTGAGGATGTGCTGCTCGTGGTAGATGTCGTGCAGGAACAGGTTCAGCGCCATCAGACGCTGGGAAAGCCCGGCCTCCAAAAGCTCCCACTCATGGGCCGGAATGACGCGCGGCACCGGATCGAAGGGGAAAATGCGCTCGGTGCCCTGGTTGTCGTGATAGACGTTGAAAGTGATGCCCTGGCGCAGGAAATAAAGCTCGCAGGTCGCCTTTCGCGCGAGGAAATCCCGTTCGCTCAGGCCATTGAAGCGGTGGAAGAGCGGATCGCAGTAATCCCGGACCTTGCCCGGCGCTGCAAACATCTCGTCGTAGAATTTTCCTGGTTCGTATCCCTCAAACATTTCCATGGGTTCCACCGCCCCATTAGCAGCAGGCGGGCCAAGTTTGAACAAGGGCGATTCCACCGGGGCGGTAAATGAGCCTGCATCCCTTCATTTCACTTTGGAACTTCAGACTTGCTACATCGATC
>JANOKL010000196.1:0-12962 GCA_031419215.1 Luteolibacter sp. | reverse complement strand
TCCTGAAGAAGCCGGCCATTGCCTTCCTCGATGAATCCACCAGTGCACGGGATGAGCCGAATGAGGAACGGCTGTATGCACACCTCAGGAAGCACCGCTACACCTTCATCAGTGTGGGCCACCGTTCCACCTTGCTGAAGTATCACACCCATGTGCTTCAAATCGGAAAGGAAGGAAGCTGGACCCTGTTGAGCTGCGAGGAACTGCTGGCTCAGGGAAATGAACCGGTGCGATAGCGCTCGTATTGATGCCGCAGGGCTTCGTCGAGCGGGGAGGATTCCAGAGATTGTCTTGAGAGCTCCAGGGCGCGCTTGCGATCATGTCGGGCGAAGGCGATCTCGGCTTTGGTGTCAAGATAGGCGGCCTGGTCTGGTGAGGACTTGAGCGCGCGGTTCACCTCGACTTCAGCCTCATCCAGTCGCATCAGCGCACGGGCGGCCAGCCAAGCGGCGGTGTTGCGGGAATTCTCGCCATCAGGGAAGGATTCGATGACCGGCTTGAGGATCTGCCAGGACTTTTCGAACCAGGCATTCTGCTGCTCGACCAATCCAGCTTTCCTGAGGGATGGGAAAAAGTAATCGGCCAATGAACCATCCGCCGCGAGCAGGGAATGGCATTTCTCAAGCAGGGCGATCGAGTTTGCGCGGTTCGTTCCAAGCTGGCCAAGCGCACGAGGAAAATCTGCGGAGACGCGGAGACGGAGCTTCTTGATCGGCAACTCACCGGTGTTATCAAAACTGCTGAAGGCGAGCACTTCATTCACGGAGGCGGCGCGCTTCCAATCTCCCGCTTCTGTCCGCTCAAGCCCATGAAGGGTCAGTGCTGCCTGCCAGGCGTTCTCATCCGGATCGCCCTGGATCAAGGCACGCTCCCACCATTCGCTGGCCCGCTTGAAATCCCCTCCATACGAATAGGCCTGGCCAATCCGGACGCTGGTGGCCGCGTCCGCCAGAACCAGCTTTTCCGCCCAGGCATCCTGTTCGGCGGCTTCGCTGTTCTTTCCGGCCCGCCGCAGACACGCGGCGGCATAGGCATGAAACTCAGGTCGTTCGGGATTCTTCTTGATGAGCTTCATCCACAAGTCAGCCGCGTCCTGCCATCTGCCGGCAGCGGAAAGATAGAGCAGGTAGATGCCACGCCGATCCCTCCCGTCCTCTTCCTCATCGGAAATTTCCTCCTGCATCAGATCCCAGGCCTTCAGGCCGGTCGTCAAATCCCCCGCTTGCGTCGCGAGCGTGGCCATCATGGAAATCTTTTCCTCCACCTGATCCTTGGGCATCGCGCCGATGGCATCCCACGCAAGTTTCAACCAACGACCGCGGAGATTCACAGGATCATTTCCCAGCCTCATGAGTGCCAACAGCCCATCAAAGCGCGCGGCCCGCTTGGTGGCTGGCTCCAAGGTCGTCATCCATGTCCACCAGTTGTCGATCTCCTCATCATCCCCGAAGACATTGTCGATGATCTCCGACCACTTGCCCTCATCGTCACCGGCATAGGCGGCCGCCACCCGCTTGGCGAGGCTCACAGCGCCCGTGCCCGATTCCTCCTGCCCGAACAGGGAGCTGAGAAACTGCATGAAGACCTCGGTGTTGTCGATCGAGAGCTTGGCCAGGAAGGGATCAAAGGCCTCCATCTCCTTTCTCAAGCCTCTTCGCTCCATGAACAGCGCGAGGGTGGTGAGATCGAGCCGTTCCTGATCGCTGTCATCCGCCTGATCCAGCACAGTCTTGAAACGCTTGGCGATCCACGCGGCATAATCGGGTTTCGCGGGATCGATGCCGATTGCTTTCAAGGCTTCGGGAACCCGCTCCAGCAGATCATAGTGCCGGAACACGGACATCGGCGAGAGTTTGCTGAAAATGGCTTCTCCCGTGGCAGTCTCACCGAGCAGGAAATAAACGCTGCATGCGGACCAGCGGTTCGAATCATCACCCGATCCGCGCATGAAGGGCTGCAGCGCGTCGAAATCACGCGCCGTCAGCGGCTCGCCTCGCCAGCGCTTTTCAGCGAGCTGGATGTAAAGCTGGCGGATCGAAGGTGGGCCATCTCCCGCAGGACTGCTGCGCATGAATGGCAGAGGATCGCCCTCCAGCATGTCGATCACGGACTCAATGCGCGGCTCGCGTGCTTCATCCGCAGCCGTTCTTGCCGACTTGAGATCACCCGCCACCCGATGGAGGGCCAGCTTCCATTGCGGCCTCCCGGCGCCTTCGGCCATCGCCTTTGCCAGTTCGTCCTTCAGCGTTCCATTGGCACGATGGAAATCTGCCAGCGGCATCAGGCCACTGACGTCATCCGGTGTCAGTTGGAGGAAGCCGAGCGCGTCCTGAGGTTTCCCTGCCGCCAATGACTCCCGCGCAGCGATGATGGCCACGATTTCAATATCCGCCCGAATCTTCAAACGGGCATCCGTGTCGGTCTCGAGGGAGTAGAGCTTGAGGATCTGTCGCCAGGCCTTCTGCTGCCTCAGCTCACGGATGATCCGCTGCTTGTCATCGAGATTCGATCGGAAAAAGCGCTCGACGAGAGCCACCACCGCCTCAGGGGTTTCCGGAGTGATGTCCAACTCGATCTTCCTGAGCACCGCAGAAGCCCGCCTCCCCACTTCGGGATCAGATCCACTGATCGCTTCTTTCAGTTTCGGAATGGCAGCCTGTCCGAGTTCCCACAGCTTCCGGGTCGCCTCCTCGCGGACTTGGAAACGATCATTGTTCAAGCGTTCGATCTCTTTCGCCACCGGATCACCCGCCGCCGCGGGTTCTCCCGGAGAAGACACCGCACCGGCATCGTGACCGAGCGTCATCGCGAAACAAATGGCAACGCACCAAACAGATCTCATGTGGTCTTCAAGGTTCGGTATTTTACGTGAAAATCAATCCTGATCGCGGAGACCGGGCATGATGGGTCATTTACCGATGCAAAAGCTGGAAAAAATCACGCCCAGCAAGTCTTCGGTATCGATCCTTCCAACCACCTCGCCGAGGGCTTCCAACGCTTCGCGGAGATCCAACGCCGCAAGTTCGGAATCCGAGCGGCCTGGTTGAAGATAACGGATCGCCGCGGTGAGCGACGCCTGGGAACGCTCCAAGCAGGCTTGGTGGCGGGCATTGATCGCCACCGCATGGTCGCCCCAGTCGGCCTCACCCAGATGGAGGATTCCTGCGATCTCGGACTCCAGTTTCTCGAAGCCTTCTCCGGACTCGCAGGAAATCCGGATGCCTTCGATTCCCTCCCAGTCAGGATGCTCGTTGAGATCCGACTTGTTCAGGATCAGCAGGCGTCGGACCTGATCCGGCAGTTCCGTGATCAGAGGTTGGGACTTTTTCACTGAGGCATCCACGATCTCCAGCAAAAGATCCGCCGACTCGATTTGCTTCACTGTCCGACGGATCCCCTCCTCCTCGATCCGGTCCCCCGCCTCGCGGATGCCGGCGGTGTCGATCAGGCGCAGCGGAATCCCACCGAGATTGATCAGCTCCTCGATGGTGTCACGCGTGGTTCCGGCGACCTCGCTGACAATGGCTCGCTCGTGACCGAGCAGACGATTCAGCAGACTGGATTTCCCGACATTCGGCGGCCCGAAGATCACGGTGCGGACGCCTTCACGAAGAATTCGCCCCTGATCCGAAGTCGCGAGCAGTCGGGCAATCGTGATGTTGACCGCAGCAAGCCGGTCACAAAGCGCACGACCGGTTTCCGGAGAGATGTCCTCGTCAGGAAAGTCGATGTAGGCCTCGACATGGGCGAGCACGGAAAGGATTTCGTCGCGCGCCGCCAAGGTGCGACGGCCAATGGCGCCTTCCAACTGTTCACGGGCCGCGCGGAGGGCCAGATGAGTCTGGGCGGAAATCAGATCCATCACCCCCTCGGCCTGCGTCAGGTCGAGCTTGCCATTGAGAAAGGCCCGCTGGGTGAATTCCCCCGGACCTGCCGGCACTGCGCCACAGGCGAGAAAACGGGAAAGCACCTCGCGGGTCACGAGCAGCCCGCCATGGCCACAGAACTCCACCGACTCCTCTCCGGTGTAACTGCTGGGCGCGCGGAAAACCGTCAGCAGACCATCATCGAGGGCCGAACCGTCTTCTGCCAGAACGCGACACCAGGTCGCCTTCCTGGATTCCGTTAGAGAAGCCCTCCCCCGCGTCGCGCGGTCCGCGATTTCAACGGACTTCGGACCTGAAAGCCGGATCAGGGAAACCGCTCCTATCCCCGCCGGAGTTGCGACGGCAGCGATGGTCGGCAGGGCGGCGGTGGAATCGTCCATTCAGGTTTCAGTGCGAGGCGACTGAAGCATCCTGACCGCCCAGCCCCAGAAACTCCCAGCAGATAAAGCGGCTGACCGTCAACTGGGGCGAATCCGTGCCCACCCACTCGAGTTCAAGAGTGGCGGTCCGCGTTTGAGGCTGGCCATCCTTGTTACCGCGCCAGTTGATGATGGAAAGCGCGCGTCCGGCTTCCGAATCGATCTTCACGTTGATTCTGGTGGAGTCCGAGGTGTTCGCTGGATCGGCGATCCGATAGGTGCGGATGCCCGCCACGGACTTGCCCTGATCCGGGACATCCTCGACCACAAACACGCGGAACACGCCCTTCATGCCACTCGTCGGGATCTCGATGAAATTGCGCACCGTCCGATACTTCGTCTGGGCAAACATGTCCCAGTCGAGCTTCAGTCCCTCCGGGGTCCGCTTGAAGAAGGCATGCACGCGAACCGACTCCATCGCGAAGTTCGAGGCGCGGGCGACGCTCGAAAGCAGCAGGTCGGCATCGACCAGACTGTACTGGACCTCCAGAGACGCCAAGGGGCGGAAAAACTCGCGCATTTCGAACTGCGGCGGCTGATCGTAGATCATCATGAACAGGCCGCGCTTGCGGTCTTCCATCGAGAGGTCAAAGACCGAGAACGCCTCGGCCGGCGTGTCAGCGTCGTCGATCCTGCCTCCTCCGTAGAACTCATTGAGTTTTTCCACGGCAAGCTTCTCGCCCAGGATAAAGGGAGCTTTTTCCTCAGCCGTGGTGGCAGTGACATAGGAGCGGAGAACCGTGTTGGCCTCCTTTCGCCAACCATTTCGCAGGTAGTCGTCCTCCCCGCCCTTGTTGGTAGATGGAAGGTTGCTGAGGTTCAGGCTCCCGGCATTCTTTCCCATGTTGTTGAACAAGTAGACCACGCCAGCTCCTGCGCCACAAATCAGGAGCATCATGACGAGCAGGGCCGGGATCAGGCTGCGACGGCTTTTCGAAGGAGCCGAGACCGACGCCACTTTTGCAGATGGAGCTTCCACCGCTGCGGCTGTCTCGGCTCCTTGCTCAGGAGCGATGGACTGGGCTGGCTGCTCGGCGGCCGGATTCGCGGCGGACACTGGTGCGGGTGTTGCCGCCACCTGGGGTGGAGGAGCGGCAATCGGAGCCGATCCGAACGCAGCAGCCGGGCTGCTGAGCTCTTTCAGAAAGTCCGGCGATACGATCGTGCCGCTGCAATGCGGGCACGGACCGGTGGTCGGAGGCAAACTGATGGGCACCAGAATGCGCCCGCTGCAATGATTGCAACGGAACTCGCGCTGTTGGTTTGGATCAAATGAACCGATCATGAATTCCTTTCGGAAGCTGAACTATCACTAGATCCGAGGAAATCCAATGTCAAATTCTCCGGTCACGGAAAACGGGCCCTACACTTAGGAGGGATCATGGCAAAATCCGGAACAAAGAGGTTTTTTCACCGCCAAGGCGCCAAGGTCGCCAAGTCAAACCGGTGAAGAACTGCGATGCGGGGAGTGAAACCGGTGTCAGAGGCACTCATTTGAAGTCTCCTTGGCGCTCTTGGATTCTTGGCGGTTCAGATTCTTCCCATCCAGGTCGGCTTTGTCATGCAACGATCCCTAGCGCAGAGACCCTTGTTCACGGAAATGCCTGCCAAAGCTCGCTCACCCTCATTCCTACGCATTGAAAGCCTCCTCGCTCTGCGGCCTGCTGACCTACGACAGCACGCCGAACGACATCGACACCGCCCCCTTTCCGGCCGCCCCCGCCAAATGGACCTACAAGGCCATCTACCGCGTCGGCGACACCCAGGTCGGCCAATGGAGCGCCGAAGTCTCCGTCACCGTCGGAGGTTGGGCTGAACTGACACCATCCCACCGCCGGGCTTCCAGGTGTGGGGCCCGGCGGTTTCGCATACTTCGGGAATCGAATGAGATGAAGCATCGGCAAAGAGCCGAGCCCCCATCCGGCTTTCCAAGCTTTACCCTTGCCGCGTCATGCAGGGCCGGGTTGACTGCCAGCGTCCGCCTTGGCGGACGGGGACGTAGAAATCCTAACACTGAGCGGTTGGCAATGACCGCACCCATTGCCGCCAAACCGACCCAAAAGGCCGGGGAGGCGGCGGCGCATGTCCAGGCCTTCACCCACGGGAGTTGGCTAAAGGCCGTTGCGGTCGACTCAGTGCGACTTTCTAACTCCCCGTCCACCCGGAAGGACTCCTCATGTCCTTCCGCCGATGGCCCGTCAGAATTATCGCGACCTCACCCACGAGCAGCTCATCGCGCTGCTGGAGGCGCGTGATCGGAAAAAGTTTGGGCTGATCTGGGAACAGGATGCGATTGAGCACGACCGGTCGCTGAACTCGGATTTCATTGCCTTGGATGAACTGCCCGAACTGGGAGCCGGTGAAGGGACGAAGCAGAACCTGATCATCGAGGGCGACAACTTCGATGCCTTGCGCGCGTTGTGTGTGGCCTACGCCGGCAAGGTGAAGTGCATCTACATCGATCCGCCCTACAACACGGGAAATCGTGACTTCGTCTACAATGACCGCTTCGTGGACAAGGACCACACCTGGCGACACTCGATGTGGCTGGAGTTCATGTTCCAGCGTCTCACCCTCGCCCGCGATCTTCTCGCTCAGGATGGAGCCATCTTCGTCTCCATCGACGACAACGAAATCTTCCACCTCGGCCTGCTGATGAACCAGGTATTCGGGGAGAGCAACTTTGTGGCGAATGTGATCTGGCACAAGATGGATAGCCCCAAGAATTCCGCGGCCTATTTCAGTCAAGATCACGAGTACCTTGTCGCCTTTGCGCTATCCAAGCCTACGTGGAAGCCTAATCCAGTTCCTCGGAGCGATGGCATGATCGCCCGTTACAAGAACCCGGACAAAGATTCTCGCGGTCCCTGGTTGCTGGGCGATCTCGCTGCTAGGAATTTCTATGACCAAGGCAGGTATCCGATTACGACAAAAACAGGACGAGTGATTTCAGGTCCTCCGGCGGGTAGTTTCTGGCGCGTAAGCAAAGAGAAGTTTGAGCAGCTGGATCGAGATAATCGCATTTGGTGGGGTAAAACAGGCGACAATCGCCCAGGCATCAAACGATTCCTGAATGAGGTTCGGGATGGCGTTGTTCCCCAAACACTCTGGGGCTGGAAAGATGTTGGTAGCACACGGCATTCAAAGCAGGAATTGAGCTCTATTCTGGATGCAGCAGCAGGAACGGATCTATTCACCACCCCCAAGCCTGTCAGCTTGCTCGAACGAATTCTGCTGATCGCCTCGAACCCCGGTGACCTCATCCTGGATTTTTTCGCAGGTTCCGGCACCACGGCCCACGCGGTGTTGAAGATGAACGCGGGGAATCCGGATCAGCCTGCCCGGCGCTTCATCCTCGTTTCGAACACCGAGGCAACGACGGACGAACCGGACAAGAATCTTTGTCGGGATGTCTGCCGACAGCGCGTGGCGAATGTGATTGCTGGCTATGGCGAGACGCCCGGCACCGGCGGAGCCTTTGCCTATCTCCAGACGCGTCGGATTCCACTGACACGGGTGGTGCGGAAGATCGAGCACTCGCAAGTGTGGCTGTCTCTCCAGCTGATGCACTTCGGCAGTTTGTTCGAAAGCCCTCCACTGGCATCCGGCCGGCTTCTGGCGAGGAGCACTTCGGAGGAGTCCGTGTTTTATCCGACCGCACTTACAGAAGCCATCGTCCAGCGTTTGGAAAAGGAGATCGCAGAGTCTGCGAATGTCACGATCTACACTTGGCAACCAGAAGCCCTTGCCACGCGCCTGGAGAATCCCGGAGTGAGCATCCTGACGATTCCACAAACCCTCATCGACCGGTTCGGCGCACGGCCATGATCCAGCCTTACCGGAGCCACGACACTCCTGTCGTAGGTCAGAATGAAATGGTTTCCCCCACCTGCGCGACAGGAGTGTCGCGGCTCCCTACGTCATGATCAGCCCCAAGCCATTCCAGCAAACTTACATCGGCAACGTGCTCTCGTTGTTCCGGGGTGCGAAGAGTCATTTGGATGAGGTGACATCGGACTTCGAGCGTCGGCGTGTCTTCGCCTATAATGGGGCCTGCCTGCTGAAGGCTCCGACCGGCGCGGGCAAGACGCTCATCGCCGGCACGGTGGCGGAGCAGTTTTCCAAAGGGGAGAAGCTCGTCTGGCTGTGGTTCGCTCCGTTCAGGGGATTGGTCGGGCAAGCGGCGATGTCACTGCGCGACCATCATCCCGGCCTCCGCGTCCGGGATCTCGCCACCGATCGCCGGGCAGCAGGCACGAAATCCGGCGACACCTTCGTGCTCACCTGGGCCTCGGTGGTGGCGCGCTCGGCGGATGCGCGGAAGGTTCACACTCCGGGCGAACAACACTCCACTATGGGCGAACTGCTCGCTGATCTGCGCGGCATGGGTTTCCGCATCGGCGTGATTATCGATGAGGCGCATCATGGAATCGGGGCGAAGACTCAATCGGTGGAGTTCTTCCGCGATGTCCTGAAGCCGGACTACTGCCTGATGGTGACGGCGACACCGGACGATGCGGATGCGGAGCGTTTCACGAAGTCAGCCGCGATCAAGGACCTGCATCGCGTGACCGTCTCCCGCGAGGAGGCGGTGGAGGCTGGTTTGGTGAAAGAGGGCGTGCGCTCGATCGCCTACCTCTCACCGCCGGATCAGGCGGTGCTGGCGGACTTCGAAGCGGCAGCCTTGCAGGATGCCAGCACGATGCATGCGAGGATCAAGCGCGAGCTGGCGGAGGCGAACATCTAGCTGGTGCCGCTAATGATGGTGCAGGTGGGCAAGGACAAGCAGGCCATCGAGGAAGCGAAGCGAGGGCTCCAAGCGCTCGGCTTTTCCGAAAGCTCGATCATGGTCCACACGGCGGATGAGCCGGATGAGGATTTCCTCTCGATGGCGCATGACGAGACCAAGGAGGTGCTGATTTTCAAAATGGCGGCCGCCCTGGGATTCGATGCACCACGAGCCTTCTGCATGGTCTCGATGCGACCGGTCAGGGACGCGGATTTCGGCACGCAGTTGATCGGGCGCATTCTTCGTGTTCACCAGCGCCTGCAGGGGCGCGAACTGCCAGCTGTGCTGCGCTACGGCTACCTGTTTCTCGCAGATCACGACAGTCAAGCCGGCATTTCAAGCGCTGCGGAGAAGATCAATCAGCTTCGCAGTCAACTCACGGCGACAAGCCCCTTCGTGATGCTGACGCGGGTGGGCGGCGAACCGAACCTGCAACTGATCTCCAACGGACAGCCGACCTTGTTTCCTGCAGTTCCACCACCAGCCGACCATGTGGACGGAATCCCCCAGTCCGGTGGCGAACCTCAGGTTTCACGAGAAACCAGCAAGGCACGGAGTCAGGGATTGTTGGATCTGTTGGACGCTCTCTCCGCCAAGGCGAAGGACGATTGCCCTGAGACGCAGAGCACTGAACCTGCCCCGGGAGTTCATCGATATTCACTCAAGCCAGGCATGCCGCTGCGCTTCCTCACGCAGGAACTGCCCTTCGACATTCTCGAGCATCTGCTTTCCTGCATGGAACAACAGGTGGCTTTCAGTGATCGGACGCTGCTGACCGCACTCGCCAAGGACGTGCAGATCATTCGCGTGGAGAAGATGCATCTGGCCGACACCGTGCAGGAAGAGGAGCGGTCGATCATTCAGGCAAGGATCGATCTGGATAAGGCCGAGCGGCAGGCACAGCTGATGCTGATGCGGCAGACCTATTTGAGCCCGAAGGAACTCCAGGACCACTTGCTCAAGCGTCTGGCGGAGGAGTTCGTCAGCCACGGCATGAGTGAGGTCGCCGAGGACGAGGAAAGACTGGAAGCGGCGCTATCGCTAATCCTCGTGACATTTCCGGGCTTGCTCAAGGAGGTCGAGAAAAGCTGCGCAGCGCGCTTTTCCTTCACGCGGGAAACGGAACCGCTGCCTGGATTCGTCGAATCCATGGAAGCTCTCCCGCCCTCATTCAAGAATGTCTACGGAGTCTTCCCTTCGGATCTGAACGACTGGGAAGTGGAGTTCGCCAAACTGCTCGACAACGACCCCAGTGGCACCGTGCTCTGGTGGCATCGGAATCCGCCTCGGAAGAAGCACTCGGTGGCCATCGTGCGTCCGGATGGCGGCAGATTCTTCCCGGATTTCGTTGTAGGAGTCAAAGGCCGGGGCCTGTCGAAAGATGGAGTCCTGCTGATCGAAACAAAGCACGCCATAGGCTCCGTGGACTCCAAGATCAAGGCCGTGATCGAACACAAGGACTACGGCAAGGCGCTGATGATCCACTGGAAGGATTGGCACGATCCGAAAAATCGCATCGCCATGACAGTGACCTATGACCCCTCGTCTGATAAGAACGTGCTGGATGCGGTGTTCCGCTGCACCTCGATGCCGACTTACTGAGTTGGCTGGACTATAATCTCTGATCCCTTGGCCAGAGTCAGTCACAAACATCCAATGCTCGTGGCGAGGGCCAGTCTGCGCATCGTAACATTTCAACGCCCTTCGAGGGACAAGGGCATCAGGAGTCCAGACCTTTGAAGTCATCGGCCACGCGGGCCAGTGGAGGGAGAGGGTGTCGCCGAAGCCGCGGAGGGAATCGAGAGGGCCGGGTTCTAGCTAGACTGGACAGAATTCCGTGGTAGCCTTGCTCCATGACCAAGGGAAACTGGCAACTGCAGGAGGCCAAGAACCGCTTCAGTGAAGTGGTCGAGCTGGCGATGAAGGAAGGGGCCCAGACGGTGACCAAGCATGGTCGGCCCGCGCAGTATTTTGTCAGAGCATTTGTATTGCAAAAGGCCGAGGGTCTCAAGGCCGACAAGACCCGCATTCACTAAAACTCCAACCTCATCCTCGATGGCATCCCGCTGGAAATCTACGACTACATCGTCAACGGAAAGCCCGCCCTCGAATGGATCATGGAGCGCTACCAGATCACCATCGACAAAGCCTCCGGCATCAAGAACGATCCCAACGTCTGGTGCAGGGAACACAACCACCCGCGCTACATCGTCGATCTCCTCAGACGCGAGGCGCGAGTGAGCCTTGAGACGATGACGATCGTCAACGCTCTCCCAGCGTTGAATGAGGGGTAACCCGCAAGCTGGCGTGCAGCGGCGATCAAAAGACCAGGTGGAAAACGTAGAGAATTCCCAGCCATCATGCCCACTCCCTACCATCCGCCGATCACCATCACCCCGCGCCAACTCAACTTGGTTGGGGAAATCTGCGAGCGGATCGGGCGTTGGGGCGGACGGGATTTTTCGCTCTCGCCGCAGCTTCGGAAGGCGAACCGCATCCAGTCGATCCAGGCCTCGCTGGCGATCGAGAACAACAGTCTTGGAATCGATCAGGTCACAGCGATTCTGGAAGGCAAGCGGGTCATCGGGTCGATGCGGGAAATTCAGGAGGTGAAAAATGCCATCGAGTGCTACGACCTGCTGCCGACTTGGAAACCGGACTCGGTGGAGGATTTTCTCTCGGCCCACGGAGTCATGATGAAGGCGCTGGTGGATGACGCCGGGATGTTCCGGCCGGGTGGTGTGGGTGTTTACCGGGGAGCGCAACTGATCCACATGGCTCCGCCGGCGGATCGGGTGGAGCACCTGGTGGGTGACCTTTTCGGATGGTTGGCAGGGACGGATCTTCATCCGTTGATCGCCAGCTCGATCCTTCACTATGAGATCGAGTTCATTCACCCATTTTCCGATGGGAACGGGCGGCTGGGAAGACTTTGGCAGTCACTTTCGCTATCGCATTGGCACGCGGCGCTGGCGTATTTGCCGGTCGAGAGCCTGGTGAGGGACCGCCAGGCGGAATACTACGAGGCGCTTGGCGCGGCGGATCGCCAAGCGGAAGCGACTCCGTTTGTCGAATTCATGCTCACGATCATCCGGGAAACCCTGGACGTATCACCAGCGAGCGATCAAGTAAGCGACCAAGTAAGCGACCAAGTAAAGGCCCTGCTCAAGGCTTATGGGAGCGAAGCTGAGTTGACCTCCGACGAGCTGCTGCGCCGTCTGGGATTGCGGCATAAACCGACTTTCCGGAAAAACCACCTGAATCCGGCGCTGGTCGCTGGCGTGATCGAAATGACCGAGCCGGATTCCCCCCGCAGCCCGACCCAGCGCTATCGGCTTACCGATGTGGGACGGCGCATTTGCCGCTGAATTTCCCGGCTTGGTGGCGAGGGTCAGTGGCGAGTGGCGAGGGTCCGCGCATCGTAACATTTCAAAGCCCTTCGAGAGCCACGGCTTCAGGAGTCCAGACCGTGGAATTCATCGGCCACGCGGGCCAGTGGAGGGAGAGGGTGTCGCCGAGGCGACGGAGGTTTTCGCGGAGGGGATCGAGGGATGCCCGGTTCTGGCTAGACTGGACAGAATCCCGTGGTAGCCTTGCTCCATGACCAAGGGAAACTGGCAGCTTCAGGAGGCCAAGAACCGCTTCAGTGAAGTGGTCGAGCTGGCGATGAAGGAAGGGGCCCAGACGGTGACCAAGCATGGTCGGCCCGCCGTGGTGGTGATTTCCGTGGCGGACTATGAGCGCAGCCGGAAGTCCAGAAAGTCGCTCGCCAGCGCCTTGCGCGCGTGCCCCGAGGACTTGTCCGGCTGGATCGGAGAACGCTCGAAGGAACCGGCGAGAACCCTGAGCTTCGATTGAGCCATGCTC
>JANOKL010000195.1:0-3659 GCA_031419215.1 Luteolibacter sp. | reverse complement strand
CCTAACAGCTCGGAATTTTTCGGGCGCGGTGACCAGACCGTCATCAACACCAACACCAGCATGATCTTCGATCTCTTCAAGGGAGAGACCTCGTTCAAGCCGGTGGAGTGGCTGTTCCGCATGCAGCCCGTTTTCAACACCAACTACATCTCCGGCTACGAGGCAAACGTCGTCTCGCCGGACCCTCGCGGGCTGGATCAGGGAACAGCCAATCCCCCGAACAATTCCGGCATCGGGACTCCCGGGGATCTGGGTGGATTTCTCGATCCGCTCCTTGATCCTGTAGGGAGTGATCTGAGCAACACGCGCGCCACCGAGCGCTTTGAGAACCGTGTCGGGCTGCAGCAGTTCTTTTTTGAGGCGCACCTGCTGGATCTTTCCGAGAACTACGACTTCGCCGCGTTGAAGGTCGGCACCCAGGTTTTCAACGCAGATTTCCGGGGCCATGTGTTCATGGATGCGAACTGGGGCTACCGGCTGTTCGGAAACTTCGACAAGAACCGCATCCAGTACAATCTGGCGCTGTTCGATCTCTTCGAAAAGGAGTCCTTTTCCGAGCTGAACACCTTCGATGACCGCAACCAGAATGTTTTCGTTGCCAACGTCTATTTGCAGGATTTTCTAACAGAGGGCTACACCGCCGAGTTCAGCTTTCTGGCCAACTGGGACAATGGGAGTGAAAGCGGACTCGTTTACGACAGCGCGGGGAACATCGTCCGACCTTCACCCATCGGCACCGTGGCTCCCCACGATCTCCAGGCCTACTACCTGGGCTGGAATGGTGAAGGCCACATCGGTCGCGCGAACATCAGCCACTCGCTCTACCATGTGTTCGGCCAGGATGAGTTGAATGGGCTCGCGGGTCGCTCGGTGGACATCAACGCGTGGATGGCCGCGATGGAAATTTCCGTGGATACCGATTGGATGCGCCACAAGCTCGTCCTGTTCTGCGCCTCGGGCGATGACGATGCGACGGATGACAAGGCGACCGGCTGGGACTCCATCGTCGACAATCCGAACTTCATCGGCCCTTTCAGTTACTGGCAGCGGCAGGGGATGAATCTTGGCGGAACAGCGGTCTCACTCAAGCAACGTCTGAGCCTGATTCCGGAACTGGGCTCCAACAAATTTCTCGGCCAGTCCAGCTTTGTGAACCCGGGCATCTTCATTGCAGGCCTCGGCGAAGAATGGGAGCTGACCCCTCGGTTGCGGGCGTTCGCGAATCTCAATTACCTGATGTTCATGGACACGAATTCCATCTCCACCGCGCTCGTCACCAGTGACATCAATCGCGAGATCGGATGGGACCTCAGCGTCGGCGTGGAATACAGGCCTCTCCTAACGGAAAACCTGAAGCTCAACGTGGGGATGGGCATGCTGTTTCCCGGCGCCGGTTTCAAGGACATCTACAGCGCGGCCTCGACTGGCGTGCCCGGCTACACCCCCTCGAATTCCAAAGGCGTGGAGGATGTCTTTTACAGCGGTTTCCTCTCTGCCACCATGACCTTCTGACGATGAACCGACTCACAATCCATGCCCGATTCGCCTGTGCGCTCGTCGCCATCGGAACTGCCTTGTCAGGTCATGGCCAGGATGCGGGACATGCGAGCCTCTTCGGCCCTCCGGTCGCGGCGTCGGAGTCCCTGGCAGGCAGCGGCGCGACCATCCCGAAGCCGAACAAGTTCGATCAATCTAAGGCGGCGGTGATGCAGAAGAGTCGCGGCTGTCTCGATTGCCACAAGGGTTCGGAAGATCCGCACGGCAGTGAGTTCGTCCGTCTCGGCTGCACCGACTGCCACGGGGGAGATCCGACACCGGGCCTGACGATGCGCCAGGCCCACCCAGCCCCGCGCAATCCCGTCTTTTTTGAGAGCTCGGCAAACCCGAACGACAGCAGCGTGCTGCTCAACCATGAGTCGCCGGAGTTCATCCAGTTCGTGAATCCGGGTGATCTTCGAGTGGCGAAGAAGACCTGCGGTGATTGCCATGCGCAGTCGGTCGATCATGTGAATCACAGCATGATGCGTCATGGCGCGATGCTCTGGGGTGCGGCGGCCTACAACAACGGCTCGTATCCGGTGAAGGACTCGATCTTCGGCCAGGCTTATGGAGCCAACGGGGTGCCTTTGGCCTTGAAGAGCCCGATCAAGGTCACGCCGGAACTCCAGAAAACGCTGGGCATCGTGGATGAAATCTTTCCTCTCCCGCGCTTTAACGTTTCCCAGCCGGGCAACCTTTTCCGGATCTTTGAGAAGGGTGGCTCCAAGCTCGGCGAGATCGGCAATCCCGACCCCAACGAACCACCCGGCAAGCCGTTCCGGAGACTTGGAGAACGCGGGCTGGGGACCAATTTGCGGGTCGATCCCGTCGTCATCGGCGCACACAAGACGCGCCTGCATGATCCGCTGCTGGACTTCTTCGGATCGAACAATCGTCCGGGCGACTACCGCTCCAGCGGCTGCACGTCCTGCCACGTGGTGTATGCGAACGATCGCTCCCCCTCGAACTCCGGCTGGTACAGCGCGTATGGAAACCAAGGCCTGTCCTTCAATCCTGATCCGATGATTTCCAAGAAGGAGAAAGGCCATCCGATCGCGCACAAGTTCACCCGCAGCATTCCCTCCAGCCAGTGCATGACCTGTCACATGCATCAGGGCAACCTGTTCGTGAATCCCTTCCTCGGTTACACGTGGTGGGATCAGGAATCGGATGGCGAGTTCATGTATCCGAAGGAGCAGAAGAATCCGACGGACGAGGACATGGTGAAATCGCTGCGCGACAATCCCGAAGCGGCGGCGGCACGCGGCTTGTGGGGCGATGTCAATTTCCTCGAGAAAACCGCCGAGCTGAATCCCAAGCTGAAGGAAACCCAGTTCGCCGACTACCACGGCCACGGCTGGGTGTTTCGCGCGGTGTTCAAGAAGGACCGTGAGGGGAATCTGCTGACCTTGAAGGACGAGAAGATTTCCCACGACGACCCGGCGAAGTTCAGGAAGGCCGTGCACATGAAGGACATCCACCTCGCAAAGGGAATGCAGTGCGTGGATTGCCATTTCCTCAACGATTCCCATGGGAATGGCCTGCTCCATGTCGAGCCACGGGCAGCCACTGCGATCACCTGTGTGGATTGCCACGGAACCGTCAGCAAGCACACCACGCTCGTCACTTCAGGCAAGGGCGGCACGCTTTCGAAGGACGGGAAAATCGAGCCCATCAACCTGCGCGAAAGCAACACGCCCTACGGCCCGCGTTTCACCTGGAGCGCGGATGGCAAGAGGCTGATGCAGCAGTCGTCGATGGAGCAGAACCTACAGTGGGAAGTGCCGCAGACGCTCGACACGGTCACTCCCGGCTCCGACCACTACAACGTCATGAGCGCTTACGCGAAGACCCTGCAGCGCGACGGGAAAACCTGGGGAGCCGTTCCCGATGATCCGACGAAATGCGGCAAGCAGCTCGCCCACAGCAACCAGGAGATGGACTGCCAGACCTGCCACACCGCCTGGGCCACGAGTTGCTTCGGCTGCCACATGCCGATGGAGGCGAACATGAAAATGGCCGCCAACAAGTTCGAAGGCACCACCACCCGGAACTTCAGCTCGTACAACCCCCAGGTGGTGCGCGATGATGTCTTCATGTTGGGCCGGGACAGCACGGCC
>JANOKL010000194.1:0-3048 GCA_031419215.1 Luteolibacter sp. | reverse complement strand
TCGTCCTTCATGTAGGCGACCGAGAAAATGTGCACCAGCAGACCGATGCCGGTGACCACGATCATCATGCCGGTCGAGAGCTGATCGAGGGTGATGCCGAGGTCGATGTGGAAGTCACCGACCGATGCCCAGTGAAGCGGTTCGACAATGACGTTCTTTCCGAGCAGGGAAACCGCGATGCCGAACGTCACAGCAGCAGAGACCACCGAGGTGATCACGGCGAGGGGCGAGCGTTTCAGAAAAAGCTGGTTGGCTGCCGCGACGACGAGCGGCAGGAACAGGAGGATCCAGGGGAGCTGGTTCATGAAGTGGGAAAGTGGATCGGAAAAGGGTTCAGCCGCGCATCGACGTGAGGTCGTCGGTGTGGATCGTCTGGCGGGCGCGGTAGAGGGCGACGATGATGGCGAGTCCGACCGCGACCTCGGCGGCGGCGACGGTGATCACGAAGAACACCAGCATCTGAGAGTTCGGATCAGGCAGGCCGTAGGAAGTCAGATTGAAGCGCGAGAACGCGATCAGGGTCAGGTTCGCGGCGCTCAGCATCAGCTCCAGGCACATGAACACGATGATGATGTTCCGCCGCAGCACCACGCCGGCGAGGCCGATGGCGAACAGCAGCCCGGAAACGAGCAGGTATTGGTGAAGGGTGGCCATTGGGAGAAAGCTGAAAGTGGAAAGCTGAATTTCGGAATGAAGATCAGTTCGTTTGGCGTTTGGAGAGTACGACGACACCGACGGTGGCGACGAGGAGGAGGACGCCGAGGATCTGGAGTGGAAGGTTGTATTCGGTGAAAAGCGTCTGGCCGATGATGTGGACGTCGGGGAGCTTATGATCGACCGAAAGCGTGTTCGCGATTTTCGGGCTGATGTCCTGGTAGTGCGCGGCACCTGCGGCGAGATCGAGCTTCGGCAGTTCCTTGTCGGTCGAGCTGGAAAGCACACCGATGAGCTGGAGGGCGAAGGCGATCACCAGCACGAAGCCTGCAGCGACCGCACCGAGCTTCGGCTTGCGATGGGTTTCGACCTTCAGGTCGAGCAGCATGATGATGAACAGGAACAGCACCATGATTGCACCGGCATAGACGAGGATCTGGATGATGCCGGTGAAGTAGGCGTTCAGGCCGATGAAGAGTCCGGCGAGTCCGACGAACGAAGCGACCATCGAGAGCGCACTCGAGACCGGGTTTTTAAACGCGACCACCGCGATGCCGCCGATGAGCATCAGCAGCGAGAAGAACCAGAAGAGGAGGGAGGGCATTTGAAGATTTGGTAAATGGTAAATGGTGAGACGTTATTGGTGGGAGACGATTTACAAATCACTATTCACCAATCACTTCTTACTCTTACTTCAGCTCATTCCACTTGTTGACGAGGCCGACGCGGACGCCGCCGATTTCGTAGAGCTTCTTCTTGTCGTGGACCATCTCCTTGCGGGTGAGTCCGGTGATGGCGTAGTCCTTGCGGAGGTAGATCGCCTGCTCGGGGCAGACTTCCTCGCACATGCCGCAGTAGATGCAGCGGATCATGTCGATGTCGAATTCCAGCGGACGCTTCTCAACCTTCGCCCATTGATCGTCGGCGGGAATCTCGCTCGGCTTGATCTTGATGGCCTTCGGCGGGCAGATGAATTCGCAGAGCTGGCAGGAAACGCAGCGCTCGCGACCCTGTTCGTCGGTCACCAGTGCTGGCGCACCGCGATAGTGCTCGGGCAGGTGCTCGTCCCATTTCTGCTCGGGATATTGCATGGTGATGCCGAGGCCGGAGGAGGCCATGTCCTCGGCGCCACGGGTCTTGTTCCGGAGCGAGGCCACGGCGTGCTTCATCGTCAGGAAGAAGCCTTTGATGAGGGCACCGAAGTAGATCTTCTCGCCTGCGTTGAGCTTCGGGCGCTGGAGTTTAATTACGGCCATTTTTTTGACAGAATTTACAAAATTTGCAGAATTTACCTTCTGGACTCAGCCATGAAGAGACGGAGGTTCTGGCGTTCTTTTAAAGGTGCGGAATTTCTTGCGATACTGGAGGGACTCTGCTCCGAAATTGAGCAGGAGG
Source organism: Luteolibacter sp. (assembly GCA_031419215.1). Lineage (GTDB taxonomy): Bacteria > Verrucomicrobiota > Verrucomicrobiia > Verrucomicrobiales > Akkermansiaceae > Luteolibacter. The sequence goes on along the minus strand of JANOKL010000194.1, from coordinate 999 downwards.
CCGTCGTCCATTTTGGTGGTTGCCAAGTAATTTACCAACTGGACTTCGTGGGCTTTGACCAGATTTTCGACTGCTTTCAATTCAACGATGAGAGCCGATTCGACGATCAAGTCGGCCTCGAAATCACCAACGGGTTTGTTTTTGTAAAAAACACAGAGCTTGGATTTTGATTCGAAGGCCATCCCTGCTTCAGCCAATTCGAGGCACAGAGCATTGTGGTAGACACTTTCGTTGAAGCCGGGACCGAGCGTCCGATGTACGATCATTGCCAGACCGATCACCCGGCCTGCTAGATCATATGTTTGTTCTTCGCTCATTTCGATTCCGTGAATTCTGAAAATTTTGTCAATTCTGTCCAAGAAGGCCCGAGTTTCTCTTGGTAGGCACTTCCGAGACCCTCGCAACCCAGACCACCGCGATGCAGAGGACGATGAGTAGGACAGCCCCGATGCCGATGACGGCAGCGGAAAGGGTCGGCGCGGCGATGACCAGGGCACCGAGGAAGACGTTCACAAGGGCGGCTTCGAAGAAGATCACCCAGCCGAGCTTCATGAGCTGGTCATAACGGAACCGCGGCACCGTCCAGCGGACGAGAATGAAGAAGAGGATGAAGCCGATGAGCTTCGTCATGAAGATCGCGAGGTGGATCAGGCCGCCGATGCCGACGCCGAAGAGGGTGAAATCGCTGATGCCTTTGTCCAAGCCGAAGCCGAGCGACCAGCCACCGAGGAAGAGCGTGATGATCAGGGCCGAACCGACGACCATCGCGGCGTATTCGCCCATGAAGAACATGGCGAACTTCATCGAGGAATATTCGGTGTGGTAGCCGCCGACGAGTTCGGTTTCGGACTCCGGCAAGTCGAACGGCAGACGGTTTGTTTCCGCGAACGCCGCCACGAGGAAAATCACGAATGAGATCGGCGCGTAAAGAATCAGCCAGCCGTGTTCCGCCTGGAACGTGATGATTTTGCTCAGATTGAGGTCGCCCACGATCATGAA
>JANOKL010000193.1:0-1189 GCA_031419215.1 Luteolibacter sp. | reverse complement strand
GAAGCCGGAATCGACGTGCCCGAGTTCAGGTGGCCGATGACGCCCATGACCTTGCTGTCGACCAGCTTTTGCGCTGCGGCAGTGCCCTGCTTGGGATCGCCCGCATCATCTTCGGTCAGCAGTTCGAGCTTGACCTTCTTGTTACAGAAATTCAATATATACTGCGAGTGTTTTTATTGCGACAAAAATGTAAAACAAAAGAAATGAGGAAATTAAATGACAAGCTTATTCCATCCGTTTAGACGTTAACTAAAAGAAACATGACTGAACCGAGAATGGAACCCGGATCTTTCTGCGTTGAAGCAGTAGTAATAAGCTCACACTGCTCGTGCTTATACTTGTTTGGCGGCGCTCGTCTTTCCTAACGTTTCCTGATTCATCCCTCATGTGGCGCATCCTCTACATTCCCTGTATCCTGGTCATCGCCGCTGCGGTCTTCGCGCGGGTGTGGTTCGGGAAGAAGATCGTGCTCGGAAAGGGTGTACAGCCTTGCAAGGTGGATGTGGATCGGTGGGCGGGTCTTTTGGGCGCCTCGGAGAATCTCCCAGCCGCTCAGTCGACGGCCGGTGAACTGGGTCGCGAGCTTCGGAAGTCTGCGATGGTCCAATGGAAGCAGCGTGACCCAAAGGCGGCCCGTGCCCGCGATTCGGTGAAGCGTTTCGGCATGGCCGTGCCGCCCTTGACGATTGCCGTTGTGCTGTTCGCGCTGATTGCGGCGCGAATTCCAGTCTCCGGGGCCATCTCGATCTTTCTCGCGGCCACCGCGCTTTCCAGCGTGCTCGGTCTGCTGAGCATCGGTGCCGAACTGCGGGCCGTGGCCGCTCTTTCCAAAACCCTCCGTGAGCGTCGTGCCTTTCCTCGGCGCGATGACGAGGACGCCGTCATTTCCTGTGCCGTGGCCGAGGTCTGGCTCGACGCCCTGCCGCCGATTCTGAAGTGGATCTGAGGAGTTTGGAGAGGGAGGCGACCTCCGACTTGACGCATGCTTCTGTATCTATATCGTGTAGCTATGACGACAGCGAAAATCTTCCAACACGGCGGCAGCCAGGCGATCCGTCTGCCCAAGGCATTTCGCTTCGAGGGAGCTGAAGTCGTGATCGAGAAGCGCGGCGACGAGGTGGTGCTGAAAGCTCTGCCTGCGAAAATCCCTGAGCTGAAATCGCTTGGCGATGTCTCCCGGTATTTCGCC
>JANOKL010000192.1:0-2555 GCA_031419215.1 Luteolibacter sp. | reverse complement strand
CGAGAACCCGGAAGGGCGCTGGAAGCAGTTTCTAACAGACGATGGCAAGGGCCTCCGCTGGGACAAGGTCATCCTCTCAGGAATCTCCCACGGATCCACCACGGCGGCGCGCATGGCGAAGGCGGTGAAAGTCGACCGCGTGGTGATGTTTTCCGGACCGCGCGACCAGTTCGAGGTCTGGCAGAAACTGCCATCGGTCACTCCGGAGAACCGCTACTTCGGATTTTCGCACGTGCTCGACGATGGCTGGGTGGGCGACCACTACTGCCGCTCGTGGCAGTTGCTGGGACTGGCGAAGTTCGGCCCCATCGTCCAGGTCGAGAACTCCAAGCCTCCCTTCGGAAACACCCGTCGCCTGGTCTCGGAGGCCGACATGAACCGCGACGCGAAACGTGCCCACAGCGGAGTCGTCCCAGGAAAAGGCTCACCCAAGAACCCCGCGGGAGCCTATCTCTACGAAGACGTCTGGCGCTACGTCTTCACACATCCGGTCGAGAAAACAGGTGAAGAGGCCGCGCCCGAGGCCGATTGCACGATCAATCAGCGCTGATTCGTAGCGGCGTCTTCCAAGCGCCAAGCCCATTCTGTTAGGCTCGTCGGATGGAATCCGACGCCACGGCCACCCACCACGCCGACCCGAGTAGCAGCAGGTTCAGCGCGACCATTCCCGGTGCGGAAATCAGCAGCTCCTTCGCGAATAGAATCTCAAGGGTGTTCATCGCCACCAGAGCCAGCGTCTGAAAAAGGGCGCAGGCGAAAGTCCGACGACCACTCAATACCCACAGGCCTAACAGAATTTCTCCGACCCCGATCAAGACGACCAGAGGTCGGGAATAATCCTCGCCGAGGACCCGCCCCACGATCATGCGGTGTCTCGGGATGCCATCCAGGATCTTGCTGTAAAGTCCGTGGAAAATCCACACTGCCCCGATGACGATCCTGACGACGTCGTGAAGACGAATCCGTTTCATCGAATCAATTCGGTGGCGGAATGGGAGACAATTCACCGCCGTCAGGAAGTGGTGGCAGCTCAGGCAGCGGAGTCGGCTGGCCTTGCGCTGGTCCCGGAGTCGTGGAGCGGCCGGCCTTTGCCTGTTCCTTTTCCATCTTCTCCTTCTCGGCTTCCTTGCGCTCCTGCCTGCGGCCATAGGCATCGATGGGAGCCGTCACCACCTTTTCACCGACCTTGTAGGTGCCTTCCACCACGGCCCCGGCGATGTTGAACGGAGCAAGAATCAGCCCACATGAAGGGATCGCGAGCAGCGAAGCGGAAATCAGGAGCGAATGGAAAAATCGGCGGGCCATGAAGTTCCCTTTCCTATGGGAACGATGGTCCCGGAGCCAACGAAAAAGCCCCGCGTCCGATGGAACGCGGGGCTTTTGGGAAACGTCAGTCGAAACGTCTATCAATAACGGTAGGCTTCAGGCTTGTAAGGGCCTTCCTGCTTCACGCCGATGTAGTCGGCCTGATCGGGAGTGAGCTTCGTGAGCTTGGCTCCGATCTTTTCAAGGTGGAGACGGGCGACTTCCTCGTCGAGGTGCTTCGGCAGGACCTTCACCTCGCCTGGCTTGTAGCTGCCCTTGTTCTTCCAGAGGTCGATCTGGGCAAGGGTCTGGTTGGTGAAGGAATTCGACATCACAAACGACGGGTGGCCGGTGCCGCAGCCGAGGTTCACAAGCCGCCCTTCAGCCAGCATGTAGATGGAGTTTCCAGCAGGAAACGTGTACTTGTCGACACCGGTCTTGATGTTGAGCTGCTTCACACCAGGAGCGTTGTTGAGCTTGTCGATCTGGATCTCGTTGTCGAAGTGGCCGATGTTGCAGACGATGGCCTGGTCCTTCATCTTCTCCATGTGCTCAAGGCGGATGATGTCCTTGTTGCCGGTGGTGGTGACGTAGATGTCGCCCCAACCGAGGGTGTCCTCAATTGGCAGCACACGGTAACCTTCCATCGCGGCCTGAAGCGCGCAGATCGGATCGATTTCGGTGACGACGACCTGGGCTCCCTGGCAACGCAAGGCCTGGGCACTGCCCTTGCCGACATCGCCGTAGCCGCAGACAACTCCGACCTTGCCGGAAATCATCACGTCGGTGGCGCGCTTGATGCCGTCGACAAGCGACTCGCGGCAGCCATAGAGGTTGTCGAACTTCGACTTGGTGACGGAGTCGTTCACGTTGATCGCAGGAACGAGCAGCGTGCCGGCCTTCGCCATCTGATAGAGGCGATGGACACCGGTGGTGGTTTCCTCGGAGACGCCTTTCCAGTCCTTGACGAACTTGGCGAAAATGCCGGGCTGCTGGGCGTGGATCGTCTTTAGAAGATCTTTGATCACAGACTCCTCATGGCTGCCAGATGGGGTGTTCACCCAGTCCGAACCATTTTCAAGTTCGAAACCCTTGTGAATGAGCAGTGTCGCGTCACCACCATCATCGACGATGAGTTCAGGTCCGAGTTCACCAGGGAACTGGAGTGCCTTCCATGTGCACCACCAATATTCTTCAAGTGTTTCGCCTTTCCATGCGAAGACCGGCACTCCGACGGCAGCGATGGCGGC
>JANOKL010000191.1:0-4338 GCA_031419215.1 Luteolibacter sp. | reverse complement strand
CCAGGCATAGTTTGAAACGATGCGGAAGTCCCCGCCGCCGGAGTCGGTGATGACGTTGAGGATGCCGGAGAAGCCGCTCCAGTTTCCGGAGACATCGGCGCGGACGTAGGTGGTGAGGTAGTTGAGCGTGCCGGTGCCGCTGACATTTCCACTGAAGCCACCACGGGGAGCGGTGTGAAAGGCGGCGGTGCCAGAGACGATGAGGGCGTTCGGAAGATTTCCTGCGAAGGTGCCATCGCCAGCGCTGTACATCTTTAAGGTGCCGCCGTTGAGGGTGATGGGGCCAGTGCCGAGGCCGGAGGCATTCGCGGTGGAGTTGGCGAGCTGGATCGTGCCAGCGTTGAGGATGGTGGAGGCGTGGCTGTTCGCGCCGGTGAGGGTCAGTTGGTTACTGCCGCTCTTGGTGAGCACGCCACCACCGAGGCCTGCTCCGAGGGTGAAGACCTTGGTGGAGTTGTTCACCAGAGTGGAGCGAGGGGTGACGGTGCCGACGGGTGTCAGGGTAAGCACGGACGACGAATCATCAATGACGACGGCATCATTCGAACCGAAGGTGTTTGGAGTGGCACCAGTCCAGTTCGACGTGGTGGAGGTGTCCCAGTTTCCGCTGGTAGTGCCGGTCCAGGTCAGGGTGGCGGGATTTCCCACAACTGTCAGCCAAACCTTCGAGGGGTTGGAGCCGGCGGTGCTTCTCGACAGGGTGAAGGTCTGTCGGGTGTCCGTGGGCAGATTGTGCAGAAGTGAAACCCCGCTCACCGTGCTGTTGGTGGCGGTGATGAGGTCGTAGGTGCCGGCATTGAGCGTGCCATCCAACAAGAGGAACTGGAAGGTCTGTGCTCCTGTTAGAGCCAGCGAGCCGCCGACGATGATCTTGTCGTTGGCCCCGGCAGGTGAGTTCGAGAGGTCGCAGTAAATCGTGTTTCCATTCAACGCGAGGCCGCCGGTGATCGACATCGTTGCGCCGGTGTAGGGAATCGTGCCGGGCGAAAGGATGCCCCCTGCACTGGCCGTGACTGATCCGCCGAGGGTGCCATCGCCCCCCAGAAGCGCTCCGCTTGAAACGCCAACCGCGGAGGCTCCGAGCGACCCATCGATCAAGAGCGCGCCCAATGAAACCGAGGTGGCTCCGGTGTAGGTGTTGGTTCCGGCGAGGGTGAGCGTGCCACTACCCGTCTTAGTGAAGGTGGCATTTCCCGTGATGCTCCCGGCGAAGGTCGTGCTCTGGTTTCCAGATCCGACCACATAGGCCACCACACCGGCCGTTCCTCCGGCGAGATTGGCGTTCGCGCTCGATCCGGAGAGCGTCTTGATGTTGAGGGTGTTTCCTGGTGCGGAATTGGTCTGCGGCTGGAGACTCACGCCGCCTCCGACATCGAGCCAGGCATTGTCAAATCCGTTGAAATTTCCGCCATTGAAGAACAGACGAACGCCTCCGGAGTTTGTGAAATTGACCCGTCCTTCGAAGGCTGCGGTGGGTCCCTTGAGATCAAAGCGCGTAACGGTTGTTTGGACGTTGAAGTCCAGTTCCCCTGCTCCCGTGAGGGCCCCGGAAAGGGTCAAGCGGTTCCCCGTGTTAAGCGTGGCGGTGTTTCCCTCCGGCACGTTGAGCCCCGGAGAAAAGGTGGTGCTCGTTCCAGTTGGATAGCCATTGGTCAGGTTCGTTCCATCCAACATCGAGATCGATCCTCCGGACAAACTTCCCGGGCTGCTGATCGTCAGGCTCCCCGCCTCCAGGGAAGAGCCTTCCAGGTAGGTCTGCACGTGGGAAATCGTGAGCGAACCCGAGCCGCGCTTGGTGAGCGAGCCGATGCTGCTGATGGACCCTGCCCCGCTGAACGCGTAGTTTCCCGAGGCATTCACATCGACCGTCGCAGGCGCCAGCGTTCCGGTGACGCTGACATTCGGCTGGGCGATTCCCGATTGATCGAAGGTCACGCGATCACCGTCTGAGAAGGCGACGGTGGTGTTGTTGGATGCCCGCAGCCAGTTCGTGGTAGCCGTCGAGTCCCACGCATTGCCCGTTCCCTTCCAGGAAAGATCGCGAGGCAGCCCTGAAGTCGTAACGACCAGCGCGCAGGTCTGCGTCCAGGACTGCGCGGAACTGTCGGTCACGGTGAAATCAAACCTCGCACGTCCGGTGAAGTTCAGGGTCGGCGTGAACGTGACGATCCGGTTGCCGATGCCGCTCAGAGCAATGGTGCCGCCGACGAGATTGGACACCGTGAAGACCGGTGTTGCCGCAAAGCCCGAGGTGAACTTGGCCAGATCGATCTGTACGCTGCTCGGCGAGCCGCTGATGTTCTTCGGCACGGTGCCGTGCGGGATGGCGAGATAGTGGAGGAACTCCTCAAGCCGCGTGTAACCCGCCACGGTCCCCGCCGGGAAAAACGTCGTGCCAGTGACCAGACCACCGCTGTTCGCGAGCGCGGTGTTGTGATCCTGGGTCGCGGCGCTCCAACCGAGGGCCGTTTCATAAAAGTCCGGCATGCCATCCTTGTCGGAGTCCACCGGGGCCGCCGAGGCCGCGAAGGTGCCGAATCCCCCATTGCTGACACCGGCTAGATCGCTTTCACGGGTGATGTGATTTCGCGCCTGGGAGGTGAGGTTCTGGATCAGCCGTGTGTCCACCTCATCCCGATAAGTGCCGGTGTAGCCGATGTCCGTGCGCAAGGCACCTCCGCTGGAAACGATCTTTTTGTAGGCCAGCAGCGGCGACTCGACGTTGAGCAGCGGCGATCCGGCGACTGGCGTACTGAGCCTATAGTAGTTACCCGTCGGATTCGTCGTGGCATTGTAGGCGCTGCCGGAAACGATCGACCAACCGCGATCCGTGCCGTTCAGGATGCCGTCGCCGTCTCGGTCATGAAGATTGTTGTCCTGATAAACCGAGAAGTTCGGAACTCCGTTGCGGTCCAGGCTCGCCTTCTCCAGCGGAGTGTTGCGGATGTTTCCCGGCGGGCAGATGAAGTAGTTTCCCCGGACGTTGGCCTTCCAGCCGGCCGGGGTTTGGGAGTCCCCCATGATGAAGCCGATGTCTCCGGAAACTGGAGCGGCTTCTCCGGCATCCTCAACGTCATCACCGACTCCGGCGGCGGGGACTTCCGCATCGTTTCAAACTATGCCTGGGCCGGACTGCCGAACGCCACTGTCAATCTCGCGACGAAGACGTGGTTCCGCTTCGATGGCATTCTCAACTCCGGCGCAGGCACCACCATCCCAATCGGCGCACTGAATGGCCCGACAGGCTCGCACCTCTTTGGCGGCCTCACCGGCGGTCGGGCGCTCACGTATCGCATCGGCGGAAAGAACACCGATGCCACCTTCGCCGGAGACATCAGCGAGCAGAACAGCAGCACGGCCACGAACTTCCAGAAAACCGGCACAGGCATCTGGACCCTCAGTGGCTTTGGTTCCTGGAATGGTGGCACCACTGTGGAGCAGGGGACCCTGAAATTGAGCGGACCTTACTCCTGCGCGGGGGCCACCACGGTCGACTCCGGCGCCACTCTCCAGCTCGCCAACGGCAGCCTCGGCACCGACGCCCTGAACATTTCCGAAGGCGCGACTCTAACAGGAAACGGCACGATCACCGGCGACCTCAACAACGACGGCACCGTCCTCTCCACCCTCGGCGGCACCCTCGCCGTCACGGGCGACGTCGTGAACAACGGCACCATGCGCATCGCCAGCGGCACTGCCCTCAGCGCCACCGGAAATTTCGTGAACAACGGCATCCTCGATCTCCTCACCTCCTCGCAGGGCCTGCCGCCGAATCTTGAAAACAACGGCATCGTCATCGACTCCTCCACTCTCCGGGCCAGTCGCATCACGAAGTCTGGAAGTGTCGTCACGATCAAGGTGCCGACCCACAGCGCGCACAGCTATCAGCTCCAGCGCTCCACGTCGCTGAGCACCGGTTGGACGGACGTCGGAGCCTCACAAAGCGGCCGCACCACCGTCTCCGGAGCTCCTACCGAACGCACCTTCACCGACAACGAAGCCACCTTGCCGAAATGCTTCTATCGGGTGAAGGTGACGCCGTGATGTGGAGTCGCGACAGTTGCTGTCGCGAAAACCTCCAGAGATGCCTGGCGACAGGAATGTCGCGGCTCCACATGTCCCTCAAATCAACCCCGAATACCCACCTCCATCGAGGTCTGGCGGACCGTCGAAGTGGGTCGCGAGAAACGTCCGCCACGCCGCGCGGGTGGACTCCGAGAGCGTCGCGATGAGTCTGCCGGTGCATTGATCACAGAGGATCAACGGCAGCGGACCTTCCACCAGATGCCCGCCTGAATCGAAGAGGGCCGAAAGCCCGAAGCCTGCCATCTCCTCGCG
>JANOKL010000190.1:0-1426 GCA_031419215.1 Luteolibacter sp. | reverse complement strand
GCCGATGCTTCACCGGCTATCACAAAAGCGTGCGGAGAAGCCGCGTGGCACCCAGGCGCTGATCCTTGCGCCGACCCGCGAGCTGGCCGTGCAGATCATGGAAAACATCCGCACCTACGGGCAGTTTCTCAAGATCCGGGTGGCTGCCATCTACGGCGGAGTCGATGAGGACGAGCAGATCGCGATCCTGAAGAAGGGCGTGCAGGTGATCGTCGCCACGCCCGGACGGCTGATTGATTTCATTGGACGGCTGAAGGTGGATTTCGAATCGCTTGAAACCCTGGTGCTTGATGAGGCCGACCGCATGCTGCACATGGGCTTTCTGCCGGACATCGAGACGATCGTGGAGAATCTTCCGAAGCGCCGACAGACGCTGATGTTTTCCGCGACGTTTCCGAAGGAGGTCGAGTCGCTGGCAAAGCGTTTCCAGTATCAGCCCGCGATGGTCCAGATCGGCAGGCGGTCCAACCCGGCCGACACCGTGGCGCAGTGCGTTTATGAAGTGCAGGGCCACCTGAAGGGACTGCTGCTGCTGGAGCTTCTGAAGCAGCCGAAATTCAAGCGCGTGCTCATCTTCGTCCGCATGAAGGACGGCGCGGATCGTCTAACAGATTTCCTCAAGGCCTCCGGAGTCGATGTGGTCAAGCTCCACTCCAGCCGCACCCAGGAACAGCGGATGAAGGCGCTCCAGGATTTCAAGGACGGCAAGGTCCAGGTGCTCGTCGCCACCGACATCGTCGCGCGCGGGATCGACATCGAGGCCGTCACCCAGGTGGTGAATTACGATCTTCCCGTGAATCCCGAGGACTACGTCCATCGCATCGGTCGCACCGGTCGTGCGGAGGCGCAGGGCGAGGCGATCAGCTTCGTGCCGAGGAGCGAGCTCAATCTCCTCAACATCCTCGAACTCTTCATTGGCGAGCGTCTGGATCGCAAGAAGCAGCGCGGCTTCGACTACCATCAGGTGGTCCCGCAGTCACCGCTCACGGAAAAGCCCGCGACGCGCGACTGGCGGAAACGCACCCGCGAGATGGAGGTGAAGCGCGGCGAGAGGAAACCCGCCTTCAAGTCTGCGAAAAAGGCGGCTTCCAAGCGGAAGGGGAAGTGAGGAGTGTCTGGAAGTGCCCGGCGCTGAGGGCATTTGCGTCTTTCTTCGTCCCAGCGGGACCTTGGAGATTAGCCGGGGTGCGTTCAGCTCCCGGACTTCGGGGAAGTCAGAATGAGCCCCGGCAGGGGCGTGGCGAATCCTTGTTGAATGGAGACACTTTTTCCAATCGTCCCGCCCCTACCGGGGCTCAATCCATCAACGGATTCAAACCGGGGGCTGACGCACCCCGGCTAATCTCCAAGGTCCCGCTGGGACGAAGAAAGACGCAAATGCCCTCAGCGCCGGGCACTTCCAGACACTCCTCACTTCCCCTTCCGC
>JANOKL010000189.1:0-9296 GCA_031419215.1 Luteolibacter sp. | reverse complement strand
AACCGCTATTGGCAGCCGGTTCAGACGTGCAGCGTCAGACGGGCCCTTCATCTCCTCTGCGTCGGTCACGCCCGCGTCGTTCAGACCGATGGCGAGAACCAGTTCCAGACCCATGATCTGGGTTCGTGGATGGACTATTCGACCTGCTCGACCGAGGGCGATTTCATCCACACCGTCCGCCTTGCGGTGCGGGTGCCGAGCATCCTGGTGCTGGGGCTTTACGACAAGATCCCGAGGCTGGAGGTGAAGTTCACCCGCCGGAATGTGTTCCTTCGCGACCAGTTCACCTGCCAGTATTGCGCGAAAGCTCTCCCGGAACCGCAGCTCAATCTGGACCACGTCATTCCCCGTCAAAAGGGTGGACGCACGACTTGGGAAAACATCGTGACTTCCTGCGTGCGCTGCAACACCCGCAAGGCGAACAAGCTGCCCCAGGAAGCGGACATGCACCCGCTGCACAAACCGGTGGCCCCGCGCTGGAAGCCGCTCTTCGGCTTCCGCGAAAACGGGCTCGGCGACGTGAGCTGGGCGCACTTCATCGACCCGGACTCGGGCGCGATCCGGCTTTCCGCCTGATCAGTTTCCGGGCTGCTGAGTCTTTCGAGCAGGGTCGTGGCGGATGTCCCTCGCCACGTCGAGAAAGACCGCGTTTTCCCCGATGTTGCTGGCCATGTCGCCCACCCGTTCGAGCGAGCGGACGATGAGGATGAGATGCAGGTATTCCTCGCTGCGACCGGATTCCTCAATCCGCGAGCCGAAGGTTGCGGTAGCATCGCGGTGCAGGCGATCGAGTTCCTTGTCACGGGCGTGCAGGGATTCGCCGAGCGTGGCATTTCGATCACTGAAAGCGGAAATGGCGTCGCGCAGCAGATGGTCAGCCAGCGTGTAGAGTGGCTCCAGCAGGTTCACGTCAGGGAGAACGGGAGCCGCGCAGAGCTTGCGGGATCGCTTGGCGATGTTCACCGCGTGATCGGAGATGCGCTCCAGGTTCATCGAAATCTTCATCGCCGTAACCACCAGCCGCAGATCGCTGGCCACCGGATGAAAACGGACCAGCACATCCATACCGAGCTGGTCGACGCGACGCTCCAGCTCATCGACCTCGTTGTCGTCGGCGATCACCGCGTTGGCGAGTTCCAGATTGCGATCGAACAGGGCCTGCATCGCGCGTTCAAGGTTCACCCGCGCCAGGCCCGCCATCGTGAGCACCTCGCCGCGGAGGGTGTTCATGGCGTGATCGAAATCCTTGAGAATGTGGTGTTGCATTGGAGGAGAAATCAGCCGAATCGGCCGGTGAGATAGTCTTCAGTACGCTTCTTGGTCGGATTTTCAAACATCTGACGAGTTCCGGAATATTCCACAAGTTCGCCGAGATAAAAGAACGCCGTACGGTCCGAAACGCGACTCGCCTGCTGCATGTTGTGGGTCACAATGACGATCGTGTAGTGCTCCTTCAGTTCGAGAATCAAGTCCTCGACGTAGGCCGTGGCGATCGGATCGAGCGCCGAGCACGGCTCGTCCATCAGGATGATTTCCGGATCAACGGCCATCGTTCGTGCGATGCAGAGCCGCTGCTGCTGACCGCCGGAAAGTCCGGTGGCCATGTCCTGAAGGCGGTCCTTCACCTCGTCCCAAAGCGCGGCGCGGCGCAGCGAACGCTCCACCACCTCATCGAGCACCGAGGCCCGTTTTTCGCCGAGGGTGCGCGGCCCGTAGGCGACGTTGTCATAAATACTGCGCGGAAACGGATTCGACTTCTGAAACACCATCCCGACGTGGCGACGGAGCTGGACCGGATCGATCGACCGGTCGGCGATATTCGCGCCCTCGATGATGATTTCCCCCTTCGTCACCCGCGCGTCCGACACGAGGTCGCTCATGCGGTTGAAGCAGCGCAGCAGGGTCGTTTTCCCACAACCGGACGGCCCGATGAAGGCGACGACCTCATGGCTCGGCACGTCGAGGGTGATGTCCTTGAGAACCCGGTTGGAACCGTAGCAAAAATCCACGTCGCGGACCTGAATCGCAGGCAGTTCAGAGACAGTTTGGATGTCGGGGGCAGTGGTTGGATCTGGGCTGGCGGAGATCATTTCAAGAGCGGACGGAGGGCTGACGTTCCCTTGCCCGGCATGATTCTGGATTTCGTCTCGGAAAAGTAAAGATCGCGCCCGCCCGCCTCTCCGAAAGAACTGTCACAGAGATTCGGCCCGTGCGGCTTGCCACGGGGGCCGGTTTCGTCAAACTCCGCGCCCGCAACCCATGATCTCGATCCAACGCCTGTTCGGAAAAGAAGACCGCTTCTTTGAATTGCTGACCGCCAGCGCGAAGGCTTCTCGCCAGAGCATCGTCTCGCTGACCACCATCCTGCGTCACGAAAAAGCACCCGCGCTGGAGGAATTCGCCGCCGTCAGAAAAAAGGACAAAGCCATCACCGAAGAGATCAGCGACCTGCTGGTGAAAACCTTCGTCACCGCCCTCGAACGCGAAGACATCGAGGCCCTTTCTACGGCCCTCTACAAGATCCCGAAGACGGTCGAGAAATTCGTCGAGCGCTATCTCATCTCTCAAGACAGGATTTCCAACATCGACTTCACCCGCCATGCGGAAATGCTCGATGAAGCCACCGGGCTTGTCGTTGAGATGATCGAGGCCATCCGCAAGGGCATGGACATCGTCCGGATGAAGGAAGCCAATGACCGACTCCAAACCATCGAGGGCGACGCCGACAAGCTGATGCTGGAATGCCTGCGCGATCTCTACAGCGGCCGCCATGATACCCTGCTGGTGGTGATCGCTTCCAACCTCTACGACCTGTTGGAAAAAATCTTCGACCGCTGCCGTGACGTTGGAAACATCGCCAAGCAGATCGCCTACAAGAACTCCTGACGCGCCTTTTGCATGACGCTGATCATTGTGGTCATTCTCGTGGCGCTGGCCTTCGAGTTCATCAACGGCTTCCACGACACCGCGAACTCCATCGCCACGGTTGTCTCGACCAAGGTCCTCACCCCGCGCCAAGCCATCATGATGGCGGCGGTGACGAATCTCTTCGGTGCGCTTATCGGCCACGCAGTCGCCAAGACCGTTTCCTCCGGCCTGGTGGATGCCAAGTTCGTCACCACCGAGACCATCATCTGCGCCCTCATCGGCGGGATCACCTGGAACCTGCTCACCTGGTGGCTCGGTCTTCCATCGAGCTCCACGCACGCCCTCGTCGGCGGGCTTTGCGGAGCAACGGTGGCCAACGCCCACAACAACTGGGGTGCCATCCAATGGTCGGTCGAGAAGATCAAGGATGGCAAGCCGGTGATGGAAGGAGTGCTTCACAAGGTCATCTGGCCCATGATCACCTCGCCCATCATCGGGCTCGTGGCGGGCTTCCTGATCATGACTCTGCTTTACGCGCTGTTGAGAAATGCGCGACCGATGTGGGTGAACCGCTTCTTCGGTCGGGCCCAGATTTTCAGCGCCAGCTACATGGGGTTTGCCCACGGACTCGCGGATGCACAGAAGACCATGGGGATCATCACGCTGGCACTCGTCACCGCCACCACGGCGGGGTCCTTCGAAAACGTGCCGGCCTGGCTGAAGTTCATCCGCATGGACAAGACGCCCGTCGCCGAGCAGCAGATCCAGGCGATCCTGAAGGGGACAAAGGACCTGTCTGCGCCCGAGACCCTTTCCAAGGAAGCTGAAAAACTGGACACTGGTGAGTTCAAGGAAGCCTTCCATGCGCTGGCGGCCCTGGCCTACGATGTCGACGGCGATACTGCAGCCGCCGAGCGAGAGCGGGCGCTTTCCGTGAAGACCCACCAGCAGGCACTCGACCGTGAGGCTGCCCGCTTTATGCCAAAGATCCCGATCCTCGGACCGATGGTCGCCTACAAGCCCTCGAACTGGGCCAAGACCTTGGAGTCCGAGCGACAGAAGGCACTCAAGGACGGCAAGGACCCGCTCGTCGCCGCTGCCACCAAGGTCCGCGATCTTTCTCCGGATGTCCCGACCTGGATCAAGATCGTCTGCGCCCTCATCATGGCGGCAGGCACCTCCGCCGGGGGCTGGCGTATCATCAAAACGATGGGACACAAGATGGTGAAACTCCAGCCGGTCCATGGCTTCGCCGCTGAAACCACCGCTGCTACCCTGCTCGCCGTCACCGGCAGCCTCGGCATGACCGTTTCCACCACCCACGCCATCACCACGGCGATCATGGGAGTCGGCTGCACCAAGCGCTTCAGCGCGCTCGATGGCACGGTCGTGAAACGAATCCTCGGAGCCTGGGTCCTCACCCTTCCCGCCGCAGGCGGTGTGGCCTACCTCGCGATGTGGCTGTGGCTGAAGATCGCGGGGTGACGGTAGCTGGAGCATCCTGCTCCAGTCAGTCTCTGGAGCGTCCCGCTCCGAGTCTTTCCATCTTCAGTCTGGGAGCTGGAAGCTCCCGAGACTGACTGGAGCGGAGACGCTCCAGCTACGATCCGTCATCTACGCCCAGTCCTCGATCACCAGGCCCGGCACTCGCTTGAGCTCGCGGGTGTTGTGGGTCACCATGACCGCTCCGAGCGCAAGGGCGTGAGCAGCAATGAGGGTGTCGAGCGGGCCGATCCCCCTGCCCTTGGCTTCGAGGGCGGAGCGGATGACGCCGTAATGGTGAACCCCATCCACCACATCGAATGGGAATGCCTCGAACGGAGCTAGAACCTGCCTCATGGCCTGTTGCTGCTTTTCGTAGTGCCCTCCGTGGCGAAGTCCGAATTCAAGCTCGGCAACTGAGATGGCCGACAACCCGATCATGTCGCCCTTCGCTGACTGTTCCTTGCAGCGGGCGAGAATTTTCCCGGCGGAGAGCTTTACGGTCTTTTCCCGGGCGGTCCGGGGATTGGAAATAGCCGTGCCGCGAAGCAGCAGGATGAAAATGTCCGTATCGAGCAGATGAATCATTGGATTCCGGCGTTTAAATCACGCTTCTGCTGGGTGCTGCGGTCTCTGGAATCGACCGCTCGAAAGAAATCTTCATCAAGGTTTCGACAACCTTCCTCGAATTTTTCCCACGGATCGGACTCGCTGATGAGAATGCCTCCCGGCACGCGCGCGAGGCGCACTTCATTGCCGGTGACCCGGAATTCCTTGGGCAACCGGATCGCTTGGCTGCGTCCATTCATGAAGACCTTCGCATTGGAACTCATTGCTTCTGGTCTATACCGTTTGATAGATTGCACGTCAAGTTGCCAGCACCAAGACTTCAATCAAAAACCCTCACGCTCCCCCCCACCTGCAGGACCTCAAAGGTCGTGACCCCGGCGTTTTCACAAGCCTCCCTCAATCGCGCCGGTGGCTCGGACGTCGGCTCATCGGTGAGGCGGAAAGTTCCCCAGTGCATCGCGATGGCGCGCATACAGCCGGTCGCCTTGAAGACCTCGACTGCCTCCTCGGGCGTGACGTGGACGCTTTCCATGATGGCCCTTGGATTGTAGGCACCGATCGGGATCATGCCGAGATCGATCGGGGAAAAGCGCTGGCCGATTTCCCCGAAGGCCGGACACCAGGCGCTATCGCCCGCATGCCAGAGGCGCTTTCCTGCTCCTTCAATCATCCAGCCGCACCAGTGGCCGCGATTCCGGTCCCAGGGCGTCCGGGCGGTGAAGTGCTGGGCCGGGGTCGCGGTGATCTTCACGCCGGGGGCAATGTCCACGGAATCAAACCACGGCACCTCGGTTACCTGGTGAAAGCCACGACGCCCGAGCCAGCCCTTGTGGCCGTCTGCGATGAGAATCTTCGTGTCCTTTCCAAGCTTCCTCAGAGTCGGCAGATCCAGATGATCGTAGTGCCCGTGGGTCAGCAGGATGAAACCGATCTCCGGCAGATCTGTTAGATCGCACGGCGGGTTCACCAAGCGCTTCAACGAAGGCAGCGGCAAGGGTGCGCAGTGATCGGAGAACACCGGATCGATCAGCAAGTTCAGCCCAGCGCCTTGCACCAGGAACGACGCATGTCCCAGCCAACTCACCCGCCAGCCCTGGAGCGGAGGCGTCGCGATCTCCTCTCTCGAAAGCGCCTGCCACGGTGCCGGATCATCGCTAGCCACGCCGTTCCAGACGGGTTCATTCAAATCCTTTCCCAGCTTCCAGCGGACGATGTCGAGAAAGCGGTGCTGCGCGTGCGGCCAGGGATTGGAAAAATGACGGGACATCAAAAGCCCTGAATGTTCACCGCTGGGGCTCACGCGCAACCCGCAATTCCTCGCCCATCGCAGCCGTAATCGTCTCGAGTTGCTGCTCGCGTTCCCGGGCAGCCTTCCGACGCAGGCCGTGCATGGCGAAGCCTGCGGCAAATACCAAACCACCGAGGGTGTGCATCCCGGCCACCGCAGCAAAGACCAGCATGGAGGAATTCATTCCGGAGAGTCCCGAGGTCCGCATGTTGGTGAACATCAGCACCATCGAGGCGATCGTGCCGAGTCCGCCGATCGTGCTCATCGCCGTGCCGATCATCATCGTCCACCAGGCTCCATTCCGCTCGTCGCGCATCGCCATCACCCCGACCCACTGGGCGATCAAGGCAACCAAAGCCGGCAGAACTCCTAGCAATCCAATAAACGAGCTGGCCATGGCGGATGAAACCCAGCGCCACGACTCCAGTCAATCCGCATCCCTTGCCATTCTCTGCGCCGTTTGTTTGCCGCCACCTTTGAACACTTGCCACCCCTCCCCTGCGCCTCCTAGAACGTCCTTGTGACGTCTGAAAACCCTAATCGACCCGCGAAACTTCTGGCCGCCAACCGTGGCGAAATCGCGATCCGTATTTTCCGTGCCGCCAACGAACTCGGACTCCGGACCGTGTCGATCTACGCCGAGGAAGACCGCTTTTCCATCCACCGCTTCAAGGCCGATGAGGCCTACGGGCTGAACCGTGACAAGGGTCCGGTCGGAGCCTACCTCGATGTCGAGGGCATCGTGGCAATGGCGAAATCGAAGGGAGTCACGTTGATCCACCCGGGCTACGGCTTCCTTTCGGAAAACGCAGCCTTCGCCCGGGCCTGTGCGCGTGAGGGCATCACCTTCGTCGGCCCCTCGCCCGAACTGCTTGAAAACATGGGCGACAAGACCGCCGCCCGCACGCTGGCGCAGAAGTTCCACGTCCCCACCCTTCCCGGCACCGAGGAACCGATCACCGACACCGACGAGGCCCTCCGCGTGGCTCATGAGATCGGCTTCCCGCTCATCATCAAGGCCGCCTTCGGAGGGGGCGGACGCGGCATGCGTGTCGTGGAAAAACCGAGCCTGCTCCAGGGCCTGCTCGCGGAAGCCCAGAACGAGGCGCTGAATGCCTTCGGAAACTCCGCCGTCTTTCTTGAGCGCTACATTTCCCGCGCCAAGCACATCGAGGTGCAGATCCTCGGCGACAAGCACGGCAATGTCGTCCACCTCCACGAGCGCGATTGCTCGGTGCAGCGCCGTTACCAGAAAGTGGTCGAAATCGCGCCGTCGATCGATCTCGAACCCGGACTTCGCAAGGCGCTGTGCGACGCCGCCGTCGCGCTTGCCAAGGGCATCGGCTACGACAACGCAGGCACCGTGGAGTTCCTCTACGACATGGATACCAAGGATTGGTTCTTCATCGAGATGAACCCGCGCATCCAGGTGGAGCACACGGTGACCGAGTGCGTCACCGGCATCGACCTCGTCCGCTCGCAAATTTTGATCGCCCAGGGAGCGTCCATTTTCAGCGACGAGGTGGCGATTCCCCCTCAAGACGAGATCCCCTGCAACGGCTACGCCATCCAGTGCCGCGTCACCACCGAGGATCCGGAGAAGAATTTCGCCCCGGACTACGGTCGCATTCTGAACTATCGCTCCGCCGCTGGTTTCGGCATACGACTCGACGCCGCCTCAGGCGACGCCGGTTCGGTGGTCACGCCGTTCTATGACTCCATGCTGGTGAAGGTCACCGCGATGGGTCGTAGCTTCGAGGTCGCCTGCCAGCGCATGGACCGCGCGCTGCGTGAGTTCCGGATCCGTGGGGTGAAGACCAACATTCCTTTCCTGGAAAACGTCATCCGCGACGACACGTTCCGCAGCGGTCAGGCCCACACCAAGCTCATCGACACCAAGACCGAGCTGTTCCGCTTCAAGCACAAGCGCGACCGGGCAACGAAGACGCTTTCCTATCTTTCAGACATCACCCTCAACGGCAACCCGGTCGCCAAGGGCTGGAAACCACCCACGATCCTGCCGCCCGCGCGCCTGCCGGACTCGATGGTGGTCGAGCATCATGCCGAAGTGCCGAAGGGTTCGCGCGATCTTCTGCTCGAACTCGGCCCGGAGAAGTTCTCCCAGTGGATCCTTGATCAGAAACGCCTTCTCATCACCGACACCACGCTGCGTGACGCCCACCAGTCGCTCATCGCCACGCGCATGCGCACCTTTGACATGCTGCGCGTCGCCGAGGCCATCGCCCACCGCACCCCGCAGCTCTTCTCGCTGGAAAACTGGGGCGGTGCGACCTTCGACACCGCGATGCGCTTCCTCAAGGAGTGCCCGTGGGAAAGACTCCGCCGCCTGCGCGAAAAGGCACCGAACCTCTGCTTCCAGATGCTGTTCCGCGGCTCGAACGCCGTCGGCTACTCGAACTACCCGGACAACGTCGTCGCTGGTTTCGTGAAACACGCGGCTGACAGCGGAATGGACATCTTCCGGATCTTCGACTCGTTGAACTACCTCCCGAACATGGAAGTCGCCATGCAGGCGGCCCGCGAGCACGGCAAGGTGCTCTGCGAGGCCGCCATTTGCTACACCGGCGACATCCTGGATGAGAAACGCGACAAGTTCTCGCTCAAATATTACATCGCCAAGGCCAAGGAGCTCGAAAAGATGGGGGCGCATATCCTAGCCATCAAGGACATGGCCGGCCTCTGCAAGCCCCAGGCCGCCTATAACCTGGTTCACGCCCTCAAGCAGGAAATCGGCATCCCGATCCATTTCCACACCCACGACACCTCCGGCCTCAACGCCGCCTCGGTCATCGCCGCGTCGAAGGCAGGCGTGGACATCGTCGACCTCGCCGTGGCCTCAATGTCCGGCTCCACCTCGCAGCCGAACCTCAACTCGGTCTGTGCCGCGCTTTCCGGCAGCGATCGCGATCCCGGGCTCGACCTGGAAGCACTCAACGAGTTTTCCGACTACTGGGAAGAGGTCCTCGGTTACTACAAGCCCTTCGACTCCGCCCCGCGCGCCAGAACGGCCGAGGTTTACGAGCACGAAATGCCCGGCGGCCAGTACACCAACCTCCGCGAGCAGGCG
>JANOKL010000188.1:0-4372 GCA_031419215.1 Luteolibacter sp. | reverse complement strand
CAAGGAAGTCATCGGCGAGGTCGACGGCATCCTGGTTCCCGGCGGCTTCGGAGATCGCGGCATCGAGGGCAAGATCCTCGCCGCCAAGTATGCCCGCGAAAGCAACATCCCGTACTTCGGCATCTGTCTCGGCATGCAGATCGCCACCATCGAGTTTGCCCGCAACGTCTGCGGCCTGGCCGGTGCCAATTCCACCGAGTTTGAAAAGAACGCCAAGCACCCTGTGATTTGCCTTCAGGAAGAACAGAAGGGCGTCGAGGACATGGGCGCGACGATGCGTCTCGGCTCCTGCGAGTCGATCCTCTTCGCCGGCACGAAAGCGGCCGACCTCTACGACAACGCGGACCGCATCCACGAGCGCCATCGCCATCGCTACGAGGTCAACTCCGACTACCAGGACCAGCTCCAGGAAGCAGGGCTCGTCATTTCCTCCGTCTCCGCCAAGGAAGGCCTCGTGGAAATCGTCGAGATTCCAAAGCACCCGTATTTCGTCGCCTGCCAGTTCCACCCGGAATTCCTCTCGAAGCCGAACAAGCCCCATCCGCTGTTCGCCGGCTTCGTGAAAGCCGCCTTGGACAAGACCCTGAGCGAGGCGTGAAAGCCAAAGAAGTTTACCTCGCCAGCGCATTCGCAAACGCTGCCCGCCAGGTCGGCCAATCGTGATCCCCAGGGAGATCGATGACCTCGCTTGGCTTCAGGAAATCCTTTGAGAAGCGCTCATTCGAGGCGCGGAGCCGATCCTTGTCGCCGCAGGCTAGAACGATCTCCGGCCGCTTCCGCTGCCCGAGCCATTCCTTCTTCAAACCGACCCAAAGCTTCCGGGAAAAATCCTTTTCCTCGATCACTCCTGGCTTCCATGAGCGCACACCGCCCGCCGCGTCGATCTCACGAATCGCCTCTTCATCGCCGACAAAGGGCGAAAGCAATATCATCCGGTCAATCGTTCCCGGATGCTCCAGATCATAGATCAGCGCGCCGAGCCCGCCCATTGACACGCCCACCACGATGATCTCCTTCACACCCTCTCGCTCCGCCGGAAGGATCACGTCCTCGTGGAGGCGTTCGACAATCACTTGGTTCGTATAGTAGCCCAGATGGAGGTTCGGCACGACGATCCGCGCCTGCGGCCAGTGCTTCCGGGCCATTTCCATCAGGCCCTCCTGCTGGAATTCCTCCGGCTTGCTCCAGCGCCCGGGCAGCATCACCACCAGCTGTTTCGGCTTTACGGTTGGCTCGTCTGAAATGGTTCTCACCGGCGTCACCGGCTTCTGCGGGATCCACAGGCACGACGACAGCAGCGAGGCCATCAGTCCCGCGAACCATCCGGAAAGTTTCCCAAGGCGTCTCATCGTGCGGCAAGCTGTACCTAAAAGCTCCCCTTGCATCCGGAAATCATTTGGCTATTTTACCAAATCATGAGCCGCCTGCGCGAACGCACCACCACCCCCGACCGCGTCGCCGTGATCAAGGCACTCGCCCATCCGACCCGGCTCGCCATCGCCGAACGACTCCTCGGCGGAGAACGCTGCGTCTGCGAACTCCACGAAGAAGCTGGTGGCGACTTCTCCACGATCTCCAAGCACCTCGCCCTGATGGTCGTGGCTGGCTGGCTCATCGCCGAAAAGCGCGGCCCGAACGTCTATTACCAACTCGCATGCACCTGCCTGACCGACTTCCTCCGCTGCGTCGACCAACTCGCGTCGAGCCCCTGCTGCAAACCAAAAAAACCATGAACGTCACCACCTTCCTCAGCCACCTCAACGCGCATCCCGACCTCCTCGTTTCCTTCGCCCTACCCGATGGCCGTCTGATCCCCGCGCACTTCCATGTCACCGAGGTCGGCCATGTGAAAAAGACCTTCGTCGACTGCGGCGGCACCCTGCGCACGCTCGAACACTGCCTGCTCCAGACCTGGGTCGCGGACGATGTCGACCACCGCCTCCCCGCCGGAAAGCTCGCCACCATTTTCCGCCACGCGGACCGCTTCCTCCACGACCTCTCCATGCCGGTGGAGATCGAGTATGAAGGCGAGCTCATCTCCCAGTTCCCGGTCACCGGCGCCGCGCTGATCGACGGCACCTTGCGCTTCCAACTCGGCACCAAGCACACCGACTGCCTCGCCAAGGAACTCTGCCTCCCCGGCGGCTGCGCCCTCCCCGAAAAGGAGCCCGCCACCGCCTGCTGCACGCCGGGTGGTGGGTGTTGTTAGATCTCGGAAAGTGGGTTCCACACCCGCTCGAATCCAAGTCCCTTGAAATCCTTCACATTGGCGGTCGCGAATTCGGTGACCCCTTGAGCCATCAAGGTCATCGCGGTGCGGACATCGTAGAGTCTTCGAAAGGCAAAATCCCTCGAAGCTGATTTCTCCCAAAGCGCATCATGAAGCCTTCTGCTTTCCGAAGGGAAGCCGATCAGCCTCCAACGTGGATGCTGCCGATAGGATTGGATCACTGCAGCCGCATTCTTCGCACTCAACGGTTCGGTCAGAATTCTTGGATTCCTCAAAAGCCCGTAGAATTCAGCGAGAATGAACTCTGAAACCGCCACCTCCTCACTCGACTGAATGGACGTGATCCAGCGAAAGGCAGCTTCATGCGAAGGGGAATCCGCATTGTAGGCATGAAACAGCAGGTTGGTATCGAGGGAGATCATCGCTGCCAGTTTTCCTCTGCGGTGCTGCCTTGCACCTCGTCTTTCAGCTCTCCATCGCTCAAGCCCTTCCAGCCAAGATGCTTGGGTTGCGGAGGTTGCCACGTAGGCGCAACTATCTCCACGGTCGGATACACGCTCAACATGTACTCCAGTCCACGGCGGGCGAGCTCAGCGAGGGAAATCTCCCGCTGCTCAGCCAACTTCTTGGCCTTGGCGTATAGATCATCCGGAATCTGGACTTGAGTGCGAACCATGCTTACAGTCTTACATCACCATCAATGCGCGTCAAGCCGCCTTGGAACTTGCCACTTGGCTCTTGGAACTTTCTCCTCCCCCCATGCACGGCCACCTTCTGCTGCTCGGCGTCTCCGGACCGGAACTCACTTCGGAGGAAGCCGCGCTTTACCGGAAACTCCAGCCCGCCGGGTTCATTCTATTTACGAGGAACATCACAAGTCCCGCCCAGACGCGGAAGCTGACCGATGACTTGCGCTCGCTCTGCACCGACGAGCCGATCCTTGCGATCGACCAGGAAGGCGGGCGAGTCACCCGCACCAAGGACATCGCCCCCGCCCTGCCCTCGGCCGTCGACCTCGCCGCGCAGGCGAATCCGAACACCATCGCCCGCGCCGGGATGCTGACCGCCGATCTGCTGCGGCTGCTGGGCTTCAATCTCAACTTCGCGCCCGATCTCGATCTCGACCACCATCCCACCCTCCAGAACGCCCTCCGCGGCCGATGCTGGGGCCGCGATCCGCAGCGGGTGATCGACCACGCCGGGATGTGGAACCGCTGGCACCGGAAACGCTCGGTCCTGACCTGCGGAAAGCATTTCCCGGCCTGCGGTCGCGCGCTTTCTGATCCCCACCACGACCTGCCCTCGTCCGATGCCACCCTTGCGGAACTGCTGCGCGAGGACGTGCTGCCTTACACCGCGCTGATGCCGGAGCTGGACGCGATCATGCTCGCCCACGTCGACTTTCCGAACATCGATCCGGATTTCCCAGCCTCGCTTTCCAGGCGGATCATCACCTCCTTCCTGCGCGACCAGCTCGGCTTTGACCGGCACCTCGTCCTCACCGACGACCTCGACATGGGGGCCATCACCAATCGCTACGGGCGCGGGCAGGACGTAAAGCTCGCCATCGAAGCCGGCAACGACCTCGCGTTGATCTGCCATCAGATCGACAGCGCGGAAATCGCCGCGAAGTCGCTCGGCGACGTCAGCGTCTCCATCATCGACGACGCCACGCGCCGCCTGGAGCGGTTCAGGAAAAAGCTGCCCGGCCCGCTCACCTGGTCGGATGCCAAATGGGAACAGACCTGCAAGGACATCACCGAGCTTGCCGCGGGGGTCCCTTCCGCCACCGCGATCGAAGCCAGCAGCCCAGTGGCGGATTATTGAAGATCGATTCTCCACAGAGAGCACAAAGAACACAGAGATCCATCCTGATTCTTTGTGGTCTTTGTGTTCCAAGATCGCCCTATCCTGGAAGAGTCACGAACTGCGCCCCTTCTTCAACCCTGAGGAATACCGTGGGCTCGTATTTCAACAGTGCGAAGTTCCGGGTGATGAGTTCTTCGGATTCCGCGATGCTCTCGCACTTTCGAGTTTTCTTCCGCCAGATCTCGTTGGTCCGATAGAACCGCTCTCCGATCTTCATGCCATGTCGAACGCGCCGAGCGCGCCGAGGAAGGCGCGCTGGTTCTGCGTCGATTC
>JANOKL010000187.1:0-5975 GCA_031419215.1 Luteolibacter sp. | reverse complement strand
GGTGGTGTTGTTCAGGCCTCTGGCTGGAAGGACGCTCCAGGTTTTCAGATCGGGGGATTGGCGATATTCAAGGGTGTAGCCGCCGATGTTCTTGGCCCTCCGGTAGACCATCTTCATTGTGTTGCCGCTGCGGCCAATCGTTGGACCCGAGGCTTGTGGTCCAGCTTGCAGCGGATGGGTGCCATGGAAGAACTCCAACAGGTTCTGGACGCCGTCCTTGTCCGGGTCAGCGTTCGCACTCGAGCTGCCGGTGGGAAATGTATAACTTCCCTGCCACTGGCTGAAGGTTGAGATCGGTGGAGCCGGAGTGATGGAATTGATGAGTGCTTGCGCCGGACTTGCATCGCTGGAAGTGAAATAGTTCTGATTGATCACGATTTGGCGATAGGCGTGCGAGGCGGAGTTCTTGACCAGGTTCAGCACGACCACTCGTCGGCGGTCCTCGCCCCAGTCATAAAGGTTGGTGCCCGCAATGAATCCGCCGCGGAAATACCCGAGCAGTTGCCGTGGATTCGTTCTCTGTGGAGTGGCATCCAGCCCCCATTGCTGGTAAGCGTTGGTGGTGGCGAAGGAGGAGTTGGTGCTGTCCCATTGTGAAGCCTCTTCGGTGGAAAGCAGGAGGCTGCGGATCTCGATGCCATTGGCGTTCTTTCCCCGAAGGGTACCTCGGGAGGCGGCATTGAAATGGTCGATGATGCCGTCGCCGACCGCCTTGGAATTGCTCTGACAAGCGGGGCACCACGGGGTCATCATCATGATGACGAGGATTTTCCCCTCATAGGACTCGAAGGTGGAGTTGGTGAAGGTAGTGCCATTTCGGACGGCGAAGCTGAGGTTGTCTGCGATGGTTCCGACAGGCAACTGGACTTCGGTACCTGTGGCATGGATGGAGGCGAGCAGCAGTGGAATGATGGTTTTTTTCATGGATAGGCGTTGATTAGAATTGGAAGGAGGTAGCGAGGCGGAACGTCCACCATTCGCGGTCGCGATAAAGGTTCCCGAAGAAGAGGTTGTCCTCGGTCAAGGTCTCGTAATCACTGTCGAGAAGGCCGACTCCACCGCTGATGGTCAGGTCTTTCCGATGCCATCTCACCCCGGTGAAAATCTCCGTGGAGTCGAGGGCCGGGGCCAGGGCGTTGAAGCCTGAGGACTCGATCTCGCCGCTGTCCTGATAGACGCGGTAGCCGAGATAGGCTGACCATTCGGGAATGAAGTTCCATTCCACCACCGCGCTGCCGTGAAGGGCGTCGAATGATGGAGCTTCAGAGCTGTATCCTCCACTCAGGCGGAATGAGACCGGCCCGGAGACTGCCGCCCAGGAACTCCGGATGCCGAAGCGGGGTTCACGTTCCGAAGTCTGCCGGGCGGTCAGCTCCAGGCCGCTCTTGAGCCAGGGGTTCAGTGCATGCTCGACCCGCAGGCTGCCGGACACCGTGTCGAGTGTGTCACGGTCCGCTTCAGGTTGACCGAGTGCCGGGTTGAAGCTCCAACCGGGCGCGATTTCGTCGCGTCCGAGATCAATCGCGAACGTCGCGGAACCGGTTCCGGGCAGGTAATCCCACCGGGTGCTCAGTCCGAACGATGTGCCGTGTGGGTCTGGCGCGTAATAGCCGGGAAAGGCACCAAAGAACTGCCGATAGAACTCGGAGATCCAGATCGAGCGATAGTCGGAGAATCCTTCATACGCCCGGAAACGCAGGCTGGTCGACCATTCCTCATTCCACTTTCGAGTCAGGCCGATGCTTGTCTGAAGCGTTTGCTCATCGAGCTTTTCGCGGCTTCCGAAGAGCACCGGCGCGTAGTCGAGTTGATAGTCGTTCAAGCCGAGTCCAGCCTCCAGAGTCCAGAGTCCTTCCGTCCCGGAGTAATTGAGGTTGTAGGACTGGATCAGCAGGTCACTGGCAGCCAGCACCTCCGCAGTCGCCTCGATTTCCTGTGGCCCGCTGAACCAAATTTCTGCGGCGGAGGCTAGATTGCCACAGACCAGCATGAGAGATGGAAGCGCCCGGATCATGGGGTTCAGCGGCATGACGCGCATCCTCCGGCTGTTGTGTTGGATGACGAGGCGCGACCTGTCTCAAGCTGACCGGTGAGGCTGCACTCAATGCTGCGCGGTCCTGTGGCGGCGAAGTCGAACAGTGGCCTGCCAAGATCTGCTCGATCTGCTAGGCCCACCGGCTTGCAGGAAATCCATGCAGGGCAAATGGCAAGCAGGAGGAACAGTCTCATTCCCTAAAGAGCCCTGACCCGCTGTTCTTATTCCGGATGCATCAAAATTTTTTTGCGTTCGAGCTCCCAATCGGGGGCTCCGCTTGAGAAGCAGGTAGAAGTTCGGGACCGGCATTGAGCGGATGCGTCTCCCTTCGATATCAGGGCTTGGCCTAATCAGCAGACTCAACGCACTTGGATGAGAGAGCCATTCAAACCGACAAAAGACTCTTCTGCGGGGGGGTAGGCAAGTGGAACAGTCGGAAGAGCCTCAGCGTATTCGTCGGGAGATCAATCTGGATCATGTAAATCCAACGGAAAGCATTCATGAAATTCCTGTGATGTTTTCCAACTCATTGCGCCCCTCATCCTTCAAGCCCACTCCGCTGATGGCGTTCTGCAGGGAGGCGCAGAGGAGGTGGTGCAGGCGGAAGTCCGCGCCATCGGGAGGCAGGCCTTCGGGGCGCCAGCCCATCGACTCAGCGATCCGGCCTGAGCAGAGGGATCACTTTCCGGCGGGATTTTCGATACACCACGAAGTCTGAATCGAGGGTCATGACTTTGGAGTCGGGCAACACTTCCGCCATTCTCACCAGACAAGCATCTGCCAGCGACATGGGGATGTTTCGGTATGTTTTCATCAGTTGCTGGATCGCGACGATTTCCTCCGCCAGATCAAACTTTGGCACCAGCAATCTGCGCCGGATCAGATCCAGTAGGCCATCCGGCTCGATGCCGCCACGTCGCAAAAGGAACAGTGCTTCGGCGATCACCGCCTCGCAGGTCAGCAAGGGCCGGGTGATCCCGGAAAAGGCCTCCTTAGCCCACGCGTGATCCCTGTCACTGCGATCTAGATAGGCGACAAGTGGCCCCGTATCGGCGAGGACTTCCTTCATGAGCCGAAGCCATCCATGTGTTTGGGGTTGGATGCCAGGTCGCCCAAGCCACTGCTGCCCATGCCACAGAGGTCTGCGCTTTGCTCGTAGAGACTCAGAGGAGCCTTGCGGGCTGACGCCTTGAGCTTCTCCTCCAAAGCTTCGCGCAACAGGGCGGAGCGGCTGGTCTGCTTCGCCCGCGCCATCGCGTCCATCCTGCTCACCAGCTCGTCGGGAACTTTCAGGGAAATCGTGGTCATGGCCGTACGGTAATACCGATTGTGTTTACTGGCAATACCGCAATCTCATCCAAATCAGCCCTCGCACCATCCGGATTTCGGAATCCGGCTCCTCAGGGAACGTTGACATCCTGCCCACAAAAAAGCCCCGGCGGTAAGGGACCGGCCGGGGCTTTTGGGAGATGATGATTTGTTGATCAGGCGATCTTCACATCGACCCACTGCTTGGTCTTGGCGGATTCCAGGACGGCGTCGCAGACGTACTGGGTGCCGAGGGCGTGACGGAAGTCGGGGTAGCGCTTTTCGGCGGTCGGGTTGTCGAGGGACTTGAAGAACTCGGCGAGCTCGTGGGTGAACGAGTGCTCGTAGCCGAGGCAGAGGCCGGGAACCCACCAGTTTCCGGAATACGGATGATCGCCGTCGGTGGCGTGGATGTTGGTCCAGCCGCGACGGTCGCCGGGGACGGCGTGGTCGAAGTATGAGAGGTAGTTGAGATCGTGAAGGTCCCAGGCGAGGGACTTCTTCGCGCCGTTGATCTCGAAGGTGTAGAGCGCCTTGTGGCCGCGGGCGTAGCGGGTGGACTCGAAGATGGCGAGTGAGCCGTTTTCAAAGCGGGCGAGGAAGGCGCAGGCGTCGTCGATGGTGACGGGATGCTTTTCACCGGTGGCGGTGTGGACGCGCTCCTTGATGAAGGTCTCGGTCATCGCGCTGACGGACACGATGTCGCCGTTGATCCAGCGGGTGTGTCGATGCAGTGGGCGAGCAGGTCGCCGGTGACACCGGAGCCAGCGGCAGCGGCATCGAGACGCCAGAGGCCCGCGCCGCCTTGTGGGAGTTCTTCGGAAATCGTCCAGTCCTGGAGGAAGTTGGCGCGATAGTGGAAGATGCGGCCGAGCTCACCGGCATCGACGATGTTCTTCGCGAGCGTGACGGCGGGGAGGAAACGGTAGTTGTACCAAACGAGGTTCGGCAGGCCCGAGGCTTCGACGGCCTTGACCATTTCCTCGCCCTGCGTGCCATTCAGTGCGAGCGGCTTTTCGCAGAGGATCATTTTGCCGTGCTTGATGCACTCGAGGGCGATCTCAGCGTGGGAGTCATTTGGCGTGCAGATGTCGACGGCGTCGATGTCATCGCGCTTCACAAGCTCGCGCCAATCGGTTTCGTAGGAGGCGTAGCCCCACTTTTCGGCGAAAGCGGCGACCTTCTCCTTGTCGCGACCACACACGGCCTGGCGGACCGGGACGTGCTGGGTGTCGAAGAAGTGGCTGAGTTGCGAATAGGCGTTCGAGTGGGTGCGGCCCATGAAGCCGTAGCCGATGAGTCCGATACGGATTTCTTTTTTCATGATCAGAAGAGGTGGATGTGGGTTGGATTACAGGACCCCGCGTGCGGCGAGGTTGTTGAGACGATGGGCGATGTCCGCGACTCCGTCGGCCATGACCTCGGTGTAGCTGCGTCCGTCGCGGGTATCGACGCCGTGGCTTGGATCGAGCTTGCGGAGTGTTTCCAAAGCGGCGTCTTCGTGGTCGAACATCTCGACATAGACATGCCGGAGCTTTCCGGTTTTGGCGACGGCGGTGAGCATTACGGCGATCCAGCCGTCATCGGAGGAAAGGCAACCGCGCGTGGTCTTGGCGGAGGCGTGGAAAATGCCGAGCTCATCGGCGGCGGCGATCTTCGTGATGAGCGCCTCGTTTTCTGCGATGCTGAGGCCGGAGTCGCCACAGTGGGCGGCGTCGACGAGGAGTTTGAAGAACGGTTTTCCGAGCGCCTTGTTTACTGCGCTGACGAAGGCCCAGCCGCGGTCGAGGCTGGTGAAGGTCTTGAATTCACCGGGGCGGAGGAACTCGATGTTCCAGCTCTCGATGGAAGAACCTTCCAGTCCCGCTTCCTGGTAGGCACGGAGATGGAGCTTCACGTTCTGGGCGATGGCGGCCTCGAAGTCCGCGCCTTCGCGGCGGGTTTCGTTGGCGCTCATCCATTCCTCGATCGAGGTGGAGGAAACGTGGCGGGTGCCATGGGCGACAGCCACCTTGAGACTGGGCAAGAGCTGGGCGAGCACGGCGTCCTCGTCGGCCGGGTTCATCGGATTCACGCCACCGACCATCAGGATGAAATCGACTTCGAGCCCCAAGCCTTTCAGTCCATCAACAAGCGCACCGGTGTCCTCGGGATGGGTTCCGGGGAAGATCGAAACCTGAACGCAGCCGAAAGCGACAGGCGAGGTTTCCACCAGCTTGCGGACTCCTTCCACCACAAGCATTTCCCCCTCAGGATTGCGGGGAAACCTGCCGTTTTCATCCGGCAGGAGTGCACCGACAAAGCGGAGGTGAGTTGGGACGATCCCGAGATTGATCGGGGATTTCAGAAGGATTTTTTCGGACATGAGTGGATTTTAATGAGGAGGGCCAGGTCGGGGAAAGTTCGAAGTCCCAAATGGCCGGGAACTCTTGAGATTTGCTCTAGACGCCAGGTGTTTTGGAGTGCGCGTTCTGCGGGAAGTCGAAGGTCAGGACGAGCGGCTCGGTTCCGAGGTTCTCGATTTCCACCCCGCCGCGATCAAGTGCGGCCTGGGTGATGAATCCGATCTCAGGATAGAGTTCGCCAAGCTTCATATCCTGGTGGTATCGCACTTCGAGTTTTCCGACCCGGC
>JANOKL010000186.1:0-4430 GCA_031419215.1 Luteolibacter sp. | reverse complement strand
TCGGCCTGCTCGGCACCTCCGGGCTGTTCTGGATGGTGGTGACCGCCATCTGCCTGGTGATCATGCCGCTGGGAGGTCTGATCCTGATGGGCCAGGAGCTGGAGGAGGGAAACCATGAGCTGCTCCTGCTGACCCACCTCGACCGCTGGAAGGTGGTGCTCGGGAAATTTTTTACGCTCTGGGGACTTTGCTCCCTGACCTTCATTTCGCTGCTGCCGTATGTGGTCGTCCGCTATCTGTTAGGGAGCATCGAGTGGTGGCGGGAAGCTTCCTGCTCACTCAGCATCCTCGGCGGCTCCGCCATCCTTTGCGCGGGGGCGATCGGAGCCTCCTCTTTCAAGGGACTAGGAGCGCGCATCGGCATCATGCTGCTGTTCATCCTTTCCTGCGGTGCCGCCTGTTCGGTGCCGCTCGCCGCGTCCGCTGCCCAGGAGAAAGGCTGCGGAGTCTGGTATCATCTCAGCGCCATCGGCTCGATTTTTTGCTACACCCTGCTCGGGCTTTCGCTCGCGCGATCCCGTCTGCGCCTCGTCGTCCATGCCTATGAGGTGAAGCCGAGCTGGATGATCGTCGGCATGCTGGTGTTCACGCCCTTCGTCGTCTGGATGACGACCGCGTTCACCGTCGGCTACGCCGGCAGCGTCGGGCTCATCGGCATGGCTTTCGTGGCCATCTACGCCGACGTCACCCCGAAGGCCCCCAAGTGGCTGGCCGCCCCCGCGCCGAATGTGCCGAAGGTGGAGGGGGAAGCCGCAGCCGATTCTAAGGAATTCTGAAGTCCCTGACCACGGCCATGTGCTGCATGTTGGAGGCGGCGCTGTCGGTTTTCTGGATCGGAGCCAGGCCTTCGAGCGGGGTGAAGACTCGTGAGTCGAAAACGAGGCCGTTAGGGAAAGTTTTTCCGGCGATCACGACCGGAATTGCGAGGGGCTGGAGCTGGGCATCGGCGAGGACCCAGTCGTAGGGCTTGTTGCGCGGCGAATTCGTGTTCGCGTTGCCATCGGCATCGGCCGGGATGTTCGCGGGACGGGGAAAAATTTCGCGCAGCGGGAGAAAGGCGGCGTCGGCGACGGAGGCAGCATTGAGGTCGCCCCCGAGGACGACGTGGTCGGCGGCGGGGATGTTCTTGCGGAAGTAGGCGAGGAGCTCGCGGGATTCAGCTTCGCGGTTCGAGGACTTCTTCGCGCTGAGGTGGACGCTGATGGCCCAGAGGATTTTTTCGTTGGGCAGGCGGATCTTTGCCCAGACGAAATCGCGGTTGGACTGGCCGGAGTCGTCCCACTCGCCGGACTCGATGATCGGGAAGCGGCTGATGATTCCATTGGGAATGCCTTCGCCTTCCTCGCGGGTGAAGGCGAAATTCTGCCCGAAGGTGTCATTGACCCACTGACGGACGGGCGTGGTGGTGTTGAACTCCTGGATGAGGACAATGTCCGGCTTCAGTCCTTTCAAGATGCGGGCTCCGGCGCCTTCGGGGTTGGAGTGGTTGCCATTGTCCGGCGAATAGGTCTGGTGGTTTCCCGAGGTGAGGTTCGCGGCGATGATCCGCACGGTCACCGGCGGCTTGGCGGGAGAGTCCGCGAAGGCGAGGGTGGGGAGGAGGAAGAGGAGGAGTTTCAAAAGAATGACGAATGAGGAATTTCCGAATGACGAAGATGCAGAGATTGAAGAGGTCTGAAAGTCTGAAAGTCTAAGGTCTGAACGTGTTGGACTTTGGACCTTCGACCTTAAGACTTTTGACGGCTTCGTTTGAACTTGGCCCTTGGCATTTGGCCCTTGGAACTTCAAAACCCCCATCATGAGCATGGCGGTGTCGATCGAGTGTTTGCGAAAAATCTATCGGGGTGGCTTCGAGGCGCTGGCCGGGGTTTCGCTGGAGGTGCCGGCGGGTTCGGTCTTCGGACTGCTGGGTCCGAATGGCGCGGGGAAGAGCACGATGGTGAAATCCCTGCTGACGATCCTGCGGCCCACCGAGTGCCGGGGCACCTTGCTCGGCCAGCCGATCGGGCATCGCGCCACACTTTCCCGTGTGGGTTATCTGCCTGAGCACGCGAAGTTTCCCGAGTATCTGACCGGACGCCAGGTCATCGAGTTTTCCGCCGGACTGTCGAAGGTTTCCAAGGCCATGACGAAGAAGCGCACCGGCGAACTGCTCGAGCGCGTGGGCATGGCCGACTGGGGCGACAAGCCGGTGGGCACTTATTCGAAAGGGATGAAGCAGCGAATCGGCCTGGCGCAATCGCTGGTGAACGATCCCGAGTTGGTCTTCCTCGACGAGCCGACCGATGGCGTGGACCCGGGTGGCCGCATCGAAATCCGCAAGCTGATCGAGGCGATGCGGGCGGAGGGAAAGACGGTCTTTGTGAACAGCCACTTGTTGGCGGAGGTGGAGCAGGTGGCGGACCACGTGGCGATTCTCTCGAAGGGACGGATCGTGGAGAGCGGGAAGGTTTCCGAACTGACAAGCCGTGGACGTCATTATGAGATCCGCACCGAGGGGCCCGTGCCACCGGGGATTCGTGAAAAATTCGCCACCCAGGGCTGGGTGGTGGCGGGCGACCGAGTCTCCATCGAGGCCCAGGATGCAGGGCCGGTGCAGCCGGTGATCGATGCGCTGCGGGCGGAGAAAATTTCAATCCGCGAGGTGAAGGAGGCGAGGATCTCGCTGGAGGATCTCTTCCTCAGTGCGGTGAATTCAGACGGAAAGGAAGCAGGACGATGAATGTGTTTTTGACCTTGTTGGTGGACTCGCTGCGGCTGTTGCGCGCGCGGGTGCTGTTCTGGATCACGCTGGGAATCTCGGCGCTGGTGGCGTTGATTTATCTCTCGATCGGTTTCACGCCGGAGGGATTTTCGATCCTGTTCGGCGCATTCGAGTTCGAGAGCGTGATGTTCAATTCCCAGAGCGGGTTGGCGGAACCCGCTTATCTTGCGATCTTCAGCGACGTTCTGGTGGGCTTCTGGCTTTCGTGGGTGGCGGTGATTCTGGCGATCATTTCCTGCGCGCCGATCTTTCCGGATTTCATGTCGGAGGGCTCGATCGGGATTCCGCTTTCGAAGCCGGTCTCGCGGCTCACCCTCTTTTTCTACAAGTACATCGGCAGCCTGATGTTCGTGGTCCTGCAGGTGGCGATCTTCTGCGTGATCGTGTTTTTCGCGATCCGTTGGCGAGTGGGGGTCTGGAACCCGAGTGTGTTCTGGGCGGTGCCGATCGTGACGCTGATGTTCAGCTACATTTATTCGGTGGTGGTGCTGGTCTCGGTGAAGACGCGTTCAGTGCTGGCCGCGATTCTGGCGGGTATCGTGGTGTGGTTCTTGGCGTGGGGGATGCAGAAGTCGGATGACTTCCTTTATTTGGTGAGCCATCCGGAGTCGGTGCCGGAGGTGGCCGGCGCGCCCTCGATGATGGGCTCATTCGGCAAGCCCGAGGAGATGATGAAGTGGCACAAGATCAGTTCGGCTGTGATTTTCGCGATGCCGAAGACCGGCGAAACGACGCGGCTGATGGATCGCCTGATTCAGCTGAAAGGCGAGGAAGGCGAGGCAAACAAGAGCCTGGTGAACGCGGCGACGGAAGGGGACGACGAGGTTTCCGGCCGGCTCAAGAAGGCCAGCACGCGCAACTCCGCCAGCTACGTGATCGGCACTTCGCTCCTTTTCGAGGCGCTGATGCTCGGCTGGGCGGCGTCGATATTCTGTCGCCGTGACTACTGAAACAGCGGTCCCGCATTGACAGTAGTGGCCTGTTCGTCGTCCGATTGGGGCCAGCCTATGTCACCCCACCCCTTCCGGACCTTCGCTGTGGCGATTGGTTTCGTCGCGACGAGCGGATTTGCCATCGCCCAAACCTGGCTGCGCGAGGATGTCGATTTTCAAAAGATCGAAAATCGCGCCAAGGAACTGGCCGCCAAGCCCTACGAGGCTCCCGACCGCGAGGCGTTGCCGGGCTGGATGAAGGCGCTGTCGTATGACCAGTATCGCGACATCCGTTTCCGTGAGGATCAGGCGCTGTGGGGACAGGCGAACCTGCCGTTCCGGGCGATGTTTTTCCATCCGGGCTATCTGTTCCGGGAGCCGGTGAAGCTGAATGAATTCACCTCCACGCATATGCAGGGGGTGCGGTTCACGCCGGGATTTTTCGACTACGGTCCGCTGGTGGGTGAGCGCGGTGATACTCCGCCGGAGGCTGGCTTCGCCGGAGTGAGGCTGCATGCGCCGCTGAACACGCCTGGGAAGTTCGATGAGCTGGCCGTTTTTCAGGGGGCCAGCTACTGGCGGGCGCTCGGCAAGGGTCAGCGCTACGGTATTTCCTCTCGCGGAGTGGCGATCGACACTGGTGCGGAAGGCATGGCCGAAGAGTTTCCCAGCTTCCGCGAGTTCTGGCTGAGAAAGCCGGAGCAGGAAGACCGGATGGTGCAGGTGCTGGCGCT
>JANOKL010000185.1:0-3249 GCA_031419215.1 Luteolibacter sp. | reverse complement strand
ACCGTTGCGGCCGATGGCCGGGTAAGCGTGAAGGCCTACTTCCCTGACAATTTGTCTGGAACTTGGTCTGGCAGGCTTAACCTCGGAGATCTTGCTCCAATGTTCGTCAGCGCGAGCAGCGCCTCGTCGGTAGCTGTCACTGGAAACCTCAGCTTCACCCCAGTTATTGGTGCGAGCGATTTCTCTGGAAGCGTCCGAATGGTCCGTTTCCCTGGAATTGGCACGGACGTCTACCGCTCCGGTTACGACCAGGCCAGGGATCTCGAAGGCAGCCGTTTCTCCAGCAGTGTCCTACTGGGTCTCGCAAGCTTCCCTGCCACCAACAACAATGTGATCGGTGCCTTCACTGACGGCGCGGTATCGGGTGATCAGATCGTTTCCACTTGGAACAATGTCGGTCAGATCACCACGCCCCGTAATAATCTGTTCACATTCTCAGGCCGCTATCAAAAGCGGAGTGGCTTGGCCACGGCCACCTATGCGATCACCGATCCGTCGCGGGGCTTGAACAACGACAGGGCGCTTGTCCGCGCCGTTCCGATCCAGATTCAGAACCGCATCGCTGGACAGTACTATCTGCCGACGGGAGGTGGTCCATTCACCTTCGTCGAGAACTCAGGTGGTGCGCCTCCAGTGATCACGACGATCTCGCCGCGTGGTAAGCTCGTACCCACTGCCGGATCCTCCTACCTTGTTTCTGTCGTCACTCCAGCCGCTTGGACCGCGGCGGTTGTCGGAGCCCCGGTCCCGACATGGGTCACCCTTGGTGCTGCTGGCGGAACCAGTGATGGGACCCTCACCATTACGGTTGCGGCAAACGCGACCGGCCTCAAGAGGACTGCTCAGGTCCTGATCGCCGGTCAGTATCACTACATCGAACAGGACTACCGCTAAGAGCTCGGCGCATCACGTGCTGATTTATTTGAAACGCCGGAGAAAATTCCCCTTTCTCCGGCGTTTTCATCTCCAGACTTCAATTTTCCAATGTCGCGCTTTTCAAGGATCATCATCCCAGCAGGCTGCGCCTGTTTGGTGTTGATCGCTCTTCTTGTATTCGCGCCGAAAATGCGTCTTGCTGGAGATTCTCCTACCGTCGGGCAGGAGGTTGGAAACAGCCGCTCTTCACCCTCCAGATCCACCTCGAATCAGGAGGTTTCAAGGTCCGAACATTCCCGGGATCGAACCCCGTCCAGAAGGAGTTTCGATCAGGTGGAGTCGATTCTCGGCGATCAGAGCACGGATGATAAGGCAACGGCGATCAAGCTGATCGGGCTCGCGGCGAGATCCGAGATTTCACTCGAGGAGCGTACGGAGGCGTTGTCTCATGCGGTCTTGCTGACACCTGATTCAGAAGGCGTCCGACTTGTTGCCTTGGCTCAACAAGAATCGCTTTCGCCAGAGTTGGGACAGATTCTCCTGTCTGACTTTCACAACCGTCCAGACCCGACCCGGCTAGCCGGAGCCGTGGCTTTGGCAAAAAGCGCGGATCCTTCAATTCGCAAAGAGGCAATCGATCTGGTCCGCTTTCTGACAGATGAGAGCGATCCGGAGTCGGATGATTCCGAGACTCTCAAAAGGGCGGAGGCCAAGCTAAAAAACTAATCGCAGCGTGAGCAGGGATCATCAGAACGGAATTATCGCAGACGAAGTAGCCTTGCTGGGGCTGGTCAAAGCAGTGGAGTCTTCACCCCAGTTGGTTTGTGCTGTGGATACCGAGGCTGACAGTCTCCATCGCTATCGTGAATCGCTTTGCTTGATCCAATTTGCTGCCGGAGAAAATTGTGTGCTCGTCGATCCCTTGGCGATCAAGGACCTCTCGCTGTTTTCCTCGCTTCTGGGTCGTTCGATCGTCTGGATGCACGGAGCGGATTACGACATGACGATGCTGCGCCGACAGTTTGGAAACATTCCCGAAACGGTTTATGATACCCAGATTGGTGCCAGACTGCTTGGAGCCAGGAAATTCGGGCTCGCGGATTTGGTGAGCCACTACTTCGGAATCGAGCTTTCAAAGTCATCGCAGAAAGCGGATTGGGGGAAGCGCCCGCTTTCAGAGAAGATGATTGAGTATGCCCTCAATGACGTCCGTTACCTCCTTCCCATGGGTGAAATGATTGTCGCCGACCTGAAGCAACGGGGAAGGTTCGGTTGGTTTGAGGAGAGTTGCATCGCGGCCAGGAAAAAAGTTTTGGAGAGGGATGATTCCCGTGAGGAGGCTTGGCGGATCCAGGGGTCCGGACGTCTTGATCGGCGCGGACTGGCCATCCTTCGTGCAGTCTGGCAATGGCGTGATGCTGAAGCGGAAGCTTGGGATCGTCCTTCCTTCATGGTGGCGACCAATCGTCTGCTCATTGAGTGGAGCGTATGCCTCTCCGAGGGCGGGGAATTGAACATCCCTCCTTACTTCCGGCCGGATCGGGTTCGCCGTCTTCGTGAGGGCCTCGCCGCGGTGGACGCACTTCCTGAATCCGAGTATCCGGAGCGTCCGAAGGGAATACGCCGCAGGCGTGACTCTGGGTTTGATCGTCGGCTTGATGAGCTGCTCAAAACCCGGGACGATGTTTCCAGGGAGCTGGATATTGATGGCTCATTGATCGCGGCGCGTGCGGTCCTGGAATCCATTGCAGCCGAGGAACCTGACGCTGAGGCGCTCTTGCTCGAGTGGCAAAAGGGCTGTCTGGGACTCAATGGATGAGAATCTCCAATTGAGTTAGAGAACGCTTTCCCAATTGATTTTGTAAACGTTTTCAGGGTTTGAATGCCGGCTCGCACGTTTCAGGGCTTGGAAATATACGCCGAAAACTCAAATCGAGGGTCTTTTCAATCCGGAGCATGGACCGCATCTGGAGTTCGTCACTCGACGATTACTTAATAATCTTACTGTCAGTCAGTTGCAAATGATTTAAGGTGCTAGTTTTTTGCTGAAATTCCTTGTCTCCACAACGGTGATTTCAGACCCTTGAGCAGCACCATGTCCGATACGCCAATCGATCCTCCGAAGCACGAAACCCAAGTCGCCACCGAGCAGCAATACGATGCCGCTCAGATCGATAAACTCGAAGGTCTGGAGGCTGTTCGCAAGCGGCCTGGCATGTACATTGGCGATCCGGACGAGCGCGGCCTGCACCACTGCGTTTTCGAGGTGTTGGACAACTCGATCGACGAACACCTGGCCGGGCACTGCAGACAGATCGAAGTGACCATTCATCTCGACGGGTCCTGCTCGGTCCGGGATGACGGTCGCGGGAT
>JANOKL010000184.1:0-4114 GCA_031419215.1 Luteolibacter sp. | reverse complement strand
GCCGTCGATGCCGTGTTGACGGCGACGCCCGCCAATTCGGCGACGTCCTTGAGACGAATTTTACGCTGGATCTTCATGCCTAAGGTTGACGGCCCATCCTCCGGGGGAGCGGGTTCCAATGCAATCCGATCCTTTGAACGGCAAGAAATGGCCATCGACCTCCCCACGAATCCGCCGCCGGAAATGCCCGGAGCACTGGACGGGAAAACCATGGCAGTCACGAACCGACGATCCATGATCCGGAAATGACGTCAACAAATAAGAATCGTTACCTACCGTGAGGGATTCTCCCTAAAAAGCCACCCATTCACCACGAGGAGTCAGTCCAGTCTCGACAGACCCAAATCCAAACCGCGAGCGTGGCTGAAGATCATTGAGCAAGCCCGATTCACCGCCAGACGATTCCATTCAGCCTCACTTCGAGATCGTTTGGATGACTTCCGCCAAGACAGGGTTGCCACACCTGATGGAGTTCACGGAGGCAAATCGCGGTCTCCGCCAGCATCAGTGCATCGGAAAAGCATTCACAGGAGAGGAGCGCTATCAGATGTGGAGGAATTGTGACCGGAACATCCGCGATTGGTGGCGGCAGCACCGGGACCAGGTCGGGAGCAGTCACGTGGTTTTCATGGAGTGGGACGTGCTTTGCAACGTGCGGCTCGAAACCCTCATCGAGCCCGCGGAAGGCCTGCTATGTCCGGAGGTGAAATCCTGCACCGAGGATTTCGACAGCTGGTATTGGTTCAAGGGCGAGCTGCCGAAGCTGCCGGTCGAGATGCAACCGACAGCCTGCGGAGCTGTGCCTCTCGCCCTGCTGCAATTTTCCCGAAGCGCCCTTGATCTGATCTGCGTGGAGCGGTTCGACGAGCTCTATGCCCGGGACCTCTACTGCGAACTGAGAACCTCATCCCTGTTGAGCTGGCTGGGGGTTCCCGTCAGATCCTGCGAGGCACTGAAGGAGCTCGACTGGAGGCCACAGCCCTACCCCTGGCTCCGGCGCGGCATCTTCCATCCCGTGAAAAAGAGCTACTACCTTGGCAGCCTCACCCGGTTGCTGCGGCGCTGGTTAGGGCGGGGTTGATCGAATTGTTTTCACGGTCCAAGAAAACTGCGCCATCGGATTCCAGACATCGAAAACGCGCTCGCTGCATTCTTCTGCCTTTTTCCGATCCTCACACTGAGCAGACTCATTCGAGATGAAACGAGACTCTTCTGGCCACGCCGATTTCGGCAAATGGGAGCTTGGAATACAGGTTTTGATTTTTCTTTGCCTGATAAACTTTGCATTGGAAACACTCCCGAACCTGACGCCAACCCAGCTTTTCTGGATCAATGCATTTGAAGCTTTTTCCATTGCCGTATTCACCGTGGAGTATTTGGCCAGAGTGCTGACATCCCGACCGAAACGAGCCTACTTGTTCAGCTTTTTTGGCATCATCGATCTCCTTGCCATTCTTCCGTTCTTCATTGGATTAGGCGTCGGCCTGACGAATCTCCGCGCCCTTCGAATGCTGCGCCTGTTCCGAATCCTCAAGCTCGCGAGATACAGCAGGGCAATGCGAAGATTTCACCGGGCGTTTGTGATCACCAAAGAAGAAATCATCCTGTTTCTTCTGACCACCTGCATCCTACTTTATCTTGCTGGAATGGGGATCTACCATTTTGAGAACCAAGCCCAGCCGGAGGTTTTCACCTCGATGTTCGATGGCTTGTGGTGGGCAGTCACGACATTGACCACCGTTGGCTATGGAGATTCTTATCCAATCACAGCAGGAGGAAAGCTCTTCACCTTCGTCATTCTCATCCTCGGCCTTGGCATCATTGCAGTTCCGACAGGCATGGTGGCTTCGGCTTTAGCCAAGGCGCGAAAGGAAGAAGACGAACAAAAGCACGAAAACCAAGGAGTCGAATCAGACGAAAACGATTAGACGGCACCTTCATCCTACTGCTCCCTGCGTCCAGGAACATCGCCCAATCCGTCCGATCCCTCATTCATGCGGATTCTTCAGACGGCCTCCCCACTGCGGGATTCGGCTTCTTCGGGTATTTCCCGAAATACACCGCCGCCAGAATCCTGCTCCGCGACATGACCCGGCCCACCAACACCGAGGCAAGGGCGACGCCCACCCCCACGACCAAGGCCTCGGCCAAGCCGAGCCAAACCTGGTCGATGGGCCCATGAATCCTACCCACCAGACGAACAATCACGAGATAGGCGTAGCCCTGGATGATGTAGATGAAAATCGAGTCCCTGCCGAGTGATTCGACCTGATCCCGCAGCGGGCTCCACGTTCGCTTGGAAAGGAACTCAAAGAGGAAAACCGCCAGCACCGAGGCTGAGAAGCCGGTCAGATAGCGCAGTCCGACATTCCACAGATTGCCCGCAGAGAGATCCATGCCGGATTTGTAAATGTAGGTGTCATGCGTCCAGAATGAATAGCCGATGACCGACAAGCCCAACGCGGCCCCGAGGATCCATTTTCGCCACCGCATGAGACCTTCGAGGCCGAAGTGCGCCAGCGCATAGCCCGCCTGAAAAAACGGATACATGTACTTCAGCAGAATGAGGTGGCCCACCTCGGGAAGAAACAGGATGCCGATCGTGGAAAGCCCGTAGATCGCCCAAAACCATCGCCCGAGCGCCTTGAATGAGGCCGTCAAAATCACGCAGCCGAATAGTGTCCAGATGAACCAAAGGCTGCCGAGAAACTCAAAGAGCAGCCCGTCGCCAAACTCGCGGAGCCCGGGCCAGCCCTCGATCGGACACTTTGCCAGGGTGTAGGTCGTGGCCCATGCCAGAATCGGAACCATATAGGCCTTTACCTTCCCGAACGTGAAGGAAAGTAGCTTCGCTTTCTGGATTCCAGACCAGGCCAGATAGCCGCTGATCCCCATGAAAAGCGGCATGTGGAAGACGTAGATCGCCTTGAAAACAGGATCATCCCAGAAAGCCTCGCCCTTCTGGTAAACCACGAACTGGATCGCGTGGCCGATCGTCACCAACAGGATCAACAGCCCCTTCGCGTAATCGAGGAATTGGTTTCTCTTCATGCTCAGGGGATCAGCAGATTCGTGGAGCAGCTCATCGGGAAAAATCTCAGCCAGTGGGATGTCCCCCTCATTAGCGAAGCTCGCGCGCGACTCTGGCCATTCTGACTGGAAAACCAAGCGGGAAGGTGATCGTTTTGCCGCGATGCCGTGGTCACTCGCCACTCTTGAGCCTTCGGAAATCACGTCTAGGCTCAGCACGATTTGAGCCGACCGCCCAACCTTGCCGAAACTTTCCTAGCCCCGTTCTACGAAGCGAAAGGCTGGCACGCGTTCGAGTTCCAACAGAAAACCTGGCAAGCCCACACCGAGGGTCGGTCCGGACTCCTCCACGCGCCCACAGGTCAGGGGAAAACCCTCGCTGTTTTCCTCGGCCCGCTCGCCGATAGGCTCCGTCGCGAAGCGCTTGATCCGAAAATCCCAACAGCCTGTGAGGTCCTCTGGCTCACTCCGCTGCGCGCCCTCGCTCAGGACACCTTGCGGGCGCTGCGTGAACCCGTCGAACATCTGGCCCCGCATTTAAAGGTCGAGGCCCGGACCGGCGACAGCACCTCTGCCCAGCGCGCCCGGCTCCGCAAGCAGCTTCCATGGTGCCTCGTCACCACCCCGGAATCTCTGTCCCTGCTGCTGACCCACGCCGATTTCCGCGACCAGATCGCTGGACTGAAAACAGTCATCGTCGACGAATGGCACGAACTCCTCGGCACCAAGCGCGGCGTCCAGACCGAACTTTGCCTCGCCAGACTCCGCGCCTGGCACCCGGACCTGCGCGTTTGGGGGCTATCGGCCACGCTCGGAAATCTCGATGAGGCCCGCGAAACCCTGCTCGGCTCGGCGTTTCCCGACTCGGCGATGATTTCAGCTGATCTCAATAAAGAGCTGATCATCGAAACCCTGATCCCGGACGAGATCGAACGCTTCCCCTGGGCCGGTCATCTCGGCACCCGCTTGGTCGAACCCGTGGCAAAGGCCATCGAGTCGGCCGACACCACCCTGCTGTTTACCAACACCCGTTCGCAGACCGAACTCTGGTTTCAAGAACTCCTCGAGGCCCGCCCCGCTTGGA
>JANOKL010000183.1:0-2820 GCA_031419215.1 Luteolibacter sp. | reverse complement strand
CCCCCGTCGTGTTTAACATCAAAAATCCATCCAACAACATCTATGGTATGTGCTGGGCGCGGGCGTGATTCTTTATTTGATTCTAAGTGGGGTGTGGGGGGGGGGGGGGGGGGGATCCGCTCAGGTTTTTGGGAAACGATGTTGGTGCCAGCGGGAGAGCTTGCCGTCCCCGAGACTCTTCAAGCTGTCGACAGGCCATAGCGCCGAGAAATCGAATCCCCAGAGTTCGGATGCCCTTATGGCCTGACCGCTTGTCGAGATCGCGAGGGTTTCCTCGAGGACGTTGATCAGCGCCCGATCGCTCGCCCGGCCTTCGCCGACGTATCCGGAGAACTCCCGGATGAAAGCCCGCACGCACAGGATCATCATGCGTACGTGTTTCACATCGTTGCGCCCTTCCTGCGGGATGCTATCCGAGTTCTCGATCTTGGCTTTGAGAATCAGATGGGGCATCAGCACCCTGGCCACCACCTGTCCCACTCCCACTTCCATCGTCCTGCTCAAATCCTTGGCATCGAGGCCTTTCACCGCATGCAACACCTCCACCCGCAGGAATCCGCCGCCTTCACGCTCGACATCAATCCTACCCAAAACCGGACTCCTCGGTCCCGAACGGCTCAGCTTCCCCTTATGGGTTTCATGCAGGCGATCCAACAAGCCCAACGATCCTACAAGATCCAGATCCTTGCTGGTGAACGGTAGGTACCCGAGCAGTTCCTTCACATCCCTTGCCAGGAAATACTCACTCCACAGGTTGACAGCATGGCCACCGACGATGATCGGAGGATCACTGCCGTCCATCGGCAGCAGGATATCCGCAAAATCGGCGACATGCGTTTCCACATGTGGGCCCGCATCCGGCTTCATTTGCCGTAATAGCGTTCCATTGTTTCGCAGAAATTCAGGATCGTGATCTTGGTTCCCATCGGAATCAGCGAGTTTTCCTCCTGGAGTTGCTCCGGCGTCACCTCGCCACGCGCCAGCCGCAGCTCGTCGCGTTTCCGCGCGCGCCGCTTGTCGCGCTGAAGCGCCTCGAAGCTGACTGTCCTCGCTTTCATGAAACACAATCTACCCGCCGCACGGCATCGGGTCAAGGCGCGGGAAGCCTCTGAGAGATCCGACGGGGGGAACATCGAAGAAAATGACGAATGAGGAATTTCCGAATGACGAAATCCCCGATCCCCGATCCCCGATCCCCGATCCCCAATCCCCAATCCCCGATCCCTGATCTCCGATCTCCGATCCCACGACGGGTGGAACATCGAACATCGAACATCGAACGTCCAACATCGAACATCGAACATCGAAGGAGTCCGATGAGCCGCCGTTCAGACCGGCTGTTTGTCGAGCTGGAAGGCGTCGTGGACGGCGCGGGCGGCGTCCTCGATCCGGGTCTCGTCGACGGTGACGGCGATCTTGATTTCCGAGGTGGAGATCATGCCGATGTTGATGCCGGCGTCGCCAAGGGCCTTGAACATGGTGGCGGCGACTCCGGAGTGGGAGCGCATGCCGATGCCGACGGCGGAAAGTTTCGCGATGCCGACATCGGTCTCGATCTTGGCGTTCGGGGAAATCTCGGCGAGCACAGCCTTCAGCGCGGCCTGGGCCCTGGCGAGGTCGGACGAGTGCATCGTGAACGAGTGGCGGGCGAAGCCGTCGTGCGCGATGTTCGAGACGATCATGTCGAGATTGATCTCGGCATCCCCGAGCGCGCCGAGGATGCGGCCGGACATGCCGGGAGCGTCCGGGATGCCGGTGATGGTGACGCGGGCCTGGGAGCGTTCGATGGAGACTCCGCGGATGACGACGTTTTCCATGCTGGTGTGTTCTTCTAGCACAAGGGTGCCGGGGTTATCGTTGAGTGAGGAGCGGACTTCGAAAACGACGCCATATTTCTTGGCGAACTCGACCGAGCGGGACTGCATGACCTTCGATCCGGACGAGGCCATTTCCAGCATCTCGTCGTAGGAAATTTCCGGAAGCTTGCGGGCGTTCTTCACGATCCGGGGATCGCAGGTGTAGACGCCGTCGACGTCGGTGAGGATCTGGCAAACATCGGCCTTCAGCGCGGCGGCGACGGCGATGGCGGTGAGGTCGGAGCCGCCACGGCCGAGGGTGTGGATCATGCCGTCCGGGGTGATGCCCTGGAAGCCGGCGACGACGAGGACCTTGCCCTCATCGAGATAGGACTGCATCAGTGCCGGGTCGATGTTCTGGATGCGGCCACGGGTGTGGGAGCCGGTGGTGAAGATGCCCGCCTGGCGACCGGTGATCGAGACGGCATCAACGCCCATTTCCTGAAGCGCGAGGGCGACGAGGGCGATCGACTGCTGCTCGCCGGTGGAAACGAGGACGTCGAGCTCGCGTTCGGACGGATTCTCGGAAAGCTCGCGAGCCATTTTCAGCAGGCCATCGGTGACGCCGGACATCGCCGAGACGACGGCGACCACGCGGTTGCCAGCATCGCGGGTCTGTTTGATGCGGGCGGCGACGTTGCGGATCCGGTCAAGGGTGCCGACGGAGGTGCCGCCGTATTTTTGGACGATGATGGCCATTCGGGAAAGGGGCGGGTGTTTTGAAGGGCCAAGTTCCAATTGCCAAGGGCCAAGTTCCAACGGAGAGGAAGAGAAAATCGCAGAGAACCCGTCTCATTTGGAACTTGGCCCTTGGAACTTGGAACTTTCTCTCACTCCGGCTTGAGCAGGTAGCCGGCGACCCAGCCTTCCTTGCCCGCCTCGCTGCGGCACCAGTGCCAGCCGTGGATCTGTTTGAGGGATTCCAGGTGGTCTCCGCGCTTGATGGTCAGGACGGTGGGATCGA
>JANOKL010000182.1:0-11570 GCA_031419215.1 Luteolibacter sp. | reverse complement strand
GTTCAGCAGCGGCATGGCAATGTCCATGACGACCACCTCGGGCTTTAGAAGTCTGGTTTTTTCG
The DNA here is from genome assembly GCA_031419215.1 of Luteolibacter sp. GTDB lineage: Bacteria > Verrucomicrobiota > Verrucomicrobiia > Verrucomicrobiales > Akkermansiaceae > Luteolibacter. The sequence goes on along the minus strand of JANOKL010000182.1, from coordinate 11,506 downwards.
ACCGCATCGCGTCCGTTGTCAGCTTCCCCGATCACTTCGATGTCCTTCTCCAGCTTCAACAGGGCCTTAAGCCCGTCACGGAGGATCGTGTGATCTTCGGCCAGCAGGATTGTGATTCGTTTCATGGGCAAGTGAAGTTGGCTTCCCTGGGGCGTTTCGTAACCGGGTGACGAGATGATGCAGAAGATTCCGCCGATCATTTCGTCACGTTCCCGCCTGCCGAGCAAGCCCAGTCGATCTCCATTTCGGAAGCTTTCAATTTTGCCGAGCTTGAACCAACCGTGTTTGCAGTCCATGGGGTATAACCCTACCCTGCGCCGTCCCTGCGGGTCGGTTGGGTGGGGTTACACCCCATGGCCGTTCGCGCAGGGAAGGAAGAGGATGGCGTCGCAATGAACACACTCGAAATCAAAGGCGACTGGAACATCATCAAGGGTCAGCTCAAGCAGAAATGGGCGAAGCTCACCGACGACGACCTCGAATTCATCGAAGGACAGCAGGACGAGCTTCTCGGCCGCATCCAGAAGAGGACCGGAGAAAGCCGCGAGGCAGTGGAAGCTGCTGTGAAAGAGTATTCCGCCGCGAAGCATACTGGTAGCGGTCAGTGATCCGATCTCGATCTGAACCTCCACACTTCCCAATGAAACAATCAACCCTGACCATCACCTTTCTCGCTCTCGCGGTCGCCCTCTGGGCGCTGGTGTTCGTCGGCTTCAACAAGGCTCGTGGCGCCGGGAGGGATGCGGGGAAGACCAGCGGGCATATCCTCCAGTCCAGCCGCTAAGTCCTGGTCCCTCGCAAGGCCCGTATTCAGGGATCGTGGCTCGAGCAGGCTTGTTTGAATGGGAAGAATTTGAACCGCCAGGACGCCAAGTGCTCCAAGGAAATTTCAGGTGGGCGCTTCCGAGATCCATCGGCGTGCATCCAAAACACGATTTCCCTCCTGCTTGTCTCGGCGCACGTGGCGTCCTGGCGGTGAAAAACCTCTTCACTTTCGATTCTCCAAGGATTTCTTCCTGGTGTGCGAGCCCTGTGATCCCTCGCGACGCAGCTTTCCACTTCACACTTTACACTTTCCACTCGATGTGGTGATGGCAACCTCGTCGCATGTTTGTTGACCACATCCGAATCCTGGCGAAAGCCGGAGACGGAGGAAACGGGACCGTTTCCTTCCGTCGTGAGAAGTTCATCCCGCGCGGCGGCCCTGATGGCGGCGACGGCGGGAATGGCGGCGATGTGGTCCTGGTGGTCGATCCATCCACCGATAACCTTCGCCAGTTCTTCTACGATCCGAAGCTGATCGCCCAGAACGGCAACGCGGGTGGCGGTTCGCGAAAGACCGGGAAAAGTGGCAAGAAGATCGTGGCCCGCGTTCCGCCGGGCACCGTCGTTTACCGAAGCATTGCCGGAACGGTCGCCGAGGCGGTCGAGTTCGAACGCAGCGACGAAGGTATCGACCTTGAGCCAATCGCCGACCTCACCGAGAACGGCCAGGAGTTCGTGATGTGCCATGGTGGCATCGGCGGGAAGGGGAACTGGAACTACCGGACCTCCACCAACCAGGCCCCTCAGGAGCACACGCTCGGCACTCCAGGTGATGCAGGCATTTTCTACTTCGAGCTGCGCCGCATCGCGGACGTCGGCCTCGTCGGGTTCCCGAACGCGGGCAAGTCCACGATTCTCGGAAAGCTTTCGCAGGCGAAGCCAAAGGTGGCCTCGTATCCGTTCACCACTCTCCAGCCGATGGTCGGCGTCGTCGAGTTCCCCGGCTTCCGCCGCTGCACGATGGCGGACATTCCCGGCATCATCGAAGGTGCGCACGACAACCGCGGCCTTGGTCACGAGTTCCTGCGCCACATCACCCGCTGTCGGGTGCTGCTGTTCGTCATCGACATGGGCGGCGTCGACGGCCGCGACCCGATCTCCGACCTCGAAATCCTCCGCAAGGAGGTGAAGGAGTACGACGAGGAGCTCGCGCGCTTTCCGTGGAAGATCGTGGCGAACAAGATGGACGTCGATGGAGCCGAAGAGAACCTCGCGGCCTTCAAGCTGCGTTTCCCGAAGACCGAGATCATCGCGATCGCGGCGGAGCTTGATGTAGGACTTGATGATCTGAAGCAGGTCCTCGACAACGAGGTTGCCTACAAATTCACGAAGTAAGCGCAGCATGATCCCGGTCGACCATTCGCTCCATCGGGTGTTCGTCTACGGCACGCTGCGTCAGGGCGGCTCGAATCATTTTCGCATGGCGGGCAGCCGTTTTGTGTCTGCCGGTCATGTGAAAGGCAGGCTCTACCGGATCGACTGGTATCCCGGCCTGATCTTGGACCCCGAGGCCGGGGAGGTCCTTGGCGAAGTCTTCGATGTGACGGCGGAGCAACTTCGGGAGCTGGATGTTTTCGAAGGACTTTCCGCTGGTGAGGTCGAGGGCTGTGAGTATCGCCGGGTACTAACAGAGGTGACCAGTGGAGAGTCGACAACTCACGCTTGGGTCTGGGAATGGGTGGGGCCATTCAACGAAGCAGACCGGATTCCGGACGGCGATTGGCTCAAGGTGATCTGATCAACCGCACGCCGTCCGGAATCCGCAAAGTCACCATTTCCACTCGATCCCGCCGAAGACGCTGCGGCCGTCTCCAGGGAGGAACTGCCGCTGATCGACGCCGCCCGCGTTTTCGATCACGCCGGTGGTGGCGGCGAATTTCTCGTCGGTGAGGTTGCGTGCTTCAATGAACCACGACAGTCCGCTCTGCATGCGGCGACCGAACTTGAAACCGCAGATCGCGTAGGGATCGGCCGCGTAGGTGTTGCGGTGGTCGATGAAGGCTTTCACCGGGACCCACTCAAAGGTCGGGCCGGCATACCAGCCGTCAGCATGCTGCCAGAGGAGTTCGCCGCGAATGAGGTGCTGGGGGACGCCGGCAATCTGATTGTCGCCGTAACGTGCATCACCATCGAAGCGGAAATCTCCATAGGTCCAGGCGCTGCGTAGGACGAGACGATGATCGGGTGTTTCCTGCCAGGATGAGCCTAACAGATCCAACTCACCCCCGAGTTCGACTCCCGAGTGGGTGGTGCGGTTCGCATTGATCGTGCTGGTCAGAAGGGTGAGGGGATCGACGATGGCGAGCAGCTCGTCCCTGATCTCCGCGTGGTAAACCGAGGCATCCCAGCGCAATGGGCCATATTCGCCACGGGTGCCGAGTTCCAAAGTGGTGCCGGTCTGATCCTCGCGGGCGGCGTTGAGCGTGAGGGTTTCGCTGAAAGACGGCGGCTCATAGCTGCCGGAAACGTTTCCGTAAACCTGCATGGCCGCACCATCCCAGCGGAAGCCGAGCTTTGGCGAGACGTTGGTGTAATCGAGCGCGTAGTCGCGCCCGGGACCGAAGGTCTGGGCATTGTCGCGGCGGTTCCATGACGCAGTTGCTCCGGCGATGAGGGTGAAGCCATTGCCGACGGTGAACTGGTCTTCGATGAAGCCTTCCAGGTTCGTGGCGACCTGATCGGCATTGGCGAGAAGGTTTCCACGTCGGCCAACGACATTGACGAAGTTGGCGGCATCAGTGAGACCGACGGTGTAAAGCACTCCGCCCCGGATCTGGTTCTCGTGGCCGAAGAGCGAGCTGCTGTTGGTGACGGTCAAACCTAACAGGAAGTCGTTTGAGTTCTGATCGATCACCTGGAAAATTGGATGATCGAGGTTCTTGTGGGTCCAAGCGGCTGCGAACTCATAGGTGGTATCGCCGTTCTTCAACGTCGTCCTGTTGGCGACACGCAAGAGGTCGAAGTCGCGCTTCTGATCGCCCGTGATGTTGGCGGGCGCGGCCTGACGAGGATCGAGTTCGATCTGGCGCTTGAAAAGGCTTCCCGGCAGTTCGGAGTCGCTGTGGACGGCGGAAAGGTAGAAGCGTGTCTCGGCATTCTCGGAAAGCTTCTGGCCGAAGTTGGCGAAGAGCCGCTGATTCGACTGCTCGGCATGATCGCGGAAGCCATTCTGGGATTGATGGCTGATCGATCCGTAGAGATCCGATGAGCCTGAGGTGAGACCACCGGCGAGCGTGCCGCGGAAATAGCCATACGAGCCTGCTTCCAGTCGACTGAAGACACCAGGATCCGTGCGGCCAGTACGAGAAACGTAGTTGATCGCTCCACCGAGGCTGGAGGAGCCGTAAGCGAGGGCATTTGCTCCGCGCCAGACATCAATGTGCGAGGTGGCCAGCGGCTCCAGTGCCTGGAAATCGAAGCCACCATCGGCCAGATTCAGCGGCACGCCATCCTGCATCACGCGGATGCCGCGACCGTGGAAGGTGCGTTGGAGGCCGGAGCCGCGAATGGAGAGTCGAGCCTCATCCGATCCGAAGCGCGACTGGGCAAAGACACCGGGAGACAGCGCGAAGGTATCGGCCACGGTGCTGGCACGTCCTTGCAGGAATCGTTCGGCATCGACGACTTCGACGGCACCAGGTGTTTTGTTGAGCTCTCTGCGGCTTTCCTCCGCAGTTGGAGTGGTGAGTGAACGCTTTTCCCGCTCGGCCTTCACGACGAGGTCGGGAAGTTTTTTCGCGGGCTGGGGTTCGATGGACTGGGCGTGGAGTGAGGATAGGCCGCAAAGTGAGGCGGCGATGATTGGAGAGTGTTTCATGAAATGAGAGAGTTTGAAATCAAGTGAGGCGAGATCCGTGCGTGTGAATTCCACGGCACGATCTTGCCATGCAAAGTGGCGGGGGATCAGCCTGTCAGGAGGCGTAAATCCGCTGGTCTGGAACCGACGCGTGGCCGGGTCGCAATATAGAACGATCACGGCATGGCCATGCCACCAAGGCACGACTCTTCGGCGAGATCAGAATCCAGGCATCAACCCCACTTCGGTGGCGGCAGGGGCGGCGCGGCGCGCAGGCTGGCCACCCGTTCATCCATCGGTCTCGCCGGGAGCAGGAAAAGCTCGATGCCTACTGGCCTCTTGAGGCGGAAAATTTCCTGCGTCGGACACTCCGAACGATACTTTGCCAGTGAGTGGATCTCGGTCTCTTTCGAGAGCGGACGCTTCGATTCCTCTGACTTCGCGTTGGAAATCTTGACGCAGAGTTCACAGGGCTTCTCACCGCTGAAGGTGTCGATCGCCCCCTTTGCGAGGCCATCCGCCTGCGAGTAGGTCACGAGCATGCCGGCCCACGCGTAGATCTGGGCCAGCGCATAGGGCCCGCCCGCCAACTGGATGCAGGCGAGCAGGGTGATGACAAACTGGAAGGCTTTTCTCAGAAGTGGGTCAGGTTCAAGTTTTCAGTTTTCAGCAAGAATCAGGAACAAATGCTGGCATGTCATCTTGCTGAAAACTTGAAACTGAAAACTGAAAACTTCTTCACGCCTCGCGACCGCAGCACTGCTTGAACTTCTTGCCGGAGCCACAGGGGCAGACGGCGTTACGACCGGTGGTCTCGATGTCGAAGCTCGGCTTGCGCTTTGGAAGGTTCAACTTCAGCACCGTGCCTTCTGGGGATGGCAGGCTCTGTGGGTTGACGTTCCCGGAGCTGCCGGTGGTGGCGATGTTATCGTAGCCGATGGCGCTTTCATCCGGGCCGTGCAGTTCCTGCGGCATGCTCTGGAGCTGGCGCAGGTAGGCTTCCAGGTTCGACGCGGAACGGAAGAGGTTCTGAAGCGCTTCCTGATCGATGCTGGCCATCAGTTGGACGAACAACTCGTAGGCTTCCGTCTTGTACTCGATAAGTGGATCCTTCTGGCCCTGGGCGCGGAGACCGACGCCTTCGCGCAGGGCATCCATGTTGTAAAGGTGGGCCTGCCACTGCTTGTCGATGGCGACGAGGACCATGCGGCGCTCTTCCTGGTCGAGCACTTCCGGCGGAAGGTTCTCAATGCGGAGCTGATAGGTTTCCTTGACCTTGTCGACGAGCATCTGGGCGATCTCTTCGGCGCTGCGTGGGGTGTCGACCAGTTCGGAGGGATCCAGTCGGATCGGCAGGGTGGAGTTCACCCAATTAAGCAGCTCGGTGTAGTCCGGGGACTCGCCGTCGCGGTCAGCGAGGTACTCCTCAACCTTGGCGGGGATGACCTTCTCGATGGTCTCGTTGACGAGGTCGCGCGGAGTTTCGGTGGTGAGCACCTCGTTGCGATAGCCGTAAACGACTTCGCGCTGCTTGTTCATCACGTCGTCGAACTCCAGCACGCGCTTGCGCCAGGTGTAGTTGCGCTGCTCGACGCGCTTCTGGGCGGTTTCGACTGACTTGTTCAGCCACGAATGCTCAAGGGCCTCGCCCTCCTGCATGCCGAAGCGCTCCATCATCGCGGTCATGCGGTCCGCCGCGGCGAAGTTGCGCATGAGGTCGTCTTCGAAGGAAATGAAGAACTGCGAGCGGCCCGGGTCACCCTGACGGGCGCAGCGGCCACGAAGCTGACGGTCGACGCGGCGGGATTCGTAGCGCTCGGTGGCGATGACGAACAGGCCGCCGAGTTCGGCGACGCCCTTGGCGAGTTTGATGTCGGTGCCTCGACCGGCCATGTTGGTGGAAACGGTCACGCCGCCGAGCTGGCCGGCGTTGGAGATGATCTCGGCTTCCTGCTGGTGATACTTGGCGTTGAGCACCGCGTGTGGAATCTTGCTGCGCTTCAGCATGCGCGAGACGGTTTCTGAAGCTTCAACGGAAGCGGTTCCAACGAGCACCGGCTGGCCCTTGGCGTGGGCTTCCTCGATCTTGGAAATGACGGCGTTGTACTTCTCACGGCGGGTCTTGAAGACCTGGTCGTTCTCGTCCTTGCGGGTGTTCGGCTGGTTCGTCGGAATCGGCAGAACGTCGAGCTTGTAGATGTCGTGGAACTCGGCGGCCTCGGTCTCGGCCGTGCCGGTCATGCCTGCGAGCTTTTCGTAAAGGCGGAAGTAATTCTGGATCGTGATCGTGGCGAAGGTCTGGGTCTCCTTTTCAATGAGGACGCCTTCCTTGGCCTCGACCGCTTGATGCAGTCCGTCCGACCAGCGGCGACCCGGCATTTCACGACCGGTGTTTTCATCGACGATGCAGACCTTTCCATCAGTGACGACATACTGGACGTCCTTTTCATAAAGGCAGTAGGCCTTCAGGAGCTGGGAAATGTTGTGGATTTTCTCGGCCTGGGAATCCATCCGGCGCTGGCAGGCGTCCTTGCGCTCGATGCGGTCGGCTTCAGTGAGATTCTTGTCCGTGTCGATGTCGGCGAACAGCGTGCCGAGGTCCGGCAGCGTGAAGGATTCCGGATCGCCGGGGGAAAGATACTCGCGACCCATTTCCATGAGGTCGGAGTCGTGCCCCTTTTCGTCGATGGTGAAGTAGAGCTCTTCCTTGATCGCGAAAAGCTCCTTCTTCTGGGCGTCCTGATAGAAGGAAAGCTCGGTCTTTTCGAGGAGTCGGCGGATGTCCGGGTCCTCCATCTGGCGCATGAGCTGGCGGTTGCGCGGCTGGCCGAGCTTGATCTTGAAGAGGCAGCGTCCGGCGTCATCGCGATCGCCGGCTTCAAGCAGAGTCTTCGCTTCGGCGGCGAGGTCGTTGCAGAGCTGGGTCTGGCGCTTCACGAGCTGCTCGACGAGCGGCTTGTACTTGTCGAACTGGTGGCTCGATTGCGAGGAGGGGCCCGAAATGATCAACGGCGTGCGAGCCTCGTCGATGAGGATCGAGTCTACCTCGTCAATCACGGCCAGGTAGTGACCGCGCTGGACCTGCTCTTCCTTGGTGGAAGCCATGCCGTTGTCGCGAAGGTAGTCGAAACCGAACTCGGCGTTGGTTCCGTAGGTGATGTCGCAGGCGTATTCCGCGCGGCGATCCCAGGGAGCCATTTGGTTCTGGATGCAGCTGACGGTCAGGCCGAGGAACTGGTAAAGCGAGCCCATCCACTCCGAGTCGCGTCGGGCGAGGTAGTCGTTCACCGTCACGATGTGGACGCCGAGGCCGGTGAGGGCGTTGAGGTAAACGGGAAGGGTGGCGACGAGCGTCTTGCCTTCACCGGTTTGCATTTCCGCGATCATGCCGCGATGCAGGGCGATGCCGCCGACGAGCTGGACATCGAAGTGGACCATTTCCCAAGTCAGCTCGTGGTCGCAGACGGAGATCTTCCGACCGGACATGCGGCGGGCGCCGTTTTTCACGACGGCGTAGGCCTCAGGAAGGATCTGCTCGAGATACTTCGCGCGGGCGGCGAGGAAGGTGTCCTCGATCTCGCGGAAGGCGGCCTTGGCGGCTTCGATGGATTCGACGGTGGCTTCCACGCTCGATGGCAGTTCGGGATGCTCCTCACGCAGTACGGCGAGGCGCCCCTCGATCAAGGCCGCCTGTTCGGCGAGTTGGCCGGGCTCCATGCGCTCAAGCACGGGTTTGGCGGCGATCTCCAGCGGATGATAGCGGGAAAGGTGTTCCTTCCACTTGGCGGTCAGCTCCAGAAGCTTTGCCTCTGGCTCACGCTGGAGAGCTTCCTCGATTTCATTGATGCGGCTGGCGGTCGGACGAATCCGGCGCAACTCGCGCTGGTTCTTGCTGCCGACGATTTTCTGGAGGATCCACTTGATCATGAGGGAAATAACACGAATTCGGCGCACAAATCACGCGCCGGGGCGGAGTCAATACACTGGTGCCGCGCCATGTGCAAGCGGCACGGTGGGAAGGTTTAAAGGCAAGGAGCGTGGGTATCTTGCCCACGTGTTGAAGAAACGAAGACTCGTGGGCAGGATGGCCACGCTCCTTGAGAGTCAGACCGATCAAGGCGTAACCCCGAGGGCTGGACGAGAGAGATCGACGCCTTTGCTGCGGGCGTGGTCGATCATTTCCGCCACGGCAGCCTTCCGCTTCTTCAGAGGCAGGAAATTGATCCGAGCCATCTCCTCGCCGAAGGCACGGATGTGGAAATCGCGCATGACCCTCGTCCACATCCGCTTTTGTGCAGGGGTCAGTGGAATCGATGAAAATTCAGTGGTCGAAACCTCATTCATAATCCGTAGAAATTGCCTTCCGCCAACGGCAGCCAAGGTATCACGTCGTCACCGACTGTCACGGCCACATTTCCGCGTGCTTCCTCGAGCATCCGCTCCAATCCGAATTCGCGCAAAGGTTGTTGGGGGAGATGACGGTCCGCACAGTCCAGACGGATCATATGGGAGTCGGCCACGCTCAGATTCTTCCTCCCGGCTGTCGCCCTGCGCACGGCGGAAACATAAGGTCGCAAATGCAGTTGAAAAATCCTTACCCGGATTTCGTCGAGTTCGCTCCAGAAGACTTGCTCACCCATCAAGACTCTTTTCACCTTCAAGGTGTTTTCAAATGGAGCCAACTTCAGCAACGGGCGCAAATACAAGACCTGCGCGGGCAGCTCAGAAGTCCGAAATGAGTGCTTCAGGATATCCAAGTCATAGAGGTGAAGCCAGCCCGCGGGATTCTGTTCCATCAGCATCAGGCCTCCCAAGCTGGTAGCGAATGGCCAGTCTTTCGCGCGATTGGTCCGCTTCATTTCCGCGACTACATTGTGACGGGCGTAGATTCCCATGATCTGGGTCTCCCACGCCGAACTCCCGCGTGGAGCGATGCCGAAAATATCCAGGCAGGTCTCTTCCGGGGCTGTTTTCCAGGTGAAATGAGAGGTCCAACCGCCGCGCATCCAGCGAGCGTCGAGGGGAGGAGAGATGTTTCCCCGGTAGTTCGGCATGAGCCCATGGAACTCGGTGGCGGCGATCAGTTCGCGGAAGTCATCGGACTTTTCCGGAGTGCAGAGGACGTCGCAGTCTTTCGTCGTGGCAGCCACGCCGAAGTGGACACAGGCCATGCCGCTGGTGATGGCGCAGGGAATGCCGCGCCCTTGGGCCTCTGCGACGAGATCGCAGAAAAACTTCTCCAGCTCTGCGTAGGGAATCATGGAGGGTTCAAGGAGCGTGGGCATCTTGCCCACGTGTTGAAGAAGCCAGGACTCGAGGGCAGGATGCCCACGCTCCTTGGGTCAGATCGTCATCGCGTGGAAACCACCATCGACGATCATTTCGGTGCCGGTGATGAAGGAACCGGCGTTCGAGGAGGCTAGGAGGATGGTCGCGCCGATGAGTTCTTCGGCGTTTCCGAAGCGCGAGGCCGGGGTCTGGCGGAGGATGTCGAGGACGCGGGATTCATCGAGGACCTTGCGGTTCTGCTCGGCTGGGAAGAAGCCGGGGACGAGCGTATTGACGCGGATGTCCTTGTCGGCCCACTCGCGGGCGAGGTTGCGGGTGAGATTGTGCACGGCGGCCTTCGACGCCGAGTAGGTGAAGACGCGGGAAAGCGGGTTCAGGCCGGAGATCGAGCCGAGGTTGATGATTGATGCAGGCTGTGAATTCTCGACGAAGTATTTCCCGAAGACCTGGCAGGCGCGGAAGATGGCGGCGAGGTTGGTGTCCATGATCCGGGCGTATTCCTCTTCGGTGATCTGGAGGAAGGGGGTGGGGGAATTGGTGCCGGCGCCGTTGATCAGGATGTCGACCTGGCCGGAGCGTTCGAGGACGGTGTCGAGCAGGTGCTGGAGGGACTCGCGCGAAGTCACATCGACCGGGACGAAGTAGCCCTTGCCGCCGTGGCCTTCGATTTCGGCGAGGCGCTTTTCGGCCTTTTCCGGGATGCGGCCGCCGAGGACGACCTCGGCTCCGGCGCGGGCGAGGCCGACGGCCATGGTGCCGCAGAGTTCACCGGTGCCGCCGATGACGACGGCGGTCTTGCCTTGGAGGCTGAAGAGGTCTTTGAGGAAGGAAGTGGTTTGCATGTTGGATGATGGTTTTGAGATTTAGGCGCGGGCGAGGGTGGTGGTGTCCCAGATTGGGAGGCCGAGGGAGGTGGAGAGTTCGTTGAACTCGGCGATTTCTGCCTCGGTGAAAAGCAGGCCGCTGGCGGCATCCGAGCGCTTGCGGAACTCGGCCTCGAGCTGGCCGGGAAGCATCGCCTTGTCGTTGCCGTGGCCGAGGATATCGTCGAGGACGGCCTTGAGATTGGCTTTCTGGTCACGTCCCTGGGCGAAGCCAGTGGCGGAGATGGCGTCTGGGTGGATGACTTGGAAATAGAAGGCGGAGGTGGACTTTTCGCCGGGAATCGAGGTCTGACGGCCGCGGATGGTGGGCAGCGAGCCGCCGATCAGGCCGCCGAAGATTTCGTTGATGAGGGCCATGCCATAGCCTTTGTGTGCGCCGAAGGGCAGGAGGGCGGCGACTGCATTCGGGTCGGTGGTCGGGTTGCCATCCTTGTCGACGGCGGCACCGGGAGGGAGCTGCTTGCCTTCGCGCTTCAGCACTTGGACGCGGCCCATGGCGACGGTCGAGGTGGCCCAGTCGATCACGATGGGAAAACCGCACGCATCTTGCGTCGGCAGGCCCCACGAGTGCGGATTGGTGCCGAGGGTGGGAAATTTTCCGCCGAAGGGCACGACCTCGGCGAGGGTCGAGGTGCAGTTGGTGTAGGCGAAGTAGCCGCGCTCGGCGGCCTCCATCACATAGCCGCCGCCCCAGAGGTAGTGGAAGCAGTTG
>JANOKL010000181.1:0-6099 GCA_031419215.1 Luteolibacter sp. | reverse complement strand
GTCGGCGAGGGTGGGGGTGGGCTTGTCGGCGACGGCGAGGATGAGGTCGCCGGGGACGATTGCAGGCTTCGACGCGGCGGCACCACCACCGGCACGGATGCTCTGGACGACGACGGCCTTGTTGTCATCGCGAAGCATTTCCTTGGCGGTGAGCTTGGTAAGATTACGAGCAGTCATACCCCAGGAGAGGAGTTCCTTTTCACGCGGCTGGGCGGGCTCGCGTGCTTCGGAAACGGCCTTCCATTTCATCGGCTTGCCATCGCGTGTGCCTTCGAGGGCGATCTCCGAGCCGATCGAGGCTTCCAGAAGGATGCGGTTGAAAACGGGAAGGTCTTCCGGTGCGCGGGAGGCGGCGATGGCCGTGCCGTTGCAGGAAGTGACGAGGTCGCCGGCCTGGAGACCGGCCTTGTCGGCAGGGGAGCCTTCGAGCACACCACTGACGAGCACACCGGCGGTGGCTTTGCTGGTCTTGAGGAGTGGCTGGGCATTCAGGCCGACCCAACTGCGCTTCACGCTGCCGTGGGCGATGAGGTCCTGCGCCACTTTTTGTGCGAGATTGGCCGGGATCGCGCCACCGAGGCTGCCGATGCCGACCTCGTTCACGCCGATGATCTCGCCCTTGAGGTTGACGAGCGGGCCACCGGAATTTCCTGGGAAAATGACGGCATCGTGACCGATCCAGCGGACAATTTCTCCCACCGCTTCGCCATCGAGGCGCATCGCTCCGCCGCCGGGGGCGATCATTTCCGTGTTGGCGACGATGCCCTGGGTGACCGATTGGGAAAGACCGGCCGGACTACCCATGGCGAGAACGGTGTCCCCGACTTGGAGCGTCGAGCTGTCACCGAATTTCGCGACTGGCAGCGGGGTCTTCGGATCGCGGAGGTCGTTCTGATCAATTTTCAAAACGGCGAGGTCGGACAGGGGATCGGTGCCGATCAGGGTGGCGCGCAGTTCCTGACGATCCGCCAGACGCACCATGATGCGCGTGGCATGCCCGGCGACGTGATGGTTCGTGAGGATGTAGCCTTCCGGTGAAATGATGGTGCCCGATCCGCTGGAGCGCTGCTTCTGCATGCGCCCTGCTCCTCCTTCTTCGGAAACAACGTGGATGCGGACGAGGGCCGGGTAAACAGCCTGCACGGCAGCGTCGATCTGCGGGTCGGCCTTGGCGTGGGAGTGGAGTGGCGCGAGGGTGATCGCAGCGGCAACAAAGGTGAGGGGTTTGATCAGGAACATAAGGTAAAGAGGCAAAAGGGGGAACGACGCGGAAACAACGAAACCCGGCCGGGCTCTTGTCTGGAAAATGTCCTCAGGGTTCGGAGCTCTTTCGGACGGAGCTGTCGGCCTTGACCGTGTCAGGCGGATGCAGAAGCACCTCATCGCCCGGCGACAAGCCGGAGAGGACCTCCGTCGTGCGGCCATCGGTGTGGCCCGCCTCGATGCTGACGAGCTTCGCTTTTCCCTCTTTATAGACAAAGGTCTTCCAGGCGTTTCCCTCTCGAAACAAGGCACCCGAAGGAACCACCGGAACGTCGTCGGAATGCCACACGGCCACCCGGACCTCGACGCGGAAGCGGTCGCCGAGCGACTTCGCGGCGGGCGGGGGATCGATGAGATCACTGAGCACGATGACGCGCTGCTCCTCCACCCCGAGGGCGGAGATTTTCGTGAAACCGGCGGGCTCGACGCGGCGGACGCGACCGCTGAGCGGAGTTTCGCCGCCCCATTGCTCGATCGAAACGGCATCGCCGGGATGGATCGTCACGGCATCCCGCGAAAGGATCTCGGCCTCGATTTCAAGATCCGCCGGATCACCGATTTCAAGGATCTGCACGCCGGGCGTGACGACCATTTCGCTCTCCTGCATCACCTTCAGCACACGACCGGAAACCGGCGATTTCACTTCGACAAGATGTCCGGCGTTGCTGGCATCCGGGCGTTCGAGCGCGGCGCGGGCTTGGGCGAGTTCGTAATCGAGCACCTGCAATGCGAACTCGCTGGCGCGGACTTCGGAGGCCTTGATCGAGGCATCGCCCTCGGCACGGTCGCGGTCGGACTCGGACACGGTTCCCGCCCGCTGGACAGCACGGATGCGGTCGCGATCCGCCTCGGCCATTTTCAAGCCGGCCTGCTGGGCATCGAGCGCCTGTAAGGCTTGCTTGCGCGCGGCCTCCTTCATGGAAACCATGGCCTCCGCCTGAACGCGGGCGCGTGGATCAAGGAGTGGCGTCGCCATCGGTTCGATCGCGGTCAGCAGGGTCTCGCCCGCCTTCACCTCATCGCCCGGCTTCAGCGGCACGCGGCGCATTTTTCCGGCCACCGGGGCAGCAACGATGTAGCGATTACGGATGCGGGTTTTTCCTTCCTCGGAAACGCGGACCGTGAGCGGACCACGGGCGACGATACCGGTCTCGATCTCGATCGGTTTCGGCGTCAGTCCCCAGCCGATGAGGGCGAGGATTCCGAGGCCGAGCAGCCACCGTAGCAGGCGGCGGATGAGGTGCTTTCCGGTGGGGACACGCTTGGTTTCCCAAGGGGCGCTACCGGACGGATTTTCAGGATTGGACATGAGTGACTGGGTGGAAGATGAGGGATCAATCGCGCGCTTTCAAGACGCCGACCATGTCGAGTTTTCCAAGCATGCGACTGACCAGGGCGAAGGAAATCACGGCGGCGCTGAGCACCACGATGACCGCGAGCGAGTAGGTGGAGGACTTGATGACGATCGGCATGCGGACGGTTTCCGTGCTGAAAGACGACATGATGAACATCGCCAGGCCTCGACCGAACAGCAGGCCGGCGGGAATCGCGCTGAGGACGATCATCGAAAGCTCGCCGATGAGCACCGCGCGCACTTCGGAAAGCCGGAAGCCGACGACGCGCAGCGTGGCGAGTTCACGACTGCGTTCGGAAAGCGCGATACGGGCGCTGTTATAGACCACGCCGAAGGCAACGATGATCGCGAGCATCATGTAAAGTCCGCTGATCATTCCTATCATCTCGCCGGTGGTCTTGCGGAAGGCGGCGAGCTGGTCGCGCTTCACCATCACGAAGCCCGCGCGCGGCGTGTCCTTGAGCTCGCGCATGAATTGGTCCCAGTGCGTTTGATCGACCGAAAGGTAGGCTCCGTTCACCGTGTCGCCCTCTTTCATGAGGCGGTGCAGCGCGGCGAGATCCATGTAGGCGGCCACACCGGCATAGTCGGTCACCAGTCCGCGGATCGGAACGAGGAGGGTCGGTCGGCGGCCTTCGAGCACTTCGATTTCCACCTCATCGCCGATCTCCGCACCGATGACCTCGGCGAGTTTTTTTGACATCACGAGTCCCTCGTCCGGCATCAGGATCGGCTGACTGTTCTCATCAAGCAGGCGGTTCAGGTTCGATCCACGTTCAATGCCGGTGACGGAGAGCTTCCGTTGATGTTGGGCGTATTTCAAACGGGCGGGCACACTGCGGACCTGCTCGGCAAGCTTCACGCCGGGCAGGTGCTCCAGACTATGAAAGCCTTGAGAGGAAGTCGGTTCTGTTAGAAAAACCGAGACGTCCTGGCGCTGCACGCTGCTCCACTGGTAGGTCAGCAGGTAGTCGATGCTGTCGCGCATCGCGCCGGGCAGCACCATCAGTCCGGTCGCAAGCATCAGCCCTCCAGCGGTGAAGACCGCCTGCCAGGGCCGACGCTCGATGTTCCGCAGCGCCATCCGGAAGGTGGGACTGAAGAAGCGTGTGAGTCCGATCTTTTCAAAGAACGATGGCTTGAAATCCGCCGGGGGCTCGGGCCGCATCGCTTCGGCGGGCGGGAGCTTCACCGCCTGCCAGACCACCGTCAGCACGCCGATCGCTGAGGCTCCCATGCTGACCAGAAGGGCCAGGCCGAGTGCACTGTAATCCATCTGGAACAGCAGATTCGGGAAGCGGAAAAAGGTCTTGTACATCCCGACAAACTGCTCGCCGAGAACGCGACCTCCAAAGCCGCCGATGATCGTGCCGAGCACACCGATCACCAACACGAACTTCAGATAGTGAAAGCCGACCTGCCACGACGAGTAGCCGAGCGCCTTCATCTGCGCGATCTGCTCACGCTGCAGCCGCACGATGCGCGCAAGTACGGCGTTCACCATAAATGCTGCCACGCTGAGGAAGACGAGCGGGTAGAGGACGGATAATGAATGCAGCACGCGCAGTTCGTCATCGAGTCGCTGCGCGGAGGCCTGCTCCTTGCGCATGTAAGCACCACCGGCTCCGTAGGGCGCGAGCAGGCGATCCATTTCCTCGATCACCGGTTCGGCCTTCGCTCCGGGAGCGAGGTCGAGGCAGACGTCGTTGAAGGCACCGTCGAGATTGTAGGCCACAGCCAGCGCTCGATAGTTCATCCAAATCACGCTGAAACGCTTGTGGTCGGGCAGGGTTTCTCCGGCCCGTGCCTCGAAGACAAATTCCGGTGACAGCCCGATGCCGCAGATGCTGAGGGTTTCGCGATGGCCGTTGATGACCGCGACGAGCGAGTCGCCGGGTGAGAGTCCGTTCTCGTTGGCGAAGGTTTCCCCGAGGACGACCTCCCGACGATCATCGGTGCGGGGAAAGCGTCCGCTGCGGAGGAACACGCGGTTCAATTTCTGCGGGCCGCCATCTTCCGGCAGCGAGACGATGTGGCCGGTCGCGGGTTCTGTTAGACCGGGAAGATCGAGCGTCACATCGACCGCCACTCGCGGCTCCACCGTGGCTACTCCGGGTAGATCGGATATGCGTTCAGCCACGGAAAGCGGCGCGCGCTTCAAGGTCGCGAAGACGTCCGCCATCGCGTTCTGCTGGTAGTACGTCGCCCGCGTCGACTCCAGGGTCAGGATCAGACTCCGCGTCATGATCATCATCGCTAGCCCGCAGGCCATGACCAGGCTTACCGCAAGGACCTGGCCCTTCATCTTGCCAAGATCGCGCAGCAGTTTCCGATCAAGAGGGGAGATCATGGGAACATCGAACGTTGAACATTCAACATCGAACGTCGAAGTGAAGAGAATGAACATTCGATCTGCCCTTCGACGTTCGATGTTCCGTCTTCGATGTTGGACGTTCTACCTACCATTTCAGCCCTGATGCTGGCAGTCGGACTTCATTGCGGGTGGAGTCGATGATCTTTCCGTCGGAAAGATGCAGCACGCGGTCCGCCATTTCCGACATGACGGCGTTGTGGGTGATGATGACCGTCAGGGTGCCGAGCTCGCGGTTGATGCGCTCGACGGCTTCCAGCACGGTGATGCCGGTGGTGACGTCGAGGGCTCCCGTCGGTTCATCGCAGAGCAGGACTTCGGGGCGTTTCGCGATGGCGCGGGCGTCATCGAAAAAGGGGAGGAACCCACCACGGCAGCCCCAGCGGTTCAGGTTTCGCGTGGTGGGTGGTTCTCCGGGTCGGAGCAGCCCTGCGCCGGTCGCACGGATGCTTCGAGAATCCGATTCAATGAGCGACCTGGCGGCTCGCTGGCTCGGGCGCGATCCGATCCGGGGCATGGGCCGCCTGCTTGGGCTGCGTCGTGCTGATGGCGGTGACATCGCACAAGTTCACGACGAACACACCCGTGGACGAATCGCTATTCGTGGAGCCAATCATCGGGTAGCTCCGGAGCGGACGAATGTTGATGTCGAGAAACTGCATGTAGTCCTTCATGAGCACATCGTCCGCGAGGGCCACATCAATGTAGCCCGTGCCATTGTGCAAGTTTTTGATGTAGATCGTATAGTAAAGCATGGTGGAGTTCTCCCGTGCCGGTGTTGGTTCAATCAAGTTCAGTTCGCATGTCGTTGCCCGCGCCGGGGAGCGCCCCCGGACGCAAGGCGCTTCCGGGCCGGTCAGTCAGCGCACAGGGGTCTCATCGGCAGGATTGAAAACAGCGCGAGGGGAAATCTTGCCGCGATGGAGGCCGCGACGAAGAGGGCCGTGCCCGCGGAGGATTGCTTGTTGATGCAGGAGGAACGAAGCGGATGGGAACATCCGGGGCCAAAGATCCAAAATCCAAGATCCAAACTTCAACACGCCGGTCTAATCCCGAACGCCGAAGTAGCGGAAGCGAGGCATGCACTATGGAGTGCGGCGGCAAGCGCAGC
>JANOKL010000180.1:0-4901 GCA_031419215.1 Luteolibacter sp. | reverse complement strand
CCGAGGCATCGAGAAAGATGTGACACTCGAGGTTGGTTTCCTGCTCGAAGGTGCGGAGGAACAACTTGTCATTGCGGGCGAAGACACGCCAATCCACGCGGGCGAGATCATCGCCGGGAACATACTGGCGGAACTCATGGAACTCGATCGACGCGCCGCGTTGTTTCGAGCGATGGCGACCTGATAGATAGCCTTCGACCATCGCTTTCGCTCCGAACTCGTAGTTCTTGAGCCGACGGATGTCCTCGGGCTTGAGAAATTTGTAGGCGGTGGTCAAAGAGGGTTGATAGTTGAGAGTTGATGGTTGATAGATAGAAAGGAAGACTCAGAGGCTGGTGGTCAAAGAGGGTTGAGGGGAAGATTTTTTGTCAGAAGCGATTCATGTCAAAGTCCGGCATTCTAACAAATAACTTTTAACCTCATCCACCAATGAGTTTCGCGACGATTTGATCGACGGTGACGCCTTCGCCGGTGGCATTGTAATTGGCGATCACGCGGTGGCGCAGGACCGGCAGGGCGACCGCGCGGACTTCTTCCACCGAGGCGGAGGCTTGGCCGCGTAGTAGGGCGAGTCCGCGAGCGGCGCGGGCGAGGCACTGCGATGCGCGCGGCCCGGCACCGTAAGCGACGTAGTTTTTCACGTCTGCCGTGGCATGGGGTGAATCCGGGCGGGTCGAGTGGACGAGCTTGAGGATTTCTTGGATGACAGGTTCTGGAAGCGGCACGTCGTGGGTGGCGTCCTGAAGCGCAAGCACACCGGCGGCATCGAGCAATGGAGCGGCGCTAACAGCATCCCGACCGGTGGTGCGGCGGATGATCTGCGCTTCTTCGTCGAACGATGGGTAACCGATGTTGAGCTGGAAGAAAAAGCGGTCGAGCTGGGCTTCCGGGAGTGGATAGGTGCCTTCGTGCTCGATCGGATTCTGAGTGGCGAAGACGATGAACGGCTCTTCTAAGCGACGGGTCTGGCCGTTGACGGTGACCTGCTTTTCCTGCATCGCCTCTAACAAAGCCGCCTGGGTTTTTGGTGGTGTGCGATTGATTTCATCGGCAAGCAACAGATTCGCGAAAACCGGACCCGGCACGAACTGGAACTCGCGGCTGCCATCGGCGGCGTTTTGTAGAATTTCCGAACCGACGATGTCCGTGGGCATCAGGTCCGGCGTGAACTGGATGCGCTGGAATTTCAACCCGAGGATGTGACCGAGCGTGGAGACGAGGAGGGTCTTCGCCAGTCCGGGCACGCCGACTAACAGACAGTGACCCTTGCATAGCAGGGAGGTGAGGAGCTGCTCGACTATCTCGTCCTGACCGACGATCACGCGGGCGGTTTCCTGCCGGATGGCGGCGACGGTGTCCTGGAGTTTTTCCCACTGTGCAGCGGGTTCGGCGGTGGATTCGGGCTTGGACATGGTGATGATGGAATGAAAATCAGTTAGTTTATTCAGGCAGCTCAGACAAATCAGGCAATTCATCCGATGATTCGGAATCTTCTTCGCGGCTGGATTGGTTAAGCTTTGTCAGCTTTTCAAGGTCGTCGCGGTGGAGGACAGTGAGATTGACACCAAAGCGCCTTGCTTCTGGTTGGTCTGTCGAGGACATGCTTTCCTTGAAATTTTCAAGGAGTTCGGCTTCTGGAGCAGTGATCGTTTTGCCGTTGATTTTCCAGTTGGCTAGTGCCCTCCGACGCTCGGAAATCCAGCTTAGGCTGACAACCGCTTCGGTGTTTGGGTCCTTCAGTTCGGACCCACCCATACTTAGATATTGGTGTTCGTATCCCCTGCGATTTTCAGACGACTCCAACGGGCGTGTCGCGTTGATTACCACCCCTGTTTCGAGCGGTGAATTCGCGAAAATGAGGACGAGACCTGAGTGCTTTTTTGAAGCGAGAGCGAGAGAGTTCGCGAGTTTGGTGATGCATTCGTAATCGACTTGCGTCCCTGGTTTGAGATCGAGCGATTTCAGGATTTCCGACGTCTGGGCGACAGGAGGACCGCCGCTGGTTTCTGTGGGAGGGAGCAGCAGTCTGCGGGCCGCGACGAGGCTGGCGGGGAGCTTGGCAGCGTTCTCGGGGTCACTGCGCCATTTTTTGAATGCGAGTTTCTCATCGAGCGGCCATGATTTTACGAGATCGTGCACGGCTTCGGGCTTGGCGGCGACGAGTTGCTTGAGAATTTCTTCCAAACGTGTTGGCGGAACCTTCTCGGCATCGGGCAAGGGAGTTGGGGATTTCCCGGCGATGCGGTCCTTGGCGCGGGTCAGGGTGAGCTCAGAGGCGGCGACGGGATCGAGTTGGTAAATTTCATAAAATTGTCGCTGCGGTATAGAACTGCTAGATTGCTCAAGCAATGATGCGGCAAAATTCCGAATTTGAGATCCTTCCCTTCCATCGCCCATCATTCGCTCATCATCCAGCAAGGTTTTCCAGTGAGGAATTTGCGCGGTCGGAATGGGCGCGTCCTTTTCATTTTCCTTTTCATCCTCGTGAGTGGGCGATCGGCCTTGGCTGGAAAGGGCGGATAAAAATGCGGCCCGAGTTTTCACGTTGGTGGCCGTGACGGCGGCTTCGAGAAAGAGCGGGATGAATTGGTCGGGAGAAGATTCCGACACGGTTTCGGCGAGAGAATAGATTTGCTGGGTATTGGGCTTTTCCGCTTTGGCCAGTGCCAATACCAGCTTGCGCGGGGATTCGCCACTGACAAAGAGCGAGAGCTTTTTCAAATACTTGTCCACGCCACCAGCCCCTTTGATTTCGTAGCCGCCGCTGATCTGCTCGAGATCCACTCCTTCAAGCTGGGCCTTGAAGGCCACCGAGAAGCGCGTGAAAAATTCCTTCGCTCCGGCTTTGCGAATTTTCAAATAGGGAGTGACGGAATTGAGGGTGGAAGTGAGATCGTCGCTTTCTAGCACGTAATTTTCAAAAGCCGCGTGCGCGGCCTCTTCGGGCATGGCCGCAAGCGACGTGGCGGCGGTCTGTTTCTGTGAGGAATCGCCCTCCGAAAGGAAGACAAGCAGGAGATTAAGTTTGGATTTTCCCCGATGCGCTTTCCAAAATTCCATAGCGCTGTCGGCGAGTGCTTGGGGGCCGCCTTCGTCCCGGTCTTCGCCGGGCAAGGTGGAGGCGAGTAGTCGGCGGGCGAGTTCGCCGCGAGTCAGCGGACGATCCATGGATTGAAAAATGGCGAGAGCCTGATCCGCCGCGGACTCACGGCTGCGGCCAAAATGAGAAAAGGAGGATCGGCCGCCGGATGAGGCATTGCGGGATAGGGTCAGCGTGTCATCGTTCGCGACGGCGGCGAGGGCGGGCAAGGCATCGAGCCCAAGCCGCTTCAACTTTGTCCACGGGTCTTTTGATTCTGATTTGGTCAAGTCCTCAAGCAACCATGGTCCGTCGGAACCCCTTTCATCGCTATTGGAGAGCATCTCGGCGATTTGGCTGCGCATCTGGGGTGAGAGTTGCGCAAGCGAGATACCACGTTCCTTCGCAAAACGCGTGACGGCCTCATCGTCAGGTGCGCCCTTGGATTCTTTGAGCGTTTCATCCAGGGCTGCGATGGCGGCCGGATTCAGTGTTACTCCCTCCATCGTCGGCTTGGCAGGCATTTCGCCAGCGACCTTTTTCGCGACTTGGGGGATCAGCATTTGGACAGCCGGATAGGCCTCCCAACCCCGAGGATAACGGGCGCTCAAGGTCCTTAGATCCCGCTCATAAGTCTTCCAATCGTGGTTGGTGAAAAAGTCTTCGGTCACGACGCTGAGATCGCGGGCGGCCAGGTGATTGATGGCCGCATCGATCACGGTTTCTGGAGAAACGCCGAGGTTAAAAAGAGTATTCGCTAGACGATTGGCTTCTGCCGGATGGCCGGATTGATGAAGTTGAGAGGCGAAAATCAGCAAGCGCCCTAGCGATGATGCGCCGCTGTATTCAAGTCTTTGACGGAATTCCTTGCTCTTCTCTGGATTGTCGAGGGTCTCGATGAGACTGTTCGCATCGGTGACAAGATCGACGGTTTTCGCCTTTTTCGATCCCCCGCCGAACAAGCCACCTAGGAAGCTGCCGCTTTTTGCATTGCCCTCGTTGCCACTGGCTTCAATGGATTTAACGGAACCGATTGACAGGAAAACTGGCTTATCTTTTGTCTGGAGCTTCCAACCTCCGCCTTTCAATCCGGCGAATAACTCCCGGAGTTCGTAGTCATCCATCTCGCGGGATTGCTCCCCCGCGCTGGCCCAAACGGCTCCCTCCAGCGAGGGCAGACCCAGAGCCTCCAAGCGTTTAAAACCGTTGGTGAAATCTGCAACAGCAGCGACCGATCCTGGCTGTGGCGGCTGCCCCTCTGCTGCCATTATGAGTGGCAGGCCAAGCAGGAAAATCCATGTCTTATTCGGCACCATCTACAGCAAACTGGCTATTCTAACGTGAGATGGGAAGAACCAATTGATGAAATTTTTGTGAAACCACGGAAGTCCGAAATATTGATAGGACAGGACTCAACTCTGCCTAGCACCTAACGTAGATCGCTCATTAACAAAGTTAGAGACGGGAAAATTCTCTCTGCTGCCGAAAAATCCAGACCTGCCGTCACTCGATTCGGGACTACCCATACCTGCATTCCCGCTGCCTGTGCGGCCAAGACACCATTTAAGGAATCCTCGATCACGAGACATTCCTCAGGATTCAGGCCCATGCGTTCTGCCGCTGCGAGATAGAGATCCGGAGCGGGTTTGATTTGCGGTGCGTCGCCCCGGCAAACGACGGTTTCAAAATGATGTCCGAACGCCAATTTCCCAAGCCAGCCATCGACCCAGTGGTGTGATGAGCTGGAAACCACGGCCCGGCGGATTCCTTTGTAGGCAAGCATTTCCAGGAGGTCGATCACGCCCGGCATCGGCCCTTCATC
>JANOKL010000179.1:0-2152 GCA_031419215.1 Luteolibacter sp. | reverse complement strand
TCACGGATTATTAAACTCCAAACAAACCACATACTCAGATGAAACTACTCCTCACCGCGCTTTGCGCATCGTTCATGATCATCCCCGCCGCCTTCGCCGCTGATTGCGACAAGGGCAAGTGCGATAAGGACAAGAAAGAAGAAGGCACCCTCGCTCATTGCGGCAAGTGTGGTAAGGACAAGCACAAGGAAGGCGAAGAGCACAAGGAAGGCGAAGAGAAGAAGAAGGAAGGCACGCTCGCCTAAGCTTCGAACGCATCTGATCCAATTTTCAAAAGCCGCTGGAGACCCCAGCGGCTTTTTTGTGCCCCGATCGCAGCGTTCGAAAATTTCCCTCCGGATCCCTCCTGCATCTGTTAAACGGATCGGACAACGCGCCTACCCCATGCGAATCCACGACCTGCGATCCCCTTGGCTGCTTCTTGGCGCACTCTGCCTCTTCACGATTTCCGAGGCGAAGGAGTCCAAGGTGGATCAGGCAGTGAAAACGATCCGCGAAGCCAAAAGCGTGAGCCCTTGGGGGGTGGGCGAGGCGGGTGACGTGGTTGCCAAGCAGGCCACGCGGGAGCAGCTCCTGGCTTTCACCCGGGATGAAAATGTCAACCTGCGGGCCCATGCGGCCATGGCCTTGAAGGAACGTTTTCCCCGAGAGGATTTCTTCGAGTTGTTGATGGAAAAGCTCAGCGAAGAGATGGAGTTCGATTACCTGAACGGCTGCATCGGATATCGGATGAAGATCGGCGACCTCTACCACCAGACGCTGATCGACTCGCTTTCGGAAGAGCATCAAGCCGCAGTCATCGATCATCTGCTGACCAGCGAAAACAAGCTGGCAGCCACGGATCTGGTCCTTCGAGGGGCGGACATTCCCGAACGCCACCTGCCGAGATTACGGGCCCTGGCGGCAGCAGGAAATGGATCGGCCCTGCTGGCGGTGGCGAAGTTCAGGCAGGATCAGGACAAGCCTCTGATCATCGCGTCTGCAAAAGCGCATCCGTTCGAGTGCTTTCGCTGCATCTCCCAGAATCCACAGCCCGAGTATTTCAAGGTACTGCAGGAAGCCCACCCGACCTTGTTGGCCGAGACCACTTGGTCCACCACTCAGCGGGAATTCTACATGGCGGCCGCCGCCTACCGGAACAAGGACAGCGTCGACCTCTTCGAGAAAGTCGTGAACGGAACCGTTCAGGAAATCCCGATGCGGAGCTACCATCTCGACTTCATCCTCAGCGCCATCAACGACATCGAGGAGCGCGTTTACGACGAATTGAAATGGCGCTTCTGGGGCGACCTCCAACGGATCAACCTGGCGAATTTCAAACGACTCGCAGCTCTCGACGAAACGCGCGCGCTCAAGCTCACCCGACAGACCCTCGACTCACTTTCCCGCGAGGTGTCGAACGAGGTGCTGCTCGCGATGTTCGCGCTGATCTCGCCGAAGCATCCCAGCTATGTGGATGGGGTCATCGCGAATGAACTCGGGAAGTGCGAGTTGACGCGCTACAGCTTCCTCGCAGGCATCGCCATGAAGAGCCCAAAGGACGCCTACATCGAGCCCCTCTTCAAGGCCGTGGAGACCTCCGACAACCCCTGGGTCTATCTCCCCGCCACCGAGACCCTCGTTTCCTACAAGCAGGAAGCCATCCAGAAGCGGCTCCTGCTGGCGCCTCAGAAAAACAAGGTCCTCGCCAAAGGCTGGGCCGCCACGGAGTTCGCGAAGCGGGCGAAGCCTGTGCCGCCTCCGAAGGTCCAGAAAAAGCGGAAGTAGGGCCGAATCTCTCCAAATCAAAAATCCGAAATCAACAACCTGTCCGCCATAGCCTCGGCGAAGTCGGATCCTCGATCGTCAATCCATCCCGGAAGACGCCGCCGATTGGATTGACGATTGATGACTGACGATTGTGGATTTTTGATTTGAAGAGGCGTAAACAAAAAGTGCCTCCGAAACTTTGGGCATCAGGAGAATTGAACCGATTCTCGAGGGTTTGGAACGCTATGGGATCCAGGAGCGATGCATTGACAATCAGTCATTTCCAGAGATCATGCAGGCACCTTGAAGCCCACCGAGAAACTGTTAGATATCCAGCTCCGAGTGGGACAATAAAGACTGTTGTGCAAGAAATGGATGCCGAAGACATCATCTCACGTGTGCT
>JANOKL010000178.1:0-2099 GCA_031419215.1 Luteolibacter sp. | reverse complement strand
CGATTTCTCGCTCAACGTCGCCAACCCGATCACCGCGAAGCTGCTCATGGAAGCCGCCTCGCTGGAGTCGGTCACCGTTTCCTACGACCTCAATATTTCTCAGGTCCTCGATCTTCTCAACAGCGCGCCGCCGGAATGGTTCGAGCTCACGCTTCACCAGCACATGCCGCTCTTCCACATGGAGCACTGCGTGTTCTGCACCTTCCTCAGCAGCGGCACCACCTACAAGGACTGCGGCCGACCCTGTGAAAAACACGTCGTCCACCTGCGCGACCGAGTCGGCCAGCTCCACCGGCTCATGGCCGACGTCGGCTGCCGCAACACCCTCTTCAACGGCCGCGCCCAGACCGGCGCGAAATTCTTCGACGACCTCCGCACCACCGGCCTCTCCAAGTTCCGCATCGAACTCCTCGACGAAGACAAGGAAGCTGCCACCCGCACCATCCGAGCCTATCAGGCCCTCGTCTCCGGCGAAAGCGACTCCGTGACCCTGCTGCGCCGCGTGACCGCTCTTGAAAAGCTCGGCGTCACCGAGGGAACGCTGGAGGAGAAAGCACTAAGCACGAAATTCTAAATTCGAAACGAAGACTCCACTTCTGCGTTTCGAATTTGGTGCTTAGAATTTAGTGCTTTCTTACAGATGGATTTACCCGACGTCATCGCCCACTGCCTCTCGAAACCCGGCTGCGAGGAAACCACGCCCTTCGGCCCCGACGTCCTCGTTTACAAGGTCGGCGGCAAGATGTTCGCCGCGACGGTGCCGGATGAATTCCCTTCGCGCGTGAACTTGAAATGCGATCCCGAACGGGCCGTCTCCTTGCGCGAGGAATACGAAGGCATCGTCCCCGGCTACCACA
Organism: Luteolibacter sp.; assembly: GCA_031419215.1. GTDB lineage: Bacteria > Verrucomicrobiota > Verrucomicrobiia > Verrucomicrobiales > Akkermansiaceae > Luteolibacter. The sequence goes on along the minus strand of JANOKL010000178.1, from coordinate 1,242 downwards.
TGAACAAGAAGCACTGGAACACCGTCATGCTCGACAGCTCCGTGCCCACGAAGCTCATCCGCGAGCTGATCGACCACTCGTATGGCTTGGTCGCCAAAGCACGAAAATCGAAATCCTAAATTCGAAACGAAGAGACGGACTCTCCCTTTCGAATTTCAGATTTCGTATTTCGTATTTTCTTCAAGCAATGTTCGTGAACACGACCTGCACGTCGTCGTCGTCCTCGACCTTGTCGAGGATCAGCTCGACCTCGGCCATTTGCTCGTCGGTCAGTTCGATTGGGGTCGTTGGGATACGTTCGAGCCCGGCCTTCTTGGTGGCGATTCCAAGCGCCTCGATGCCCTGGGTCAGTGAGGAGAAATCCGAGTAGGCCCCGATCGCGCGAGCAACGCCGTCCTCGACGCTGAGTTCCTCAAGACCGCTGTCGATCAGCCCGAACTCGATTTCCTCCAGATTCATCTGCGGCGTGACCTCGAACTCCACGACCGCCTTGCGCGTGAACATAAAATCGAGCTGGCCGCTTTGCACGATCTGGCCGCCGTTCTTGTTGAAGATCGTTTTCAGGTTCACCACCGAGCGGTTGGTGTTGTCGGTCGCGCACTCGATATAGAACAGGCTGCCGTGCGGGCCTTTTCCCTCGTAGTAAACTTCCACGATGTCGGCTCCCTCGTGACCGGCGGCGCGCTTGATGGCGGCGTCGACCCGGTCCTTCGGCAGGTTCTGAGCCTTGGCATTGATGATCGCCATCCGCAGTGGCGCGTTGCCCGCAGGATCCGGTCCGCCGTTCTTGGCGGCCATCGTGATGGCTTTGGAAAGCTTCGGGAACACCCGGGACATCGTGTCCCAGCGTGCTTCCTTGGCGCGGCGTCGGCATTCAAAGGCTCTTCCCATGGTCGTAAAATCGGTTCGCCCCAATCCAAGCGCACCCACCCGAACTCGTAAACCGCGAATCGTTCCTCTCTCGTTTCCGCTTTCCGCTTTCAGCTTTCCGCTTTACCTCAAGCCATGCCCGACGTTCAACCCGCCCTGACCGGCCTGACGCCCGATGCCCTCTCCGAGTGGCTCGCGGCCGAAGGCCAGCCTGCGTTCCGGGCCGGGCAGATCCTTGACTGGGTCTGGAAAAAGAAGGCCGCGACCTTTGAGGCGATGACCAACCTTCCCGCTCCCTTGCGGGCGAAGCTGGCGGAGACTTTCCGCCTCCACTCGCTGGAGCACAGCCAGACCCAGGGCGCGGGCGACACC
>JANOKL010000177.1:0-15893 GCA_031419215.1 Luteolibacter sp. | reverse complement strand
ACCTTGATGAAACCACGGTCGGTAAGCTCCGGCTGATGGCCGCCGGGCAGAAGCGGCTGCACGCCGATCGCGACGAGCACGATTTCGGCGGAGAGCGTAGCGTTTTCCTTCGGTCCTTCGACAGTCACCTCGACGTGGGTGCCCTTGTCGACGGTACCTGTGATCTTGGTGTTGGTCAGGCAGCGGATGCCCTGCTTGATGAAGGATTTCTCAAGGGCGTCGCCGACCTCGGTGTCCTCGACCGGCAGCATCTGCGGCAGCATTTCCACGACGGTCACCTTGGTGCCATAGGCGTTGTAGATGTAGGCGAACTCAGCCCCGATCGCGCCGGCGCCGATGATGATCATGCTGGCGGGCTGCTTGGGCAGGATCATCGCTTCGCGCGAGCCGATGACGCTGGTGCCATTGAAGGGTAGCTGTGGAAGGCCACGGGTCTTGGCTCCGGTGGCGATCAGGATGTTTGAGCCCTCGAGGACCTGCTTCGAGCCATCGGCCGCGACGACGCCGACCTTGCCCTGGCTTTCGATTGAACCGACGCCACGGATGTAATCGACCTTGTTCTTCTTGAAGAGGAACTCGATGCCGCCGGCGAGCTTGTCGGAGACCTTGCGCGAGCGGCCGATCACGGCGGACCAGTCATAAGAAAGGCCGTCGATTTTCAAACCGAACTCGGCCGCCTTGTGGGTGAGCGTCTGGTAGAGCTCGGCGTTCTTGAGCAGCGCCTTGGTGGGAATGCAGCCCCAGTTCAAGCAGGTGCCGCCGGCACGTTCGGATTCGACGCAAGCGACGGATTTACCAAGTTGGGCAGCGCGGATGGCGGCAACATAGCCGGCCGGGCCACCACCAATGACGATGAGATCGTAAGCCATAAGGAGGTGAAGTTCAGATTCGGCGGCAGCGTGGGCGGGCAATCCGGTGTTGTCAAACCGTGGAGGCGGATTCTCCCCGTCTCGTTCATGCAGAGTCGGGACTACAGACCTTGTCGGGCATGGCAGGGCCCCCGGGAGCGTTCCCGCATTGCATCAAGCAGGCGCAAACTGGCTCAGAAATTCAACAGGAGTGATAGCGGGAACTGGCGAGTGGGTGAAATCATCGGTGTTTCTGGTGATGATGAAACTCGAAGCGGTCTCCTCCGCGACGACCGCCACCACCGCATCCTCAAAATCCGGCATCTGAAGCGATCGTGCGCGCACCCAACCGTCCACATCCAGACTCCCGACTTCAAAATACTTCAACACCTCATCCATCGCGGTCTCGGCATTAGGTCGCGAGGCATACTTGCGAACCAGGTAGTAAAGTGTTGTGAACCCATGAGCTGGAAATACACCGACCACTTCTCCCTGCTGGACCAGCGCCAAAATCCGGGCTGAAGCGGCGTAATGCGGTTCACGTTTCTGGAAAACGTCCAACAGCACATTGATGTCCACTGTGACCCTCACAGGTGCTTCCGCTGCAAATGATTCAGGAGCTCACTTTTTGAATCAACGTCACCCGCGATGATCCCGCTGGCGGCCACGATTTCGGGCGGCAACGGTTTTTCCAACTGCTGTCTCAGATTCCGGGCCTGCCGCGCCAGAAACTCGCTTGCCGAGGTTCCTTGCGCTTCCGAAAACCTTTGCAGAAACGCAAGGTCCTCATCCGCCAAGGATACCGTGATCGTGCTCATGATCAGAGGCTAGCCCTGAAGAACCTGCATTTCAAGAACGGAGGCAGGACGACCGCAGGACCAAGTACTTTGATAAGGCCACAACAGACGGAATTCATCATGGAAGCCCCAACAAGAAAAGTCAGTCGGCCCCGATAGTTTTTCGTTTGTGGGAAGAAGCTTGGCGGTTGAGAACCGCTGCCACGATCACATCCCGTGATACTCCTGGATGCTTTTCACCGTGAGTTCCTGATTCTTGAGGGAACGGATGGCTTTCACAGAGGCTTCGGCGGCGGCGAGGTTGGTGGCGTGGGAGATTTTCATCGCGATCGCGCCGGAGCGGATCTTGACCTCGTCCTCACGGGACTCGTGGCTGCTCGGGGTGTTGATGATGAAGTGGACGTCGCCGTTCTTCATCGCGTCGATCACCGTCGGGCGGGCTTGTTCGGAGAGCTTGTAGAGGCGATGGCAGGGGATGCCCTCGGCGGTAAGCCGGGCCTGGGTGCCGCCGGTGGAGTAGATCTCGAAGCCGAGCTCGACGAGATCGCGGGCGATCTGGACGGCGGTGGCCTTGTCGCGATCGGAAACGGACAGGAATACGTTTCCAGAAGTCGGCAGGGGGTTGAAGGCGCTGATCTGGGCCTTGGCATAGGCCATGCCCCAATCGGCATCGAGGCCCATGACCTCACCGGTCGAGCGCATTTCCGGGCCAAGCACGATGTCGATGCCCGGGAAACGATTCCAAGGGAACACGGCCTCCTTCACCGAGTAGTGCGGCGGGATGATCGTTTCGGTGAAGCCGAGGTCGGCGAGCTTGTGGCCGACCATGATCTTCGCAGCGAGCTTGGCGAGTGGAACTCCGATGGCTTTCGAAACGAAGGGCACGGTGCGCGAGGCACGCGGGTTGACCTCGATGACGTAGAGCTCCTCGTCCTTCACCGCAAACTGGATGTTCATCAGCCCCTTCACGTCGAGCTCGCGGGCGAGGTCCTTCGCGGCGCGGGTGATCTCGGCGAGGATGCTTTCGGAGAGCGAGAAGGAGGGGATCACACAGGCCGAGTCTCCGGAGTGGATGCCGGCCTGCTCGATGTGCTGCATGATCGCGCCGACGACTGCCTGGTCGCCATCGGAAATGCAATCGACGTCGACCTCGATCGCACCGTCGAGGAATCGGTCGACCAGCACCGGACGCTCCGGAGAAGCGGTGACGGCCTCGCGCATGTAGCGGCGGAGTTCGTCCTCGGCGTAAACGATCATCATCGCGCGGCCACCGAGCACGAAGGACGGTCTGACAAGCACCGGGTAGCCGATGCGTGCGGCGACATCGACGGCCTCCTGCTCGTTCGTTGCGGTGCCCGCCTCGGCTTGGCGGAGATTGATCCGGTCGAGCAGGGCGGAGAAATGCTTGCGGTCCTCGGCCAGCTCAATGTTCTCCGGCGAGGTGCCAATGATGGGTACGCCGTGGCGCTTGAGGTCGGCGGCGAGGTTCAGCGGCGTCTGACCACCGAACTGCACGATCACGCCGTAAGGCTGCTCCTGATCGCAGATGTTGAGCACGTCTTCCAGGGTCAGCGGCTCGAAGAAGAGCTTGTCCGAGGTGTCGTAGTCGGTCGAAACGGTCTCGGGGTTGGAGTTCACCATGATCGTCTCGTAGCCGAGCTCCTTCAGCGCGAAGGCGGCGTGGACGCAGCAGTAATCGAACTCGATTCCCTGGCCGATTCTGTTCGGTCCGCCGCCGAGGATGATGATCTTCTTCTTGTCCGACTGTCGGGCTTCGTTCTCGTCGCCGTAGGTGGAGTAGAAATACGGGGTGTAGGCCTCGAATTCCGCCGCGCAGGTGTCGACGAGGCGATAGGTCGGGATGATGCCCTTGGCCTTGCGCTCGGCGCGGACGGTGTCTTCGTGCGTGCCCTTGGCCCTGGCGATCTGGCGGTCGGAAAAGCCGAGCTTCTTCGCGCGGCGGAGATCGAGATTGGCGAGGTCGAGGCCCTCATCCGCGATTTGTTTCAGGTGCCCGAGGAACCACGGATCGATCCGCGTGACCTCGAAGACCTGATCCAGAGTCCAGCCGGTGACGAAGGCCGTTTGCAACCAAAAGATGCGCTCGGCGTTCGGCACGCGGAGCTTGCGCTCGATGTCGGCGTGGCTCGGTGCTTCCGGATCTTTAGGATCGAATCCAAAACCCCAGCGGCTGGTTTCCAGCGAACGCAGCGCCTTCTGCATCGATTCCTTGAAGGTCCGACCGATCGCCATCGCTTCGCCCACCGACTTCATCGCGGTGGTGAGCACGGGATTGGCCTTCGGAAATTTCTCGAAAGTGAAGCGCGGGATCTTCGTCACCACGTAGTCGATCGTCGGCTCGAACGAGGCCGGCGTTTCGCGGGTGATGTCGTTCCTGATCTCGTCGAGCGTGTAGCCAACGGCGAGCTTCGCGGCGATCTTGGCGATGGGAAATCCGGTGGCCTTCGAGGCGAGCGCGGACGAGCGGGAGACGCGCGGGTTCATCTCGATGACAATCATGCGACCGGTCTTCGGATCGGTGGCGAACTGGATGTTCGAGCCACCGGTTTCCACGCCGATCTCGCGGATGATGGCGAAGGAGGCATCCCGCATGATCTGATACTCGCGGTCGGAAAGCGTCTGGATCGGTGCGACGGTGATCGAGTCGCCGGTGTGAACGCCCATCGGATCGAGGTTCTCGATCGAGCAGACGACCACGCAGTTGTCGGCATGGTCACGCATGACCTCCATTTCGTATTCCTTCCAGCCGAGCAGGGATTCCTCGATCAGCACTTCGGAAACCGGAGAAAGGTCGAGGCCGCGGAAGACGATTTCCTCAAGCTCCTCGCGGTTGTAGGCGATCCCGCCGCCCTGGCCGCCGAGGGTGAAGGCGGGGCGGATGATCAGTGGAAACTTGCCGATCATTTCCGCCACCGCGCGTCCTTCCTCCATGGTGTGGGCAACGCCGGAGAGCGGCACATCGAGGCCGATTTTGAGCATCGCGTCCTTGAAACGCAGGCGGTTCTCGCCCTTGTCGATCGCATCGGCATTCGCGCCGATCATTTTCACGTTGTACTTGTCGAGGACCCCGGACTTGAAGAGCGACATCGAGGTATTCAGCGCCGTCTGGCCACCGAGGGTCGGGAGAAGTGCATCCGGTTTCTCGCGGGCGATGTTTTTTTCCACCACCTCGGGCGTGATCGGCTCGATGTAGGTCCGGTGGGCGAACTCCGGATCGGTCATGATCGTGGCCGGATTCGAGTTCACCAGGACCACCGTGTAGCCCTCTTCTCGCAGTGCCTTGCAGGCCTGGACTCCGGAGTAGTCGAACTCACAACCCTGTCCGATGACGATGGGTCCGGAACCGATGACGAGAATTTTGCGGATGGAGGTGTCTTTGGGCATGGGTACGAGCGGGCAAGGGCTAAATTTCTAGGGGTTTCGCAGGGAACCCGCCGCTTGTAAAGGGCTCGTTGAAGGGGAATTGCCCTTTGCCCGAAATCGCCTCAGAGCTTCTTCATCCCGGGCGGCACCCAATCCTTTTGCATCCGTTGGATGGCGGGGGCTGGTTTCGCGGGATCCGGGCCTGCGCCGGGAGCTGGGGTCGTTTTGGCCGCTGGTGTCAACCCCCGGGAGTAGGCCAGGAATTTATCCCGGAGATCCGCCTCCGAAGTGCCCCCCAGGAACGAGTCGACCTGCTTGCCATTCAGGAAAAACCTCACGTCCGGGATCCCGCCGACACCGAGTTGTCTGGAAAGGTTCTGGCATTGGTCGACATCGAATCGACCGACCTGCGCCACGCCTGAAAACTCATTCGCCACCTTGGCCATGACCGGTTCCAAATTCTTGCAAGGTCCGCACCAGGTGGCGTGAAAGACCACCACGGTCAGCCGATCCTTGGTCGCGACGAGGCCCGGGTAATCTGCTTCCTTTAGTTCGCGGGTGACCGGACCGCTCATGGGTGCGACGACAACCGGCTTCGGCGTGCTGAGCTGCTTCACCTTGTCGCATCCGCCAGCTGAAAAAACCACCAAGCCAAGCAAGGCGCAGCTGATCCAACCGATATATTGATTTTCAGGCATGCCTGACATCCTACATCAACCTCTTCGCCACCGAAAGCGCGAAGTCGGCGGCGGCGTCCAAGGGGGTTCACTCCTCCTAGCGGCCAGCTCTTCTTCATTCAAATGTCCGCAATAGTGTTGCGCGCCGACCGTGGTGCTTGCGACACGCCTGACGGTCTCATAAACGAATCGCCATGTTCCACGTCGTTTTGGTCGCGCCCGAGATCCCACACAATGCCGGAGCCGCCGGACGTCTTGCGCTGGCGACAGGGGCCGTGCTGCATCTGGTGAAACCGCTCGGCTTTTCCCTGGAGGATAAATACGTCCGCCGCACCGGCCTCGATTACTGGCAGGATGTCGACGTGCAGGTTTGGGAATCGCTCGATGAGCTTGCCGCCGCTGCTGCTCCGCACTCGCGATTTTGGTATTTGACCACGAAGGCGAGACGCTCGCCGTGGAGCGTGGCGTTCGAGCCCGGCGACTATCTCGTGTTCGGATGCGAGACGAAAGGCCTGCCGCCCGAAGTCGTCGAGAGCGCGGGAGATTCGGCGCTGTGCATCCCCATGAAACCCGGCTCCACCCGCAGCCTGAACCTCTCGACGGCTGTGGCGATCACGCTCTATGAAGCGGTCCGCCAACAGTCGCCGGAGTGGTGAGGGTCACGGTTTCTTGAAGACGATCTTTTCCGCAGGACTGCCGCCACGTCCGAGGTCATCGCCGACGTCCTTGGTGGAGACGTAGATGAAGACGCTGAAAAGCATCAGGGCGAAGGCCATCTGGATGTATTCAAGAATTTTCGCCTTCACCGGACGTCGTGCAACCGACTCCATCATCGCGAGGACGATGTGTCCTCCGTCGAGCACCGGGAGCGGCAGCATGTTCAGCACGGCGAGGTTCACATTGAAGAGGACGAAGAAAGCGAGCAGGCGGTTGAAGGGGTGATCCATTTGCAGCATCCTGAACTTCACCTTCGCGATGCCGATGGGCCCGCTGAGGTGATCAATGCCGATGTTGGAGTCCGGAGAGACCACTCGTGAGATCGTCATCCACATCATCTTAAGGCTATCCCGGACCTGCTTGAAGGCGGAGGGGTAAACCATGGTGGCATCCTGAAACGGCACCCCGTCCGGCGCGATGCCGATCATCGGAGGCTTTCCTGCGGGGGATTCCGGCACCTCCGCGGAGAGCGTGACCTTCGCCATCGTTCCCTCGCGTTCGTATTCCAGCTCAAAGGGCCGGGTGTCGGTGGCCTTCACGAGCTTGAGGAACTCATCCTCGTTCGGCACCGCGTGGCCGTCGATCTTCACGAGCTTGTCGCCGGGGAGGAGGCCCGCCCGGGCGGCCGGGCTGTTTTCCGTGACAGCGGCGGCGACCACATAAAGCGGATCAGGTCCGATGCCGACGTGGCGGAGCGCGCGCCGCTGGAACCACCTCGTCTGCGGGATATCAAATGTCGAGGTCAGCGTGAGCGGGGCGGTTTCACCTGCCCGCTCGATCGTGAAGACGATGTCCTTGCCCTTGCTGAGAATGATGTTCTCGAAAATGCTGTCGAGACTTCCTGCAAAGCCGGTCACCGTCTCGCCATTCACCGCGATGATTTTGTCCCCAGGCTTGATGCCGGATTTTTCCGCCGGGCTATCCTTTTCGACTGTTCCGACAATCTGCGAGGGGATGAGGTCCGCCGGTTTGCCGATTCCCGAGACGACGGCCGCAGCCAGCAGCGCGAGCAGCATGGAAAACAACGGGCCCGCGAAGGCGACGATGATCTTGTCGATCGGCTTGATCGGAGGAAGTGGACGGGCGTCACCATTGGAGCCCTCGATCGCCTCCATCGGCGCCATTTGCGGCAAGGCGACAAACCCGCCGGCAGGAATCCAGCCGAGTCCATACTGCACCCCTCCGATGGTCTTCTTCCAGATCGGCTTCCCGAACCAGATCTGGAACCGGTCGACCTGCAAGCCGCGCCATTTCGCCGCCAGGAAATGCCCGAGCTCGTGGACGAAAATGATCAGGTTGAACGACACGATGACCACGAAGATCAACAGCAGGATATGGAGAATTGTGGGGAAGTCAGGCATGAAGAGCGGGGTGTGCGATCATCCTAGCGAGGGAAGCCCGTGCATCAAGTGGATTGACGCGGCCGGGTGATGATGACGAAACTCCACTCCATGGCATGCAGGATCGATGACGCGGTGATCCGCGGCGAGATCGACAACACCGTCGAGGGAAGGACCACCGGGCGCATCTGGCTCCTTGGCCGCGAGGAGCCGTTGACGCTGGATCTCAACGGCGATTGCTGGCGTGACCTCGCGGGGGCCAGGCTGTCATTTGAAAATCCCGAACCCAGTGCCGATCCGGATGCCGAGAGTCTGGCTCTGTTGCAAGCCGGCGTCGTCGGCGATGTCACCGCTTCGCGAAAGGCACGCATCGCCACCGTCAGCGAGGATGAGATTCAGGCCCTTCACGCCGCCGGCCGGGAAATTCCCTACGAATGGAAGAACCTGCTCTATCTCGAGTGGTTCAGCGAGGCAAACGGTCGCGTCCTGATCGAAACCTCCGACTACCGACTCACCGTCACCGAGCACGTCTGGCAGATGGATGCCGACTCCGAGCAGGCCCAGCAGCTTGCGAATCTCCACGCCATGCGCGATTTCATGGCCACCCTGATCCGTCGGAAAAAACCCTCCGAACCGGAAAAAGGCAGCGAGAGCGACGAACTCGACGAGTACGAGTGGGAGGAGCGTCTGAAGGAATCCGACCGACTTGCCGATGCCTATCAGGAGGTCCTTGAGAAGTACATGGACGATGGCGATGCTGAACGGAAGGAGGCCTTCGTCATGGGCTGGGATGGGTTGCTCGATGCCCTGGCCGAACGCGATGAGACCGAGATGGTCGATCCTTTCGACGATGAGGAATTGCAAGGCTCATCGAACTCCTGGCAGTCCGAGGACATGGATTGCGAGGACGACGAGGAACGTCATCCGCTTCAAGCGCTCGCCTATGAAGTCGCGCTTCGTGCCGTGGACCTGGTTTCCCGCGAGGGTGGTTCAGACACGGCGGAGCATTGCCTGGTGTCAAATCTCCTGCAGGTCAGCGCCAAGCTCGCGGGTGCCCTCAGCGGCCACGGCAGCGGCTACGAGCCCGAGGCCGGTTTCATCCTCGCGGTCCTCAAGCGCTGCCTGAGCTGGCTCAACGAAGCCATGGCCGCCTGCCAGACCCTTCTCGATCAGGAAAAGGACGCCGACCAGAAGCTGGCACTCACCCACCTCCGACAGTCCATTTTTGAAATCCGAGATGGCATCGTCGCCCTGCGTCGCGAACTGAAGCAGGGGTGACCCTCGTTTCGGTCCCCTGAGACCAGAATGCTTGGATTCGCTAGCCTACCTTACCCCCTCCGAGGGCGGATCAATGGGTGCCTGAGGCATGGGCGGACTCTCAGCCTTCTTTCGCTCTTTCGCCCGTTCCGCGTGCTTCTTGAGATTGGCGGATGGCAACTCGACGTAATTCGCGGCCTCCTCCATCTTCTTTGCTTCTTCTGGTGAGCTCAAGGTTCTGGCGGCCTCGCGGAGCATCGGGCCCGCTGAGGCATCTCCCAGAACCAGCATTCCGTTCACGGCAGCTGCCCTGAGCGCAGGATCGGGGTGAATCAGATAGGGCCGGATCACGGGCAACTGCGCCGGATCGTAGCTCGTGGAAGCCTCCTCGATCTTTTCCAAGGCTTCAGCCCGTGACTTCTCGGCAGACTCGTCCGCGAGTTCAGGCTTGGTTGCCGTGCTTCCACCCTGACTCGTCCCGGGAGCAGAATTGGACGGATGCCCGGCTGCCGAGTTCGGCTGATTTTCTGAGCCAGGCAGGGCACCTGAGGGTTCCGGTGAGGAAAACTTCCGTGCGATCATCACGGCAGCGATCAGCACCATCAGCACCCCCAGAAATGTTCTCTTATCGATTCTCACAAAGTCGGATGGTTGAAAAAAAGAGGGCCATCAACATCTGGTGTTGATGGCCCTCCTGACTAAATGACTAACGAAATAGTTCAGTCCAAGACTGCCACCTTCTTCACGGAAGTGGCGATAAAGCCGCCAAAGACCATGAATGTGGAATCTTCATCAATCGGTTGGATTACAACCCGCTCGGCTGACGCTGCTTCCCACTCGTCACCGTATTCGTAACCATAACCGGAGAGGTTGTTGCAGGTGATGTTTTGAACGACCTTGGAATTCTCGCCGGTACCGAAATCTTCGGTCACAGCAAAAACGGTCCTGAAGTTGCCAGTCACGGCAAATTCAAAGTCCTTGGTATCGAAGGAAAACCTCGACACGGAAAGTTCTTGGTCGGTCGAAGTGTAGCGCCTTGTGCGGGCAATGGTGGTGCCGGAGTAGGCCTCAATGGTTGGCGAGTTGACTCGGAGGGAAAGGTTCTCCAGGTCGATGGAACGTGTGTTCTTCTTCTTGAGCCTGAAGCCACTCACGTCTCCTTCGTCATCGGTGACGAGCACGATCGACCATCCAATGATGCTGGGAATGATGCCTGAGTCCTTCAGGTCTTCCAGAATCTCCTTGTTCGAGTACTTCTCGCCAACAAACGGCTTGGACTCTGAGGTATTTCCGGCAGGGCCATCTTTTTCTTCAGAGGCACCTTCGGAGACCATCTGCAAGTTGATCGCCAGATTGTGTTCATATTCAAAGGTTGGCCCTGTTGGAGTACCAGCTGATGCGTTGCCAACAAAAAGGCAGGAAGCGGCTGCCAGTGGGAGGAATTTCATATTCATGTAGTAATTGGGGGATCGAAGGATTTAACCAGAGATGTGATGTCGTGCGGACGCTGCTGGGTCAAGCATTTCCAGTTCCAATTCTGCTGCAATTAATCGTCTTCCTGCTGCGAGAAGCTCTGATTCCCCTTGGAGTAGACGGGGTCGCGACTGCCCTGCTCAGCAGCGCCCGGCTTCATATCCAGCGGAGCCGTTTCCCCGAGAGACTCATATCCCTCGATGACAAAGACATCCACGACCTCGTCCCAATGCGGATCATAGACTCCGTATCCCGCAAAGCGACCGAGCAGACGGTATTCGAAATCATGGTCAGCCTCCGGGTTTTCCATTCCACGATCGGGAACGGTGTATTGGCGGGGCGTTTCCTTGATCGCTACCCACCGCGCCTGCTCCCAGGTCTCTTCCGGCCTTTTCACCCAGCCCCATGCTCCAGACTTGGCTTTGAAATATCGATGCCCGATGAAATGAGGCTGGAATAAGGCGATACTCGTCTCTCCTGCAGGCTGATGGTGCTGCAAATCCGGCTGCGCCTTGGCCGCGTCTGCTACGGTGATTCCTTCCGGCACGACCGGTTCATTGAACTCACTCGGGGCAGTTGGGTCCGTCGCCGGAGTCTCTGGAATGGCTGAGAAGACCCACTCCAGCAGGATACCCAACCCCAACGATAACAGGATTCGTTTCACTGCATTCCCTCCGATCAAATGAAAGTCATTGGGCCCATTTTCCCTTCGGGCTGGACAGGTTTGGCAGGCTTTCGGGAGTGGAATAATCCGTCTTGCCAACCGCCCCGATCAAGGGGATTTCGAATTCCTCTCTCCACTGTCGGCTGAACGATTCCCCTGAGTGGCATCCCCAGCTTTGACAAAAAGCATCCACGGCGAAGCTCTCCTTCTTCACCCGCTTTAGGTCATTCTGATGAAGAAAAACCACCGACATTCCATCGATCATATTGCTGTAGTCGAAGAGGAAACAGGATTTGTTGGAATGGCCGAAATAGTCGAGACTCCTGATTTGATGGATTTTCCGATCCTGTCCGGCATTCAAGTATTGGATCAGTTGGTTGGTGTCATCAAACCAGATCAGGGAGACGCCCATTTGATCCGCGTGTTGGGCCACCGTTGAGATGAGATCCGCGCGCATTTCCTCTCCGCGTGTCACGTAGGCTTTGCGATACACCAGCCAGGTTATTTTGTCGCCCGGCTTTGCGATCTGCTTGATCTGGGGGAATCGAATCAGGGCCTTATCAATGAAATTTCCCCAATATTTATCATGGGCTTGTTCCTTCTGAAGCTCGTTGTATTTGGTCGCCGGTCCTCCGCTAAGGACGATCCACTCCTGAGCCGAAATCTCTGCCGCCCCGAGGAATCCCATCCACATCCAACACAAGATCATCCGGCGTGTCACAGAGGCCTGATAGCAAATGAATCAGGGATGGAAACGTAAATTCATGAATCCCGCCCTTCACGCGAAGCACAAAATTTCAGAGGGACGGACAGAATGGATCAATGGAGCGAAATCTTCCGGCAACTGCCCGGCCACGCTCTTCAGAGAAAGAGCCGCCGTGCTAATTCGGCAACTGCCCCCAGGCCCCGTCATTGGAATCACCTGAGCCGCACAATCAGACCCCGGAAGCTGTTAACCAAACTTAATGATTGCGCCCGGACGGGAACGCGCTATGGAATTTTTCCATGAAAACACTCCTCTTGCTGGCGGCAGCTCTCACCGGTTTGGCTCTTTCCTCCTGCAACACCGCGATCGGTTTCGGTCGGGATCTGCGTCTGCTTGGTGAAGGCATGGAGAGCAAAGCCCGCACAAGTGGGGGAGGAAGCGCCGACCAGCAGTCCGGCGCTCCCGTCTATTGAGGGCTCTCAGCGATTGGTGCGTGACCAACCCGCTGCGTAGCCCTGGTTGAAATTCAGGTGCTCGCCTTGGGGAACGTTGTTCCAGTGGCGGTTCGCGTTGTAGGTTTGGCCCGTCCGCTTGTCGCGGCTGCCGAGCGCGTAGCCTTGGTTGTAATAGCTCTGGTTGCTGGAACTTCCACCGCTGCCTCCCCAGCTTCCACCGTTGTTTCCACCACCCCAGTTTCCGCCGCCGCTGCTACCTCCGACATTGCTGTTCCGGTATCCATAGGCGTAGCCATTGCGATAGCTGTCCTGATTGGGACCTGCGACGGAACTCTGACCGCGATAGGGATTGTAGGGGCGATTGTAGGCCTTGTCGCGTGCGCCATCGGTCTGGCCGCTGCGATAGGCCTGGCTGGCACCGCCGCCGTATCCGCCACCTGGATAGCCAGGGTTTTGGCCGTAGTAAGGATCGACACAACCGGTGAGGACGGCCGTTGCGGCGGTCACGCAAAGTAGAAGAATTCGTTTCATGGCGAGCCAGACTAGCCCGCCATGAAACGCGCGTCCAGTTCCTGAGAGGGGAACATGCCGCTTGTCACCCGGAATCTGGATCGGCAAGTTGTCGCTGCTCATGAATTGGTTCGAACAGCTCCTCGGTCAACAGCTCCTCGGTCAGGACCTCAATTGGTTCGAACAGCTCATCGGTCAGGATCTGAAATCCGCCTTGCCCATCATTCTTGGGATCATCGTGTTCGAGGGCGTGCTCTCCGTCGACAACGCGGCGGTGCTGGCGACCATGGTGAGAAAGCTGCCTCCCCATCTGCGTGGCCGGGCTTTGAAGATCGGCTTGATTTTCGGCCTGGTGCTTCGCGGGGGCTGCCTGCTGGCGGTGAATTTCCTGACGCAGGTCTGGTGGGTCGGTCCGATCGGCGGGCTGTATCTGCTGTGGCTGGCATTCCAGCATTTCACCAAGCACGAGCATGTGGAGGAAATCGCCGAGGAGGCAGTGGCCCATGAGGGGAACTGGTTGTTCCGACACATGGTCAGGATGATCGGAGTCTTCTGGGCCACGGTGCTCTCGGTCGAGCTAATGGACCTGATGTTCTCGATCGACAATGTGCTGGTGGCAAACGCGCTGACGAAAAACACCTACCTGATCTGCATGGGCGTCTTTGTCGGCATCCTCGCGATGCGTTTCGCGGCCCAAGGCTTTGTGAAGTTGATGCACACCTATCCCTTTTTGGAAACCTGCGCGTTCCTCGTCGTGGGCCTGCTCGGCCTGAAGCTGGTGTCCGGTTTGCTCGGCCATTTCCAACCGGAATCGCCCATCGCCCACCTGATCGAAAGCCAGACCTTCAAGATCTGGTGGTCGGTCTTCATGCTGATGATCTTCATCGTGCCGATCGTGACGCACCGCTTGTTCGGCTGGCCACGTCAGAAAAGCTGAGCCTGCGCGATTGCACGTCGCGGGGCTTTCCCTAAGCTTTCGGGGGTGAGCGAACGATTCGATTGGCCGCAGTTTTCGACCGACTTCACGGAAGCCGCGCGCGCGGCTGGATTCCTGCCGACCGTCCTCGCCACGACGGCAGCGGGCGAACTCATCGCATGGGAAAAGCGCGGCCCCGGCCCGACGGTCTACCTTTCCGCAGGCATCCACGGCGATGAGCCGGCGGGACCGTTGGCCTTGCTGAAGCTGATTCGCGAGGGAGCCTTTGACTCGGAAGGAAACTGGGTGCTGTGCCCGGCCTTGAACCCGACGGGACTGGCCGCAGGCACGCGCGAAAATGCCGATGGCGAGGATCTGAACCGCGATTACTGGGCACGGAAAAACCTGGAAGTCGCGAAGCATGTGGCTTGGCTTCAGAGCCTTCGCGTGCCGGACCTGTTCATTTCCCTCCATGAGGATTGGGAAACCAGCGGCTTCTATTTCTACGAGATCAACTGCTGTGAGGACTGCCCCGACCGGGCGCGATCCATCCTGGGGGCCGTGGCTCCTTGGTTTCCGCCGGAGCCGAGCTCGACCATCGACGACCATGATGTCCGCGGCCCTGGTTGGATCTACCACGTGGCCGAGGCGGACATGCCTGAGTCGTGGCCGGAGGCGATCTTCCTCGCCAAGCTCGGCTGCCCCGTATCCTTCACCTTCGAAACGCCCAGCGCTGCCGCGCTGCCAGCACGCGTCGCCGCCCATTCCGCCGCGGTTCGCGCAGCGTTGGGCCACGTCACGGGCTTGAGCTCACCGGGCAAAACAAAACCGGCGGCACCGTGAGGGAGCCGCCGGTTTGAAAGAGAAGATGAAGTGAAAAACTCAGTTCACCGCGACAGCGGACGAACCGGTCTCACCCGTACGAATGCGGATGGCTTCCTCGATGGTGGAGATGAAGACCTTGCCGTCACCGATCTTGCCGGTGTTGGCGCTCTTCACGATGGCCTCGGCGACTCCGCCGGCCTGCGCGTCATCGACCACAATTTCGATTTTCACCTTGGGGAGGAAATCGACGGTGTATTCGGAGCCGCGATAGATTTCGGTGTGCCCCTTCTGGCGGCCAAAGCCTTTGACTTCAGTCACTGTCATGCCTTGGACACCCACTTCGGCGAGCGCCTCCTTCACTTCTTCCAGCTTGAATGGTTTGATGATCGCTTCGATTTTTTTCATGGTTCCGGCGGATTGGTAAAAGGCAGATAGCAATGGTCGTGCCAACTTGCGGCGCGAATTCCACGGTGCCTGTCATGGTGATAACCTTTGGCTCCCTCGTTGACGAGTGGAAAACGGAGGATTTCGAGAACTGGACAAAGCAGGGCGGAGGATAAATCACCCAATAAACCGGATTGCGCGTTCCTGAAAGTTCGCCCAAGTTCCGGCTGTTGAAGCAACCTCTTCGAACCATGAAGCACACCCTCCTTCTCCTCGCCGGCCTTGTCGCCGCTCCCCTGGCTCTTGCCCAAGACGAGCTCGGAAAAACCACCTACGCCACCTGCTCGGCCTGTCACGCTCCGGACGGTCAGGGGCTCGCGCTCGGGCCAACCATGAAAATGGCTCCGTCGCTCAGCAACTCGAAGGTCGTCAATGGCGATCCCGCTGTTTTCGCCCTCGTCCTCCTCAAGGGCATCCAGAAGGATCCCACGAACACTGCCATCGCCGGCATGATGGCTCCGCTCGGAGCAGCCCTCGATGATGCCAAGCTCGCCGCCGTGATGACCTACGTCCGTGCCAGCTTTGGCAACAAGTCCGCCGCCGTGACCGAGGCCGAGGCCAAGGGCTACCGCGAAAAGTGGAAGGACATCAACGCCCCGGTCACCCGCGCGAAGATCGAGGAAGTCAGCAAGAAGTAAGTCGACGCACTTTCCTGAACGGCGGCCGGGATCACTCCTGGCCGCCGTTTTTCATTTCAGCGAGGTCTTTCCCAGCTCGCGGCCCATCGCATCAAAGTCGATCCGCAGATCCCAGGCCCCATCGCGCTCAGAGTCCTCCCAGCGCGATTCCAGCACGCCGTTTTTGAACACCTTGCGGAACAGTGGATTTCCCTCGCCTCCCGGTGTCACCAGCTCCGTGGCCAGCACGCCCAGCTCGTAGC
>JANOKL010000176.1:0-3603 GCA_031419215.1 Luteolibacter sp. | reverse complement strand
CGATCTTGAAAACTTCATCCATCAAGCCATTCGGAACCTTTCCTGTGCGATATTGTTCCCAATCGCACGCATACTGAAGCCCAGGCGCGAAATACAGTGGCTCGGTTGGATGGAGTGCCTTCAGGTTGTCGAATTGATACTCCATGAACATCCGATCCTCTGAAGGAAGGCAGCTTGCCATTTGCCGGTTCATCTCGGTGACTTCTTCATGCGAGATCTCGAAGCGACCCAGACCAAACATGAGTTTTGCTGCATGCCTCTGCGGTACCCACTTCCAAGCGCTCAGCCCTAAAAGCCCCATTCCCAGCAACACCAGCCCCAAACTGATCCACGCCGGTTTCCACTTCGAACGATCTCGCGTTTCCAACCTTTGCGAGGCCTCCTCCAGCACCTCGTCCGCATCAGCATCCAATCTGGAACCGATTTCCCAGCGGGCATGCGCACTGAGCTCATGATTCCCCGCCAGTGGCTTGGTCATGAGATCAAGAAAGCGTTCGGAAGCATCGGACACCCTGCCTTTCTAGCGGAAAATCCAGTTCTGGCGAGCGTTCGGGCGAGCCCCAAAATTGACAAAATGTTCAATCCGTGTATCCCTAGCTTCATGAGCCGACTGAGCATCGAAATCGATCCGGACCAGCACCGTCAGATCAAGACGCTGGCTACATTCGCTGGGATGTCGCTCAAGGACTACATCCTTGCTCGCACACTCCCAACGAAGAGCGCCGAGACGGACTCCACCGAGAAGCTCCTCTCTTCTCCCAAGAACGCCAGGCGGTTGCGCGCCGCCGTCAATGCACCAGCCACGGAGCATGTCGTTTTCGAGTCCCTCACAGATCTGAAAAATGCGCTTGGAATTTAAGCCCCAAGCGTTCGAGGACTTGCAGTATTGGGTGCAACATCAGCCGAAGATCGCGAAGCGCCTGCTTCGGATGATCGAGGAAACCTTGAAGGACCCGTTTGGTGGGATCGGCAAGCCGGAACCATTGAAGAACGAGCTTTCCGGCTGGTGGTCCAAACGGATCGATGGCGAGCATCGGCTCATTTATAAAAAGGAAGGCGGGGCTCTGATCATCGCCCAAGCCCGAGGGCACTACGAATAGCGGAAGCCCACCAACTCCGCTTGCCTCCACCCCCGTCCGGCGCTTTCCTCCCTTCGACGTGTCCGATCCCACCCCCACCAAACTCGGAAAGCGGCTGAGCCTGTTCGGGGATCTGCCGACGCTATTTCTGAGGTTCGGATTGAAGGTCGCGCCGTGGTTCATGGAACCGGTACTGATCGCGACGTGGTCGTCGGTGTTTTTCCTGATCGCGAAGTCCCAGCGTCGCGCCGTGCAGTCGAACCTGCGTGCACTCCATCCGACCTGGGGACCGCTGCGGGCCTTCGGCGGGGCCTGGTGCGTGTTCTGGAATTTCGCCTACACCTACGTCGATGCCCTGCGCTGCGATACCAAGACAGGCGAGGTCGATTGGGCGATCGACGGCATCCCGGCCTTCGATGATCTGGCCCGCCGCAATGAAGGCTGCCTGATCCTCACCGCCCACATGGGCAACTACGACCTCGCCGCACCGCTGTTTTCCTCGCACTTCGGTCGGACGATCTACGCCGTGCGCGCTCCCGAGCGTCAGCCGGAGATGCAGGTGATCCGCGAGCAGGAGCTTCGGAAAAAGGAGGAGGAGAACCCGCAGTTCCGGGCGCTTTACAACACCAGCGACAACCACCTCGGCCTGGTGCTGTCGAAATTACTCGCCGAGGGAAACATCGTGGCCGTGCAGGGAGATCGGGTGGTGTTCGAGGTTTCCCCGATGGACGTGGAGGTCGAGCCCGGCCTGAAGATGCGCTTGCCGAAAGGCCCGCTCTACCTCGCCCGCGCGACCGGCGTGACCTGCTTTCCGCTGTTCATCGTGCGCGATGGCTGGCGGCGTTATCGTGTGATGGTCTTCCCGCCACTGGAGCTGCCGGAGCGGAAGCGCGGTGAAGACGACACCGCCGCGAAAATCTGGGCGGGCGCGATCTTGAAAGTTATCCGGCCGAACTGGTCGCAGTGGTTCGTCTTCGAGCCGGTGCTGGAGCGGCTGGCTCGGACACAGGAAACCACTGCCTGAACAGAGGAACCACGAAAGACACGAAAGGGCACGAAAAGCGGAAGATGATGAAGGATCTTCTTTGGTGAAACTTAGTGCCTTTCGTGGTTCCCTTTCCAGTTCGGGCGTCCCGGATCAAACGCGCCTTTCCTTTTCCCGGTGATCCCGTATCCTGCCGGCATGAATGGAAAAGCGGTTCTCTTTCTCGCACTCGGGCTGATCTCCGGCGCGCTCCACGCAGCGGATCTTCCACCACCCTCCGCGCCGCGTTTGCCGCTTTCCACCGTCTTCAAGGGCGAAACCAAGTTCCAGGCGATCATCGCCAAGGCCGAGCGTGAAAACTGGCGCAATCTGCCGCTGGGAGCCCGCACGATCCGGGTCGCACGCGAACTCGTCGGCACGCCCTACACGAACTACACCCTGGAGGTGGACGACCGCATCGAGTCGCCCGTCGCCAATCTAAGCGCGATGGATTGCTGGACCTACTACGAGAACTCCCTCGCGATCGCGCGACTGCTCCGCTCCAAGCCCGGCCCGTATCGCCCGGTGGATCTGCTGCAAATGATCGAAATCGAGCGCTACCGAGGTGGCCGCTGCACGGGTGGCTACCTCAGCCGCATGCACCACCTCGAGGAGGTCTTTCACGACAACCAGCGTCGCGGTCTGGCGGAAAACATCACCTCACGCCTCCCCGGAGCCCAGCGCATGAGCCGTGAGATCCGGGAAATGACCGTGCAGTGGAAAAGCTACCGCTATCTGAAGTCCGATCCCTCGCTCATCCCGGCGATGGGTCAAATCGAAGCCCAGGTTTCGCGGCTACCGGTCTATCAGATTCCGAAATCAAACGTCAGGGCAGTGGAGAACTACCTCGCCGATGGCGACGTCTGCGCGATCACGACCAACGAGACCTACGGCTACACCTCGCATGTCGGTCTCATCGTCCGGCTCAACGGCCGCGCCTATTTCACCCACGCCACCTCCGACAAGGACAAGGGCCGCATGACCATCATCGACCGCCCGATCACGGACTATCTGAATCAGTCATCCAAGCACGCCGGCATCATCATCTGTCGTCCACGCGACCTGACACCTTCGTCGCTGTGGCAGAAGAACGTCGCGGGTTCGCCCGTGAAAGCAGGAAATAGTTGAGCCTCGATTTCCTGGAACATTGCAACCTCCTGACTTGCTGGCGGTCCATCCAGTCATGCTAACAGTCGGCTTGGTCGTTTTCGATTCAGCATGCTTGCTTCATCCCCGGCTTTCGCTTTGATCCGACCATGGATTTGGAAGCCTTGAAGGCGGCACTGGCCGCCTCACCCGACAACATCCCGCTGCTGATCATGGTGGGGAAGCTGCATGAGGATCTCTTCGAGCTCAGCGATGCTCGTGCCTGCTTCGACCGCGTCGTGGCCCTGCAGCCAGACCACGGAGAGGCCCATGTCGGCATCGCCCGGCTGCTCGACCTTTCCGGCGAAAGTTCAGAGGCAGCAGTCCGGCTGGAATCGCTTTGTTCCCGGCAGC
>JANOKL010000175.1:0-2816 GCA_031419215.1 Luteolibacter sp. | reverse complement strand
CGCCGTGGACAAGATCAACGGCACTGAAGTCAAGGACCTCAAGCACGCCAACGAACTCCTCCACCCGAAGGACATGCCGGAGTTCTTCGTCATCGAACTCTTCGGTGCGGAGCGACCGCTGATCATCCCCTCCTCCGAGGTCGCCACCGCCACCAAGCGCGTCCAGGAAGCCTACGACATCGAACAGCTTTCAAATCTCGAAGACTGATCGACCTCCCCACCCCGTCCCTTTCCCGCGTCATGAAATACCACGCTCTCGTTCTCCTCGCGCTCGCCCTCACATCCTGCGAGCCGCCGAAAAAGGCAGCCGCCGCGACGACTGAAGCCCCCGTGGTTTCCGAGCCAAAGGCAGCCGAGGAACGCCCCGAATTGAAGGAATCGGTCGTCCGTATCAACTCCACCCAGCAGACCTGGAATCCTGGCCAGCCCTGGGAAAAGAATCCTCCCGGCCAACGCCGCGCTCTCGCGCCCATCGTCGGAAAGGACCAGGTCCTCACCACCGGCGAGCTCGTCGCGGATGCCTCCTACCTGGAATTCGAGTCGACCGACGGCACACGCATGCTCCCCGCGAAGGTCATCGCCGTCGACTTCGAGGCGAACCTGGCCCTTCTGGGTCCGGCGGATCAAGAGAAGGGCGCGAAGTTCTTTGAGGGCACGAAGCCGCTCGAACTCGGTGCCTCGCCGAAGATCGGTGACATGCTTGACATCCTCCAGGTCGAGGAAAACGGCATGCCGCTTCTAACAGCCGGAAGTCTCCAGAGCGTCGACGTCATCACGAATTTCCTCGAGGGCCAGTTCTTCCTCACCTTCGAGGTGAAGGCCTCCATGCAGAGCGCCGCCAGCAGCTTCTCACTGCCGGTGCTGCAGAACGGCAAGCTCGCCGGGCTTCTCGCCAGCTACAACTCGAAGGACCAGCTCAGCGATGTCACCTCCACCGAGCTTCTCGCCCGCTTTCTGCAGGCCGCGAAGACCACGCCCTACGCCGGCTTCCCCAGCCTCGGCATCAGCACCTCCCGCACCGAGGACCCTTCATTCCGGAAATGGCTGAAGCTCGCCGACGACCAGGGTGGCCTCTATGTTTCCAACGTCAAGAAGGGCGGCGCGGCTGAAACCGCAGGACTCCGCAAGGGCGACGTGCTGCTTGCCATCGGCGAGCACACCATCGACCGCCGCGGCTACTACAATCATCCGATCTACGGCAGCCTGTTCTGGAGCCACATGGTCCGCGGCGAGAAGAACACCGGCGATGTGATCAGCCTCAGCCTGCTCCGCGAGGGCCAGCCTCTGAAGCTCGATGTCACGCTCACCCGCAGCGATGAAACGAAGAAACTTGTTCCCAGCTACACCTTCAACACCGCTCCGAACTACCTCGTCAAAGGTGGCCTGATTTTCCAGGAACTCACCAAGCCGCTGCTCGAAGCCTTCGGCGATGAATGGAAATCCCGTGCGCCCCTCAACCTGCTGGACCCCTGGCAGAACCCGGAAAAATATGAGGACAAGGCCGACCGCATCGTCTTCCTCAGCGGCGTCATCCCCACGCCCGCAACCATCGGTTATGAGCGCCTCCGCAATCTCGTCGTGAAGAAGGTCAACGGCCAGGAGATCCGCGACATGAAGTCACTCATGGAGGCATTCAATAAGGGCGCCGACGGCCTCCACTCCATCGAGTTCGACGAAGAGAACCTCACCGTCCAGCTTGATGAAATCGCGACCACTACCGTCGACAAACAACTCCTTCAACGAGGATTGCCCAAGCTCTCGCGCGTGAAGTGATCGCACGTTCAGGGGATGTCCGCAGTTGAAAGGCTGGGATGCATGGTCCGTAGGCTGCTGGCTGCCCCACGAGCCCATGCGATTCCCCCTCACGATCCTCTCCATCTGCCTCACGTTTTCAGAAATCTCGGTTGCGGCCACTTACCATCTCGATGCCTCGCGTGGCGATGACAGCCGCAGCGGCCTCTCGCCGGATCAGGCCTGGCAGAGCCTCGCAAAGTTCAACGCCACCACGTTCCAACCCGGCGACCGGATTCTCTTCAAGGCTGGCGAGGTCTGGAACGGCCAGTTGAAACCCAAGGGCTCCGGACGCATCGACGGAGATTCCTCCGGACTGATCAGCATCAGCCGCTACGGCGACGGCGCATTGCCCCGCATCGAGGGCCAGGGCCGCTTTTACGACACCGTCCTGCTCGAGAACATCCACGGCTGGGAAGTCGCCGACCTTGAAATCACCAACCTCGGTCCCACTCCCGCCCAGTGGCGCAATGGCGTCCGTGTCCACGCCACTGGCATCGGAAAAATGAGCCGCATCTACCTCCGCAGGCTCTATGTCCACGACGTCAACGGCGACCTCCGCAAGGACAAGGAAGGCTGTGGCATCTTCTTCGAGGCGTCATCGAAAGGCGGCTCTTACTTCGATGGCCTGCTCATCGAGAAGTGCCATGTCGTGAAAACCGACCGCAACGGCATCTGCCAGCGCGGCCATGGCGGTCCACCGAGCCGCAACGTCATCCTCCGCGACAACCTGCTGGAGGACATCGGCGGCGACGGCATCAAGCTCTGGGGCACCAACGGCGGACTCATCGAGCGCAACATCCTCCGCGGTGGACGCATGCGCTGTGGAAAGGGCGAAGCCGCCGCCGGGATCTGGCCCTTTGACTGCGACGACACCGTCATCCAGTTCAACCAGGTCTCCGGCATGAAGGGCACCCAGGATGGCCAGGCCTACGACTCCGACTACGGCTGTCGTCGTACCATTTTCCAATACAACTACAGCTTCCAAAACGAGGGCGGCTTCATGCTCCTCTGCGCACCCGGAA
>JANOKL010000174.1:0-1423 GCA_031419215.1 Luteolibacter sp. | reverse complement strand
CTTCCTGACCCCTGACCCCTGACCCCTGACCCCCGACCCCTAACCCCTAACCCCTCCCTCTCTCACTGCTGCGACGGCAACGGCGAAAGCGCGAAGTTGGCGTTTTCGGCGTAGGGGATCCAGCTGAAGATGAAGTTGTAGAAGGAGCCGCGTTGTTGGCCGGTGAGGCCGGTTCGGGATTTCACTTTAGGCGCGAGGCGGTAGCGGAAGGCTCCGTCGTTGGCGGTGTCGACGATGAGGGTCGCGCCGTAGCCATCGGGGGTGTAGCTGACCTGGGTGATTTTCCCGGACTTGGTTTCACCGGAGGGCAGGACGATGAGGTAGGACTGCTCGCCGGTGGAGTTGAAGTGGAAGGTGTAGTCGCCGGACTCGTTTTCCAGATAGAGCTGCTGGTTGAGGATCGAGCTGGGGACGATGGAGTCGCTCGGGTAGGTGGTGACGACAGGTCGGAACAGCAAGTTGGCGTTCGCGGGGGTGTCGGCGAGGCTGAGCTGCACGCCAGCGGCGGCTCTTTCCCCGGCTCCGATGAAGCGGGTGCCGATGTCGTTCCAGGTGGTGCCACCATCTTCGGAGGCCCAGAGGTGGAGGAGGCTGCGGGGCGGTTGGGCGAAGTTGAGGACCGCGCTGACGCCGGGAGTGACCTTGCTGCGGAACTTTGGAGTGGTGACCGTCGGCAGGGCGAAGCGGGCGGGATTGAAGCGGGTGGCCTCGGTGCCGACCTTGCGAATGACGACGTGCTGGAGGGTGATCGGCGTGACGGGCTTTTCGTTGGTGTCGGTCTGTGCGCCGAGGATCGTTTCGATCACGCTGCTGCCGGAGATGACTTTTCCGAAGACGGTGTGCTTTCCGTTCAGCGAGGGGATCGCGCCGCCGGTGATGAAGAACTGGCTGCCGTTGCTGTTGAGCCCGACGTTTGCCATGGAGAGCTGGTAGGCGGAGTCGTGCTGGTAGCTGGCGGGCACGGTGGGCTGGAATTCATCGGCGAAGGTGTAGCCGGGACCATCGCTGCCATCGCCCTTCTGCGATCCGGCCTGGAGGATCCGACCGGCGGGCTGGTTGACGACGCGATGAATGGCGAGGCCGTCGTAAAAGGGCTGAACCGGGCGGGTGGAGGAGACAAGGCCCGAGCCTTCGTCGAGCCAGGGGCGTGTGCCATCGGCCAGCGTGACGAAGTTCGCCACGGTCTTCGGCGTGGTCTTGTAGTTCAGTTCGCAGGTGAAATTTCCCGCCGTCGTTTGGAAGTCCGCGTAGAGCTGCGCCATCGCCGGCATCGGCAAAAGCAGCAACAGGCCAGCGAGGATGGGTTTCCGCATGCGGGCCGGACCATGCCTTGGCGACGCGGGGCTTGCAAGTCATCAATCGGCCAGAAACCCTTCGCTCCGTGGCGCTTCCAACCGAACCAACCGACCCGCAGGGCATCGCC
>JANOKL010000173.1:0-14199 GCA_031419215.1 Luteolibacter sp. | reverse complement strand
GACCAACGCCGGAAGGCTTTGCTCGCGAGTGTTTCCGCGACCCTAGAGGCACCGGTGGCGGAAGCAGGATCGGTCGAGGCCCTGCTGATCGAGTATGGCCAAGGCGAAGGAGAGGGTGGTTGCGAAGAGCTCGACAAGGACGAAGATGAATCGAAGAACAAGATCGTCCGCATGGGCTTCGCAGCCATTCCGGAATTGCTGAGGCTGGAGGCCGACCCGCGACTGACGGCTCGGCGCAGGTCTGCGTTCATGAATGCTCCATCTTCTCCGAAGTTCCTGGGGGACCTGGCCAAAGAAGTCCTGGGAGATCTGTTGCCTGAGGCTGCGTCCGGCGATGGCTTTTTTGATGCTCCGGTGGCCGGTGATTTCACTGCCGCATGGAAGAAGGTCCGAAAGGAGGGTGAACTCGCGTATTTCACCCGCCTCGCCCTGAAGCGGAGGAACGACGGAGAATTCCTCAGTCATCAGCCTGCTTTGGCGGTGCTTTCGGATCGCTGGCCGGAACGACTGGTGGATCTGGTGGCGCGTTTTGAGCGGGAATCGGGTGATGGGGATTCGGCATGGATCCTTGCAGAGGCCGTGCTGGGGTCGGGCTTGAGTCGAGAGGAAAAGCTCCGCCTGGTGGTGGGTCTTGCAAACGACGGTGGAATTGCCCGCCGCCGCATGGCCACCCAGGCGCTCGCCAATTTCGACCCCGAGGCCGCCCGGGCACCGGCACGCGGTTTGATCCAGAACCTGCCCGGAGATGCCAAGGGAGTCTACTGGACCAATGCAGTCGCAAGCGTCAGCCACGTTGTGTTGGCAGTGGATGATGACATCGTTTGGCAATCATTCTTTGACAGCGCGAAACGGGCGAAGGTCGGGCTGAGTCTCGAATGGATGAATCCGTTCGACTATACCTATGTTGGAGACCGGTTGAAGGGCCGACGACTGAGGTTTCTTGCCGGGTTCCTCGACGACACGCGGGTGCGCGATGTGAAGGAAGATCCCGAAAAGTTTGGGGGCCCTTGCGCGGCATTCACGTTTCCAACCATCACAGTGAGGGACTTCGCGGCGATGAAGATCGCTTCAATCCTGAAAATTGATCCACTAGATTCACCGGATGCGACCTGGACAAAGGAGCGTTGGACAGCGCTGCGTGCAAAGGTCCGCAAGCAGCTCGAGGCAGAACGGATCGCGCCAATGAAGGGAAAATGATGGGGGCAACGCCCGTCGTTTCGAATTTCGAACTTAGAATTTCGTGCTTTCTCCACGTTGGAACTTGGCCTTTGAAACTTGGAACTTAAATTCCCCGTCGTGTTCCAAATCGTCTTCAACGAAATCAGCGCCGCCGAAATCTCCCAGCTCGGGACCTTGGAGCAGCTTGAACTGCTCGATGAGTTCAAGGTTTCCGAAAAGGACCTCGAAACCCTCGATGGCGAACGTTTTGGAAAACTCGAACGCGCCGGCAAGAAGCTCTATCGTTTCCGCTCGAAGGACCACCGCTTCTACTTTGAGGTGAAGGACGGCTCGGTCATCGTCCATCGCGTCCTGACGAAGGGCACGCTCTCGGATTTCCTCTTCCGCTCGAAGATGCCGGTGGGGGAAGACGAGGAACTCGCGAAGTCGAAGCACTTCTGGCAGCTCATCGATGAGGGCCGGAATGCGAGGAGGCTCTGAGAGTTAGGCCCTTGATAGATTTCCTGCCGGACAGATCGGCCTAGTCCTTCTTCGGCAATCCAAAGTAATCCCGCAGACGATCGCGAATCTGAGGCAAGGGGACCTTCATCGTGGGAATCTCGGCTTTCCCGAGATCTGCGGTCAGGAGGGCGAAATAGATCAAGGTCAACTTTTCCAAGTCCTCAAATCCGGGATGCGCCACGATTCCCCGGAGCGACTTTCTCCATTCCTTGGGTTTGCGCCGTTGCACTTCGCGGATGAATTCCTGTTGCTGGGAGGTGGCGAAGCTTGGTCTACTCTTTTTGAGCCCCTCGTAGAACATGTGAACGATGAAGTCTGCCTCACGGTCACCGCAAAGATCCAAGAGTGCTGCGATGGCCTTTCCTCGTCCGTAGGTTGACTGCTCCTTGTCTCGGAGGTCGATCTCTTCGCGAATGAATTGCGACGCCCGTTCCGGGTCCGCGTCGGCGGCAGCGATGAGTTTGCCCATGGATTTGAGGTTCTCCGCGTCCTCCTTGCGAAACAGCACTCCGGCGTGATCGAGAATGAAATCGCTGTCACCCTCGGGGCCCGTGCACTTCGGATTACGCAGTCCCGTGCGCGTTCCGTCGCGCAGAAATGCGATCAGCACTTCCGAGCCTAGTTGTTTCGCGGCGGCGATCAGTTCTTCCTCAGTGGCGAAAAGCGGTGCGAGCTCCTCCCTGGGATCCCTGCCTTCGTTGGTATGAAGGTCGATCACTCCAATCGCCAGCAACATCCAGGCTCGGGTCGTGGGAGCCAGGGCATCGATTTTCCTCCGGACCGCCGCGATTTTGGGAGCTCGCTCTGCCCGAATCGGGGAGGTTCGTCCGGTAGCTCGGAAGTACAGGTATTGATACCAGCCAGTCCAATCCTCGATCATCCCTCCGATGGCGGAATCCTCCATCCCGAGGGGAGGAAATCCGGCTTGCTCCAACATCATGCTGTTCAGCTTGCTGACTGTCATGGGTACGGTATCCAGCAACATCCTGTGGTGTTCGCGATCCTCCGTGAGAAAGTTTCGGCTGGGAAAAGTTCCAGCCTGATCATCCTTCATCGAATAAATCACGCGGAACGCCCCGGGCTCCTCCATGTTATAGAGCCTCATCATGGCCAGGGTGCGGACCTTTGGTTCTGGGTGCTTGGAGAGTTCCGTCAGCTCTGCGAGAGTGGTATTTACGGCCATCGCCTGATCAAAATTCTCGAAGGACGTCTTCAGGTCCGGATTGGTCTCGCAATAGCTGGGCGGCCGCTGCCAGAGGACGTCGCCGTAGGTCAGGCCGGAAATTCCTTTGGCGAGATGTTGATAGGCTTCTCCGGTAGTTTCGGCGCCGAGGACCGAGGAGAATGCCGCCATCATGATGCCTGCGGTGAATGCCCGGATAAACCTCGTTTGCCCAACTTCCATATCCCGACTATGGGGTCATGAAAGCCATCAACAAGGTCATTCCAAGCGCCGTGTCCATTGGCGCTGTATCAGTGGCAGGGTTCCGGGTGAGCTCGTTTTTCAGGATGGTATCGCGTTCCTGAACCTGCTGACCGCGCTGTTAAGGCGGGTTTCGATGGCCTCGATACCGCGGGAGACGGAAACAGCGCAGGATGCCTTCGAACTCGGGTTTGCCAAATGAAGTCTCCCGCTGCTATGCTCCCCGCATGGCCACGACTTCACCCACGATCACCAGCATCGCCATCTGGGAGCGTGCCATCCAACCTGCACGGCGCAGTCTGGATGCTGCTTCTGCCCGGGCGTTGCTGAACCTGAAACTCAGCAAGCGCGATCTGGATCGTTCGGACGTCCTCGCCGTGCGCGCGGCGCAGGGGAAGCTCACGGACGAGGAAGCGACTGAATTGGAGAGCTATCGTTCCGTAGGCACTGCCCTGGAGTTCCTCAAGTCGAAAGCGCGTCGCAGCCTGGCGAAAGCGTCTTGATTACGGCCCATGAGCCCGCGACTGCGCAACCAGATCAGACAACGCGCGGGCTTCCGGTGTGAGTATTGTCATTTGCCTGAATCCGTCGCAGAGCTGCGATTTCAAGTGGATCATGTCGTGGCTGAAAAGCATGGAGGTGCCACCGAGCTGGAGAATCTGTGTTGGTCCTGCTTCCGCTCCAATTCCCACAAAGGCCCGAATCTTGCGGGGCTGGATGAGCGGTCAGGTGAAATGGCGAGGCTGTGCAATCCAAGGGTGGACCTCTGGACGGAGCACTTTCGCTGGTCAGGTCCGAAGTTGGTCGGCAAAACCGCGATGGGTGGAGCCACCATCAGCGTGTTGTGCATCAATCGGGTGGATACCGTGCTGCTGAGGCGCTCGCTGATGGCTGAAGGGGTCCAGTTCTGACGCCGTCATGGGAGGATTTTCCTTCCGTCCCGCCTGCTGGCTTCGATAGCTTCGGCGAACATGAAGTGGTTGATTTATCTCGTACTGACGGTGTGCATCATTGGGGGCTGGATTTTCTACAGTCTGCCCAGCCAGGAGACCAAGGACCTTGAGGCGAAAATCGCGGCTCTCGAGAACAGCGGCATGGACGAGAACAATGAGCTGCCGAAACTCAAGTCGAGGCTCGAATCCCAGGCCAACGAGAAGATCTTTTCCGGCATCCTGCTGACCTTTCTCACCGCCGGCCTCGTGGGGACCGTCGTGGTGATTGACGTGCTGCCGATGCTGGCCCACAAGGCGACGCATTCTGTTTACGACAGCGGTGCGCAGGTCGAGGAGGATGCCATGCACGCGGCGCGCTCGAAGGTGGCGCAGGGCGACTACGTTGGCGCGATCGAGTCGTTCCGCGAGGCGGCGAAGGCCGATCCGCTCAACCGCATGCCGTGGGTGGAAATTGCCAAGATCCAACGGGAAAACCTGGAAGACCCGAACGCGGCGATCCAGACGATCCGCTACGCCTTGGAAAGCCAGGAGTGGGAGATCAACAACGCCGCGTATTTCCTGTTCCGGCTCGCGGAGCTCTATGATGAGGACGCGGGTGACCGCATGTCGGCCACGACCATGCTTCAGCAGGTGATCGACCAGTTCCCTGAAACCCGCCATTCGGCCAACGCCCGCCACAAGCTCCACGAGTGGGGCTTGCTTTAAGGTCATGCGGGAGCGGGCGGCTGCATTTCTCAGGCTGCACCCGCTGCTGGGTGGTGCCCTCGCTGCCGTGACGGCGGTGCTCGCGATGCGGGTGTCGCTCGGTTTGTTTTTGATCGCCGTGGTGATGGCGGCGGCGATCGCCAACTGGCTGCTCGGAAAGCGCGCGGCGATGATCGCCCTCGTCTGCACCTTGGCCGCTGGCGGTTCATCCGGCTTTCGAAATGCTGCGACGCATCAGGCCTCCGAGCGGCTGATCTCGATCGGACGACCGCCGGGCATCGTTTCCGCGCGGATGATCGAGGATGCAGAGCCCGCCGGCCGTGGGTGGTCGGGCCTTGCAAAGCTGGAATCGAAGGAACTGCCAAGCGCCACCGTGATGTGGTATGGCGGCGGCGAGGTGCCGGTGTCGGGCTCGGAAATTTCGGGCCGCGGCCAATTCACTCCAGCCATGCCGCCACGAAATCCAGGGGAATTCGATGAGCCTGCGTGGCTGGAAAGACAGGGCGGTGCGGCGCTTTTCCTGGCGGATCGGGAAGGCGGCAAGGTCACGACCGGAAAATGGGCGGCCTGGGCGGCGAGCGTGAAAATGGGCTTCCGCACGGCGGTGACGGCTGGGCTGGCCGAGGACAGTCGCGAGGCGAATGTGATCCGCGCGGTGGTGATCGGCGAGTATCCGAAGGACGACGACGAGGTGGTGGCGGCGTTCCGGAACAGCGGCACGCTGCATGTGTTTTCCGTGAGCGGCCTGCACGTGGCGATGGTCGGGATGGCGGTGTGGTTTTTCCTGAAACTGCTGGGCGTGCCGCGTCGGGTTTCGATCCCACTGCTGATCGCGCTGATGTTCGGCTACTCCTGGATCACGGGAAACAGCCCGCCGGCGGTGCGTTCGGCGTGGATGGCGGCGGTGTTCCTGAGCGCGTTCATGGCGAGACGGCGGCCGGATTTGCTCAATGCCCTCGGTGCCGTGCTGCTGGGCGCGGCAGTCTGGGACGGGCGTCTGTTAGGCCAGGCGGGCGTGCAGCTTTCGTATGGCGTGGTGGCCGCGATCGGGCTGTGGGGCGGCTGGTTTTCGCGGAAGCTCGGGAAATTTGCCGAGCCGGATTCCTATTTGCCGAAGGTGCTGCTGACGAACTGGCAGGCCCGCTGGTTCGGCGCGAAACGCTGGGTCATCGACTCGGTGGCGGTTTCCTGCGCGGCGGGGATTGGCTCGACTCCTCTAACAGCCTGGCATTTCGGGCTGGTGACACCCGTCGCAGTGATCGCCTCGCTGTTCATGATTCCGGTGGTGTTCGTGCTGCTGGTCCTCGGACTGGTTTCGGGCGCCGTGCATCCGTTTTCGCCGCAGGCAGCCAGCGGGCTGAATCAGGCGAATGGCAAGGTGGCGCTGCTCTGCTCGGGACTGGCCGAAAAGCTCGCCGCGATCCCCGGTTCCAGCGTGACGATCCCAAGAGGCGGCCGACCTTTTCTCCAAATCTACGATCTCGAATACGGCGCAGGCGCAGTCTGCTTCGCGGCCAGCGATGGCTCGGTGATGCTGGATTGCGGGGATAAATACACCTTCAAGCGCGTGGTATTGCCGTCGCTTAGGTCGTTCGGCGTGAGCCCGGATTCCGTCGTGCTCAGTCATCCCGACGGCGGCCATATCGGCGGTGGTGCGACGTTACTTCAAGCCACCCGGGTTCATCAGGTGCTGCTTCCGGTCGAGCGTTCGCGCAGTCCGTCGTATCGCGATTGGCAGGCCGAGGGGCTGAAAACGCTCCTCGCGAAACCTGGCATGCGGCTGCCCTTTCCCGATGACGCCACGCTCGAAGTGCTGCACGCGCCCGACCCGCTGGCCTGGGATGCGATCGCCGACGAGCGGGTCGCCATTTACCGCCTGAACTGGCGCGGCTGGCGGATTCTCTTCGTGAACGACGCCGGGCTGCGGACCGAGCGGAAGCTGCTCGCGTCCGGGCAGGATCTGCGCGCGGACATTTTGATCGCCGGGCGTCATCGGACCGATCTTTCCCTCGGCGATGAGTTCATCAAGGCGGTGGCTCCACGCGCGATCGTGGCCTCGAATTCACCTCATCCACCTGAGGAGAAACTGGATCCCGGAAAGGTTTCCTGGTGGCAAAAATCGGGCATCGAGGTGCTGGATCAACGCGCCACCGGCGGTGTCACGATCACGCCGGAAGAAGACGGATCATTGCTGCTGAAAGGCTTCGTCGATGGCCGCACGCTGCGGCTCAACCGGCGCTGAGCGGTTTCCGACCGCGGAGACGGTGCATGGATTTCCCCTCGGCTTCCCACTGGAGCTGGAAGTCGGTCTTCGGATAAAAAAACGTGCTTTCGACCCATTCCAGCCGTTCCAGCTTTCCAAAACGCGTGATCTGCTCCGTCGCCCATTCGAAATATTCCGGGTGGTCGGTCATGAAAAGGAACTCGCCGCCGGGCTCCAGCACCTTCCAGAGCGCTTCGAGAAAATCCTGCTGCACCAAGCGCTTGCGATGGTGCTTCGCTTTCGGCCACGGATCCGGGCAGAGCAGGTGTAGGCGTGAGACGGAGCCTGCGGGAAACAGCCACTCGATCGTGTAGCGGCTCTCCAGGCGCAGGACCTTGGCGTTCGTGAGCCCGGCGCGGGAAATCCGCTTCCCTACTTTCCGGACGCGGCCTAGCAGGCGCTCGACTCCGAGAAAGTTCCGTTCCGGGTATTCCGCTGCCATGCCGAGCAGGAACGAGCCGTCGCCACAGCCCAGATCGATCTCCAGCGGCCTGTTTTCCGGAAAGACCTCTGATTTTTCCAGCACCCGGAAATAATCCGCCGGAATGAACTCGGCAGGCACCGGAGGGCGGGGGAGGAGCGGGGAACTGGCCGTCATGTCGGGGAAAACCTCACGCATTCCCCGGTGGGGTAAAAGCGGAAAACGGAAAGCTGAAAACTGAAAGTTGAATACAGAGATCCAGAACGCCCTTCTTATTTCAGCTTTCAGCTTTCGCCTTTCAGCTTTCCCCTCTTGTTCCGCTTGACGCTGTTTCCCGTGCGTCCATAGCTTCGCGGAACGTCCAACGCGATTCCCGCGCCGGACCCAATCCCACGACTCTCCCACCATGGACCTTCAGGAAATTCGCCGCATCGTCGAGCTCATGAATGAGCATGGCCTCACCTACTTCGACCTCACCGGTGAAGACTTTCATCTGAAGCTCAAGAAAGGCCCGGACCTCGATGCGTTGAGGGGCCTTCTTTCATCGATGCCATCCCAGGCTGCCGCGGCTCCGGTCGCCGCCGCTCCGGTTGCCAGCGCTCCTGCCGCCCCGGCCGCAGCCGAAGGCGCGGAAATCACCTCCCCGATGGTTGGCACCTTCTACCGCAAGGCCGCCCCGGATGCCCCGAACTTCGTCGAAGTGGGCTCCACCGTTTCCGAAGGCCAGACGCTCTGCATCATCGAAGCCATGAAGGTGATGAACGAGATCAAGGCCGAGCGCTCCGGCACGATCTGCGCCGTCGTTGCCGAGGACTCCAACCCGGTCCAATACGGCGACGTCCTCTTCCGCATCAAGTGATCGGCCTTCCTCCGATCACTGCTCACCGATCACCTGTCACCTCTTCCCATGTTCAAGCGCGTCCTGGTCGCCAATCGCGGCGAAATTGCCCTCCGCATCATCCGCGCCTGTCGTGAACTCGGGGTCGAATCCGTCGCCGTTTACTCGGAAGCAGATGTCGATTCGATGCACGTCCACCTCGCTGATGAGTCGGTCTGCATCGGACCCGCCTCCAGCAAGGAAAGCTACCTGAAGCCGGACCGTATCATCGCCGCCGCCGAGATCACCGGGGCCGATGCCATTCACCCCGGCTACGGATTCCTCTCGGAAAACGCTCGCTTCGCCGAAATCTGCGCCTCCTCCGGCATCAAGTTCATCGGACCGTCCTCCGAAGTCATTTCGATGATGGGCGACAAGGCCACCGCCCGCGCCACCGCCGTCGCCAATGGCGTCCCGATCACCCCCGGCACCGACATCATGCCGGACGCCGAAACCGCCTTCGAGGCGGCGAAAGCGATCGGCCTGCCCGTCATGATCAAGGCCACCGCCGGCGGTGGAGGCCGCGGCATGCGCCCCTGTTATAAGGAAGAGGAATTCCTTTCCCTGTTCCAGGCCGCTTCCAACGAAGCCCTTTCCTGCTTCGGAAATGGCGAGTGCTACCTCGAAAAGCTGGTCCTCAACCCCCACCACATCGAGTTCCAAGTCTTCGGCGATTCCCACGGGAATTTCATCCACCTCGGCGAACGCGATTGCTCGATGCAGCGTCGCAACCAGAAAATCATCGAGGAATGCCCCTCGCCGCTCCTCACTCCCGAACTGCGCCAGCGTATGGGCGACGCCTCCGTCAGCCTGATCAGCTCGATCGGTTACGAAAATGCCGGCACGATCGAATACCTCGTCGATGAGAAGGCGGAGAACTTTTACTTCATGGAGATGAACACCCGCATCCAGGTGGAGCATCCCGTGACCGAGGAGGTGATGGGATGCGAGCTTATCAAGGAGCAGATCCGCGTCGCCGCCGGCGAAAGCCTCTCCGAGCACGTTCTCAAGGCTACTCCGCGCGGCCACTCCATCGAGTGCCGCATCAACGCCGAGGACCCCTACAACAAGTTCTGCCCCAGCCCGGGCAAGATTGACATGTGGTACGCCCCCGGCGGAAAAGGCGTCCGCGTCGACACCCACGTCTATTCCGGATACTCGGTCCCGCCTTACTACGACTCGATGATCGCCAAGCTCATCGTCACCGGAGCCACCCGCGAGATCGCCATTGCCCGAATGAAGCGCGCCCTGTCCGAATTCATGATCAAGGGCATCAAGACCACCATCCCCTTCCAGATGGAGATTCTCGATCACCCGGACTTCGCCAGCGGCAACTACGACATCGGCTGGGTCGCCCGCTTCCTCGAAGAACGGAAGATTTAAAAAGGCGTCAAAAGTCTCAAAGTCAAAGGTCTGAAAGTCATCAGACTCCGCTCTTTTCTTCTGACCTCCGACCTTCGACTTTTAGACCTTGGACGATTCTATCCGCCTCTACTGCATCCTCGATCTCGGCTACACCCGCCCCGAGGACGCCGAAACCGTCACCACCGCCCTCCTTGCCGGTGGAGCCGACCTCCTCCAGCTCCGGGCCAAGGGCCAGCCGCTGGACCTCATCGCCGCCGTCGCCCGACGCGTGATCCCGCATTGTCGGACCGCAGGCGTGCCTTTCATCCTGAACGATTTCCCCGCCCTCGCCGCTGAACTCGGGGCCGATGGAGTCCACATCGGCCAAGACGACGGCTCCCTGGAAAACGCCAAAGCCCTCTTCCATTCCGCATTCCCCAGCTCTTCCAAATCAACAATCATCAATCAACAATCATCAATCGTCAATTCTCCTCAATCCTTCTCCACTGAAGCTCCGAAGGACAGGTCCCCAATTCTTTACGGCCGCTCCACCCATTCCCTCGCTCAAGCCGAGGCCGCGCTTGCGGAAGGCTTCGATTACATCGGCTTCGGCCCGCTGTTCCCCACTCCTACCAAAGCCGGCCGCCCCGGCATCGGCCTCGCCGACGTCGCGGAAATGGAACGCCGGGTGGGCTCCCACATCCCAGCCTTCTGCATCGGCGGCATCAAGCGCTCCAATCTAACCGAAGTCCTGGCCGCCGGAGCCCGACGCGTTGTCATCGTCAGCGATCTCCTCAGCGCGCCTGACGTCGAAGCAGCGACAAGCCAAGCAAAGGCAGGGACCCGACCTCCGGGCGGTCCGGTTCTGTAGGCAGGGACCCGACCTCCGGGCGGTCCGGTGGGGGACAGCGGATATGGATACCAAGCCCTTCCAAACCGAACGATTCCACCACGAGCATCTGCCAAAGGCAGGGCCCCGACCTCCGGGCGGTCCGGTGGGGGACGGCCGATCGCGAAACCAAGCCCGTCCAAACCAAACGATTCCACCACGAGCATCTGCCAAAGGCAGGGACCCGACCTCCGGGCGGTCCGGTGGGGGACAGCCGATCGCGAAACCAAGCCCGTCCAAACCAAACGATTCCACCACGAGCATCTGCCAAAGGCAGGGACCCGACCTCCGGACGGTCCGGTGGGGGACAGCCGATCGCGAAACCAAGCCCGTCCAAACCAAACGACTCGATCGCGATTGTCCGCCCGTCCCACATCTCACGCCCACGGGATCTCCGCACCTACCAGCCGGACCGCCCGCAAATCGAGTCCCTGCCACCCCTAAGGCCCCGCATCCCAGACCTCCAACGCATTTCCTTCCTTGGAACTTGGCACTTGGCCCTTGGAACTTCTGAATCCCCCCATGTCTTCCCAATCCCCAATCCCCGATCCCCAATCCCTCTCCGCTGAAGCTCCGAAGGACAGGTCCGCAATTCTCGTCGTCGGCACCATTGCCATCGACAACGTCAAAACCCCACAGGCCAGCGAGGTGAACCTCCTCGGCGGCTCCGCCTCTTACGCCGCCCTTGCCGCCTCCTACTCAGGCTGCCCTGTCCACCTCGTCGGCATCATCGGTCATGATTTTCCCTCACAGCATCTGGCCATGCTTCAGGCTCATGGGATCACCCTCGACGGCATCGAGCGCTCGGAAGGGGCCTCCTTTTCCTGGTCCGGTGAGTATCACGAGAACATGAATGACCGCACCACCCATCAGGTCGCCATCAACGTCCTCGAAGACTGGCAGGTCAAGATCCCCCTTGCACTTCGCAACGCCCCCCTCGTCGTCCTCGCCAACATGTCGCCCGAGAACCAGATGCAGGTCATCGAGCAATGCGAGGCCCCTCTCTCTTCCAATCCCCAATCCTTCTCCGCTGAAGCTACGAAGGACAGGTCCCCGATCCCCGATCCCCAATCCTCTTCCCCCTTCTTCATCGCCGACACGATGGACCTCTGTATCAACATCGCCAACGAGCGACTCCACGACGTTCTCAAGCACGTCGACCTCTTCGTGATCAACGAAGGCGAGGCCCGTGAGTTCGTCGGCACCTCCAATCTCATCCTCGCCGGCCAGCGCCTGCTGGAAAAAGGCCCACGCCACGTCGTCATCAAGCTCGGTGAGTTCGGCGCCATGCTCTTCTCCACTCCCTCTAACGGCCCTTGGACTCTCAGCGAGGACACCTTCTTCCGCTGCGCCGCCTTCCCTCTAACCGAGGTGGCGGATCCCACTGGCGCGGGCGATTCCTTCCTCGGAGCACTCGCCGGCCATCTCGCAGCCACTGGCAAGTCCACCTTCGAGTTCCAGGACATCCGTGCCGCCATCGTCCAGGGCGCCGTGGTCGCCTCATTCACCTGCGAAGCCTTCTCCACCCGCCGGATCGAAGGCCTCGAGATGGTGGAAATTGGTAACCGTCTGGAAATTTTTAAGAAACTTACCCATTGGTAATCAGTCGCTTGCAATCCTTACTCTCAAGATCAGGATTCAATTACACTACACAATTTTATAGAACGGCAAAATTTCCTTGCGCTCCCCACCCAGCGAGTGTTTTCTACCAGCGAAACCTAGTGATTTGCATGCGCCCGTGGAGTGACGAACACGTCACGGTGCACCAACTGAAAAAAATCGACATCCCTCCGAAAAGCTCCCAAAACAACCCCGTCATGAAACCAATTTACTCCTACGCTCTGCTCGCTGCCTTCGCCGCAGTTGGGTCAGCCTCCGCCGTCGAAGCCGTCACCACTCCAGTGGGTTACGAAACGGTCACCTTGGCACCTGGTACTTTCAACTTGACTGGAGCACGCCTATTAAACGCTCCAGTCGCTGCTGGCACGTTTGAATCCAACACTTCTGCTACACTTGTTGATAATCAAGCTAGCTTTAGCTTTACGGCTAGCAAGAGCTATAGCGTTGAGTTTCCAAGCGGTGCCACCATCACCGCCTTGGGTTCAGATTTCTCAAGCACTACGCTTTCGAATCTGACCGGAATTACTGCTTCGTACCTTGGTGCCTACGTTATTCGCGAATCCCTTACCATTGGTTCTGTATTTGGGGCGGCCAACGAAGCAGGCTTGGCCTCGACAGCTACCGCCGAGGCGACCGACGCCGATCTAATTTACATCCCTGATGGTGCCGGCGGTTTCACTCGTGTATTCTATTCCACTTTCATCGATACGGAGGCGGCAACTCCTGAAGAGCAGCAGCTGTTCTTCGGTTGGCTTAACGCGGATGATTTTTCAAAGGTTTCCAGCCTGGTGATTGATCCTGCCGCGGGATTCTTTGTCCAAACCGTTAAGTCCCTAGCTCCGATTAATCTCGTGATTAGAGGTGAGGTCAAAAAGACTCCTACCGCGTTCGTCGCTAATGATTCGTTCACACTCATGGGAGGTATCTACCCAGCTGGTTCTACGTTGAATACTTCCGGCCTTAAGGATTACGTGCTTGGTTCGCCCACGGCTACTGCGACAGAGGCTGATGTTGTTCTTCTGACCGATGGCACAGGCGGGTTCATTCGGGCATTCTATTCCACGTTTGTGGACACGGAGGCTGCAACGCCTGAAGAACAGCAGCTCTTCTTTGGCTGGCTTAGCGCAGACGATTTTTCGAAAATTCCTAATCAACCTATTTCGCCTGGTTTCTTTATCAATAAGCTTGGGCCAAATATTTCGGGTTTGATGTCACCTCCAGTATTTTACAGCTCCCTCTAAATTTTCGAAAAATAACATATAACAAACATCCACATCATGAAATTAAAGACAATTGCCCTTCTTTGGGTTGGCGCAACAGTGGCGAATGCCACTGTGGTTACAGTTAATAACACAATTGGGCCGACTACTTCACGTGAAACTGTAAGAGCTGACGGTTCCTTAGTCGCTGGTTTTGGTGCAGTTGGCACTCTTAGCGAAGCGGGAATTCAAGGACTTGCGACAACATTTGATGGTCTCTCATTTGTTCAATGGGGTGCTGCAGGCGGTGCAGTGTCCACAAGTACCTCTTCGCAGTTTTCCTTTTCTGGCAACGTCAATCCTACTGACCCTTCAGTCTTTTCTGGTGACAACGTCTACTTGGTGATCGGTTTCGGTGGAACAAATTTGGCCACTTCGACTGAATTGTTTATTTATCGCTTCACTACAACGTTTGGCACAGCTGATTCGGGAACACCAATCAGTCTGACGCTTGGGAACGGAGACATTGGAACTACTCTTCTGGGAACAGAGGTCAATAATCCGGAAACTAGCGGTTCTACCACCAGCCGCTTCCGGGCTGCTGCTATCTCCCCAGTTCCTGAACCTTCCGCTGCTCTTCTCGGCATGCTGGGTGCCCTTGGACTTCTTCGCCGCCGCCGTTAATCGGTAACGGTTGAGAGATCAACAAACTTCAAGAGGCGGGCTGAAAAGCCCGCCTCTTTTGCGTAGGCAGGGACTCGACCTCCGGGCGGTCCGGTGGGGGACGGACGATATGGACACCAAGCGCTTCCAAACCTATCGACC
>JANOKL010000172.1:0-10407 GCA_031419215.1 Luteolibacter sp. | reverse complement strand
CCCGCTCGCTCGCCGTCGGCATCCACATGACCGGCCTCTATTTCGGCCAGGCCCTCGGCGGCTTCGGAGCCCTCGCGGCTGCGGAACTTTCGTGGCGCTCCACCTTCCAATGGCTCGGCGTCATCGGCGTCGGCTACAGCTTCGTGCTGGCGCTGTTCCTGAGGGAAAAAAAGGAGGCAGTCACCTCGACAGAAAGTCTTCCCGTCGCGCTGGCCGGCATGGGGAAATCGCTGCGCACGCTCTTCGGCATCGGGGCCTTCTTCGTGATCCTGTTCTACTTCGCCGCTCCCAGCGCGCCCGGCTGGGTGGTGAAAAACTGGTTGCCGACCCTCTTCGCCAAGATGGACCCCGCCACGATCCGCAGCCTGCTGCCCGGCACCTCCGGCTTCAGCGATGCCGAAATCGCCAGCAAGGTCGCGAAACCGCTCTCCACCATCATCATCGCCGTCGCCGGATTCGTCGGTGTGATTTCCGGCGGCATCCTGGCCGACCGCTGGTCACGGCGAAATCTTCGCGGCCGGATCTACACCGGCGTCATCGGGCTTTCGCTCACCATTCCCGCCCTGCTCGCTCTCGGCTTCGGCCACAGCCCGGCCATCGCCTTCGGGGCCGCCGTGGTGTATGGCATCGGCTTCGGGCTCTTCGATGCCAACAACATGCCGGTCCTCTGCCAGTTCGTGCCCGCCCGCCTGCGCGCCGCAGCCTACGGCTTCATGAACCTCATCGGCGTCTCCGCCGGCGCGCTCTCCACCGAGGTCATCGGCTCCCTCGACAAGTCCGGCAAGCTCGCCCAGGGCATCGGCTGGCTCGCCGTTCCCGTCGTCCTCGCCATCGCCCTCGTGCTGATGCTCCGACCCACCACCCTCAACCGACTCGATCCATGAAACTCCACGAACTCGTCGCCGCCACCCATTCACCCTTCCATGCCGACGGCTCGATCGCTCCCGAAGTCGTCGCCACCCAGGCCGCCTTCCTCGCTGCGAACGGCATCGGCACGATCTTCATGACCGGCTCGACCGGTGAGTCGCACTCGCTGACGACCGCCGAGAAACTGGCCCTCTACGATGCCTGGGCCGTCGCCGGGAAAGCCAGCGGGCTGAAGGTGATCGCCCACGTCGGCAGCAACTGCGTCGAGGACTCGAAGACCCTCGCCCGCCGCGCCGGAGAGCTCGGCTTCCATGCGATCAGCGCGCTCGCGCCCTCCTACTTCAAGCCCGCCAGCCTTTCCGCGCTGATCGACACCTGCGCCGCCATCGCCGCCGAGGCCCCCTCGCTGCCGTTCTACTACTACGACATCCCCGTGCTCACCGGCGTGTCGTTTCCGATGGAGAAATTTCTAACAGAAGCGCCAGCCCGCATCCCGAACCTCGCCGGCATCAAGTTCACCAACCCCGACCTCGTTTCCTACCGCCGCAGCCTCGATGTCGCGGGCAACCGCCTCGACCTGCCCTGGGGAGTGGATGAAATGCTCGTCGCCGCCCTCGCCACCGGCGCACGTGGCGGAGTCGGCTCGACCTACAACTGGGCTCCGAAGCTCTATCTCGATCTCATCGAAGCCTTCCAGCGCGGCGACCTCGACGAGGCCCGACGCCTGCAATCGGTCTCCATCGCGATGATCGATGCCATCGCCGCCACCGGTTTCCTCGGCACCGCCAAGGCCCTGATGGCCCGACTCGGTGTGCCGGTCGGCCCGGCCCGCCTGCCGCTTGGAAATCCCAGCGAGGCGCAGATCGACGCGCTGATGATCCGCCTCGGCGAGCTTGGATTCGCCGAGTGGGGCGCGAAGCCCCTCCAGCAGCCTGCCCTCGCCACCGCCTGATCATGCTCGCCGAGTTTTATCGCACGCAGCTCTTCGACGACTGCCTGCCGTTCTGGTTTCCGCGCTCGGTCGATGAGGTCCACGGCGGCTTCCTGCATTGCCTCGATCGCGATGGCTCGGTGGTCGATGACGACAAGTCGGTCTGGGCCCAGGGCCGCATGAGCTGGATGCTGCTGACCCTTTTCCAGGAACACGAGGCCCGACCCGAGTGGCTCGCATGGGCGGAAAGCTGCCTGCGTTTCCTCGAGGAAAAATGTGTCGATCCGACCGACGGACGGATGTTCTTCCACGTCGCGCGCGATGGCACCCCGATCCGCAAGCGCCGCTACGCCTACAGCGAGAGCTTCGCCGCCATCGCCCACGCGGCCCATGCCGGAGCGACGGGAAATGCCCGCTCCGCCGAGCGCGCGCGGCATTGGTTCCAGCGCTTCACCGACTGGAACTTCACCCCGGGAAACATCCCGCCGAAGTTCACCGGCGCGCGACCGATGGAGGGCATCGGCACCCGCATGATCACCCTCGTCACCGCCCAGGAACTGCGCAAGCACCTCGGCGAGGACCCGCAGATCACCGCGTGGATCGACCGCTGCCTCGACGACATCATCCGCCTCTTCGTGAAGCCGGAGCTGAAGGTCGTCATGGAGGCCGTCGCGCCCGATGGCTCGATCGTCGATCACTTCGATGGCCGCATGCTGAATCCCGGCCACGCCATCGAGGCCGCCTGGTTCATCCTCGAGGAGGCGAACCACCGCCAGGACGAGTCCCTGAAGAAGCTCGGCTGCGAGATGCTCGACTGGATGTGGGCCCGCGGCTGGGACCACGAGTTCGGCGGGCTGTTCTACTTCCGCGATGTCTTCGACAAGCCCGTGCAGGAATACTGGCACGATATGAAATTCTGGTGGCCCCACGACGAGGCCCTCATCGCCACCCTCATGGCCTGGCGCATGACCGGCGAGCCGCGCTACCTCGACTGGCACGAGCAATGCCGGAAGTGGTCCTTCGAAAAATTCGCCGATCCCGATCACGGCGAATGGTTCGGCTACCTCCGCCGCGACGGCACCCCCACCAACACCCTCAAGGGCTCCCTCTGGAAATCCTTCTTCCATCATCCAAGAGCGCTGTGGAGATGCCATCAGCTGGCGAAAGACTGAGGGGAGGAGAAGGTGGAAGTTTTCAGTTTTCAGTGTTCAGCGAAGAGAAGAGGTTCTCTTTCCTTCGACGTTGGGCGTTCAATGTTCGATGTTCCCCCGGGGTCAGCCAGAGGAGTTGAGAGGGAAGACCTCTTCAAATCAAACATCCACAATCGTCATTCCTCAATCGTCAATCCAATCGACCGTGCCCCCCCGGATGGATTGATGACTGACGATTGTTGATTTTGGATTGGCCCGCGAGGACAGCCTCCTTTCAGAGACTTATTAAAGGGAACAGATGATCCTTTTAATAGCGGGATTTCTTATTCAAGCTTCGCCCCATGAATCGCAACGCATCCGGCCACTACGACACCACCGCCACGGGAGGCGAAACGGTGCGTGCCTTCGTGCCGTTCCCGCTGCCGCCGGATCCGCCCCTCGATCTCTCCGGAAACCGCCAACGCCTGATGGAACGCGCCACCCTCGCCCTCGGCAGGTTGGACAGCGTGAGCACCCTCCTGCCCGACCCCCAACTCTTCCTTTACGCATACGTCCGCCGCGAAGCGGTGCTCTCCTCCCAGATCGAGGGCACCCAGTCGTCGCTCTCCGACCTCCTCCTTTTCGAGCTGGAAGAAGCACCCGGCACCCCCATGGACGACGTGGTCGAAGTCTCCAACTACATCCGCGCCTTGGAGCACGGCATGGCCCGCCTGCGCGAAGGGTTTCCGCTCTGCAACCGCCTGCTGCGGGAAATGCACGCCCACCTGATGTCCCGTGGGCGCGGCAGCGACAAGGACCCGGGTGGGTTCCGCCGCACCCAGAACTGGATTGGCGGCACCCGCCCCGGCAACGCCCGCTTCGTTCCTCCACCGCCACACGAAGTGGAGCCCTGCATGGCCGCCCTCGAGGCCTTCCTCCATGAGGAAACCAGCGGGATGCCTGTGCTGCTCAAGGCTGCCCTCGCCCATGTCCAGTTCGAGACCATCCACCCCTTTCTCGATGGCAATGGCCGTCTGGGACGCCTGCTCATCGCCCTGCTCCTCCACCACGGCGGCTTGCTGGGCCAACCCTTGCTCTACCTGAGCCTCTACCTGAAACAACACCGCCCGGTCTATTACGACTTGCTCGATCGCGTCCGCACGGCGGGTGACTGGGAGGCTTGGGTGGACTTCTTCCTCGAAGGAGTGGAAACCACGGCCCTCGGTGCCGTGGAAACCGCCCGCCGCCTCGTTGCGCTCTTCGATGCGGACATCCGCCGTGTCCAGCACTTCGGCCGCAGTGCAGCCAACGCCCTGCGCGTGCTCGCCACCCTCCGTCAACGCCCCATCCTCAGCCTGTCCCAGCTCTGCCAACTCAGCGCCATGACCTTCCCCACCGCCAA
This sequence comes from Luteolibacter sp., assembly GCA_031419215.1. Lineage (GTDB taxonomy): Bacteria > Verrucomicrobiota > Verrucomicrobiia > Verrucomicrobiales > Akkermansiaceae > Luteolibacter. The sequence continues at coordinate 6,077 of JANOKL010000172.1, read as the reverse complement.
CAAATCGATGGCCCTGCTTGTCGATGCCGGCATCGCCCGCGAACTCACCGGACAACGCAGAAACCGCGTCTTCTCCTACGACGCCTACCTTTCCATCCTCAACGAAGGAGGCGAACCACTCGGAAACGGGTAGAACAGGATCACCGGTCCACAGCTGTGAATTCGCGAGGAGCCCGTTCAGAAGCAGGGGCCAGGATGAGGATTGGGCGTTCTCTTCCCTTCGACGTTCGATGTTGGACGTTCAATGTTCGATGTTCGGAAGAGCCCAACGCCGCCAACCCAGGGCCAAGGACAAGCCGGTGATCCGTAGCTGATGGAACGTGTCCCGACTGTCTCAGTCGGAAGTTCCCTCGGGCGGAGAAGGGTTCGAACACTGAAATTTCGGGACCGACCCCGTTCTGAATAGAAAGTTGAACCTCGTGACTTCAGAAGCGCTTGAGCCTTTTGAAATCAAAAATGCTAAATTGATTGACAATCAATTGATACATTGGCAACAAACTAACAACCGTAATCAAAAAATATGCGTATCATTCACATTTCCGACCTTCATTATCGAAAAGACTGGGACGAAGAAGTCGGATTGGTGTTCAGAAAATTCGTTGAGGACCTGAGAGCAGTCTATAGAGAAAACGAGACGATATTGATATTCTCAGGTGATTTAGTCCAATCGGGGCAAGACGAAAGTCTATATTTAGAGCTCTTAGATAAATTATCAACTGCTTTGGATGGAATCGGAATTACATCAAAAAATCGCTTTGCTATCCCTGGAAATCATGACGTATCGCAAGAAGACGTCACATCTCGTTTTTTGAGTCATTTAGGTTCAATCCGACAAATTGAGGATGAAACATCCTTCAATAATGCAATTGCAGGAGAACTAAAAACAGTGCTTTTCCCAAAATTTGGAAATTTCAAAGCATTTGCGACCAAATTCACCGAAGTAAAAAACGAAGAGCATCTGCTCGTGGGTGGAGGAGTTGATTTGGATCCCGATATGGGAATCTATTTCCTCAATACTGCAATTACATCTCATGGCGGCATAAAGGACACTAAAGGAAGGCCGATAGATGATAAACGCTTGCTTGCAATTGAGACAAGGAATATCCACAAATGGATCCAGAGCTCATCGTCTAAAACAAAAATATTAGTTATGCATCATCCGCTCAGCTGGTTGATGCCGTGGGCAGAAGAAGTGCTGGAGCAGATAATCCAAGAATATTTTGACTTGGTTATAAGTGGTCATGTTCATCTGCAAAACATTGCGCATGTCCGTGAGGGTATAGGAGGTGCTTTGTATTGCTCGGGACCACCCTTGTTTACTCGGAAAAAAGAAGTGCTTGGATATACCATAATCGACATTTTGGGTAGAAATGTCACTACTACTTACAGGCAGTGGAGGCATCCGTCCGGCTTTGTTCTAGGAACACTTATGGCCGGAAACGATAGTGGCACTCTGGAGTTCTCGTTGGAGTCGACAGAGCGTGTATTAGCAAAGCCCATTGAAAAAACTGAAAGAAAGTCCACTATCGATATTTTAAGAAAGGATTTCGAGGACGCCGCAACAAGCTACTCAAGCTACCGGGGAATTTGGATTGAGCGAGAGTTTTCAAAGGTACCTGAAAACGCGTCAAAGGGCACAAATTCAGTCATCGAAGATATTGATGCTTTGATTGAGCGTAGTGAGAATCTATTAATTCGCTCTCCCCATGAATTCGGCTTAACTTCAGTGGGTCGGCAATTTGCACTCCGTTACGCAGAGAAGAAATCAAAGTTTCTTGTATTTCTCAAGATTTCCGATATCCAGCCCCATAAAAGTGCAGTCGAAGATGCGATAAATGCCGAGATAGAAAGAATCGGCATCGATTCAAATAAGATTGATGGTTTCATTTTGGATGACTTTGAGAACAGCAAAAAGTCGAAGAGGTTCTTGAAAAGTTTGGAGGAAATCCTACCAAAGTCTTGGGTAATAGCGCTATCTCCTCGCGAGGATATTCCTCATTTGCAGATACTGAATAACGAAAACTCGTTTGAAGGCTTTCTTCCAATTTACCTTTGGACTCTATCGAGACAGGCAGTCCGCAGACTGGTCGAAACCTACGGGAGTGGATGTAAGCACTTAGACGAAGATGCCCTAGCAAGGAAGGTAGTTGCAGATCTTGATTCATTGAATATGCCGAGAACAGCGATTAACTGTCTGACGCTCATTAAAATAAATGAACAAGAGAGCGATGATAGTCCAGTTAATCGCACAGAAATGATCCGAAAAGTATTTTCACTATTTTTTACGAAATTTGATGGAATCCCGCGCTATGCTTCTAAACCTGATCTATTGGACTGCGAATACGCTCTCGGGGTATTTTGCGAGTATTTAATCAAGCAAGAAAAAAGCTCGTTCTCGAAGGCGGAATTCTTTGAGCGGATATCCGCTTACAGTAAAATTCAAATACTTAACATTGAATCCGATGTGCTATTTCTGATCTTAGTGTCGGAAGGGATAATAACCAGGAGAGCTGACAAATTTGAATTTCGATTTGCATATTGGCTATACTATTTCGCAGCACACAGAATGCATCACAGCAAGGAATTTGCAGATTATGTATTCTCCGAAAAAAGATATGCGGCTTGGCCGCTTGTCATGGAATTCTACTCTGGGCTCGACAGAAGAAGAAGCGACGCTGTGAAAATTCTTATTCGTGATCTTAAGAGTATGGAGATTGATTTCCGAGAAAGAAGCGGAATTCCGGTAACTCTAAATCCTTATGGGAATGCGCGGTGGGCACCGGACAAAAAGCCATCGAGGCGATGGAGCGGGAAATCCAGCAAGGGATAGCCACTACCACCTTATCTGCAGAAGTGAAAGATGAGCTGGCGGATCATAATCGTGATCGATCAAAATCATACCATCAAGAAATTGCTCATTTCATCGAACAATCTTCATTGTTCGAGTATGTAAGCGCAATGTTTGGTGCTTCTAGGGTTCTTCGAAATAGCGATCATGTTGATCCAGATTTGCGTAAAGAGCTACTAGACCAAATATTGCTGTGTTGGGTCGGGTTCTGCCAAGTAATTACTATCTTGTCGAGAGCGCTAGCAGGTAAGGGAAGAGCCACATTTGAAGGTATTGGCTTTATGTTGGGAAGCACTTTTGACAATGCCGATCTTGAAACGCGCTGGCAAACTATTCTAAAAGTTGCGCCATACAACATTGTCAATTGGTTCCATGAAGAGGTGTTTTCCAAAAAATTGGGCCCACTCTTTGTAAACCACTTAGAGAACAATGCTCTGCTTATTAGCGATCTATTTACGCGGAGAGTACTTATTATCCAGCGCCCACCCGGATGGGAAGAAGTTATTAAGAGGTTTATCACAAGCGAGCACAAGAACTCGTATGCATTGTTTGATGTCCACTCTTGCTTGCGACATGAGCTTCGAATCGGAGTTTCATCTGAAAAAGCCGCTATCCAGATCAGGACGCTAACTGCGACAGCAATGGCGAAACACATCACAGGAAAAAAGAAGCCGGATCAAAAGTTGGTGGAAAAGGTTGCAAAAAAAATCCCATTCAATTCTAAACAAGAGCCTGATAAGGACATGATCTAGAGATGGAATCAGTTCCGATATTCAAATATTTACAATGAACTCATCGCTTCATCTGTAAGCTTGAAAAGGGTCTAGGCTTGAAAGGGTCATTGAATGGATCCTGAAATTCTAGTGTTTGGATGCTCCGGCCAGGATCAAGCTCCCAACTGTGACCGACGGAACACGCTCCTCCATCCACCACCCTACTCTGACAGGAGTCAGTCCCGAAAATCCAGTCTTCGACCTCGCGTTCGCTCCCTTTTTAGAAATTGGGGAGCGAGGGAGCCGCAGTCTCAGAATTTGAGTTTCATGACTTCGGCACCGGCCAGGAGGTAGCTGCCGAAGCCGTGGAGGTCGCCTTGGAGACGGGGGCGCTTGAGGTAGTAGGCGAGGTCGCCGACATCGGTGGAGGCGCAGACGTCGAGGAGGTCGCCCTCGGGGGTGACCTTGGCCTGGAGGGCGTTCCAACCCTTGCGGGCGTCGGCGGCGAAGGAAGCGTCGAGCCAGCCTTCGTTGACGCCGCGTGCGAGTCCGTAGGTGAACATGCCGGTGCAGGAGGTTTCCAGCCACGATTCCGGATGGTCAACGACCTGGTGCCAGCCGCCGGCCGGATCCTGGTGCTTCCGGAGTCCTTCCATGTGGGCGAGATAGGAGGCAAGGAGCGCGGGGCGATCGGGGTGGTCGACGGGGAGGAAGGCGAGAAGCTCGGCGTGGGCGAGCACCATCCAGCCGTTGCCCCGACCCCAGAACTCTCCGGCGGGTCGGGAGGTTTTCAGATCCCAGACATGGCGGTAGAGGCCAGCCTTGGAGTCGAAGAGGCGGGCCTGGGTCCCCTTGATCTGGGCGATGGCGGCATCGAGGGAAGCCTTGTCTCCCAGCAGTTGGAAGCGTCGCACCAGATAGGGAACGGTCATGAAGGGATCGTCCGTCATGAGGCCTTTTCCGAGACGGTAGCAGGCGCCATCGGAGAAACGCGGGTTGGCAGCGAGAAAGCGATCCATCCGGGCGAGGAAGGGGTCGTAGCGCGTGTCGCCGGTGGCGGCTTTCCGTTCAAGCACCAAGGGAGCCAGGCCGGTGTGCCAGAGGGACGAAAGCTGGAAGTGGAACGCGATGGGGGAAAGCGAGCCATCCCCGACCGGCGCGGCCTTCATCCGGGCGGCCTGCTGTTTTTCGAAATAGGAAAGGTGACGGTAGATGAACGCGAGGTTGGCCTCGCCGTAACCCTCGTAACGCGGCTCGTGCAGCGCCTCGGCGGTGCGGCGCATGCCGACGGCCAGAAGCCAGGTCTGATAGAACCAGGCGTTGAACTTGCTCTCGATGCTGATCTCCGGCCGAGGCGCGAGGGCCTCGCTGTTCTCGTAGGTCTGGCCGTTGGAATGGTCGATCAGACGCCGCGTGGTCTGCTTGAGAATGCCGTCGGCCACGAGGCGGAGCTTGTCTTCGTGGTTTTCCGAAGCGCGGATCGGCAGGGCACAGAAGAGGGCGAAAAGGAGGGCGGCGATGGATAGGGACATTGCAAATGATGCGTCAGGATGGTGTCGCGAAACCTTCCCTGACGACTGCGAAAATTGAGTGTTGGGGCCTTCCGAGGTAGGATGTAGCTGCCAACTGAGACAGTTGGGACACGTTCTTGCTTCCCCTGCGCTACGGCCACCGGGCTCTGAGGTAGTAGGCTCCGCGGCCCTGGCCTTTCGGGAGGAGGTGGCCGCTTGCGATGAGTTCCCGGAGACGGAGTTTGAGCGTGCTGGGCTTGCCGCCGGTGAGCTGGACGATCTGGCTGAGCGTGAGGGTTTCGTGATCGGGGAGAAGGGCGACGATCTTCCTCGCGAGCGGGTGGAGATCGGTGGCGCGGAGGTCATCAAGGTCGATCTTCCGCACGAGGGCCTCCTTCTGCTTCACGAGCGAGCGGAGGAAGAACAGCAGCCAGGCCTCCCAGTCGGGCTTGTCTGAACCCAGCGTGGTCTGGGTGCGTCGCAGGGCGCGGTAGTAGCCTTCCTTGGTCGCCTCGACGATGCTTTCCAGCGAGCTGTAGGGCACATGGGCGTAGCCGGCCCGCAGGAGCATGAGGGTGGTGAGCACCCGCGAGAGTCGGCCATTTCCATCCTGGAACGGGTGGATGGCGAGGAAGACCATGATGAAGCAGCCGATGAGCAGGAGCGGATGCAGGGACCGCTCGCGTTCGGCCTTTTTGAACCAGGCAACGATGGCTTCCATTTCCCTTGGCGTGTCGAAAGGCGCGGTGGTGTGGAAGATGATGCCAAGCTCCCGGCCATCGGCATCGAATGCCGCGACGTGGTTGGGCAGGGTCTTGTAGTGGCCGCGATGGCGCTCGTCCTTGGTGCTGTGGCGCAGGAGGTCCTGGTGGAGCTGGCCGATCATGTTTTCCGTCACGGGGATCTGCTCAAAGGCATCGAACACCTGATCCATGACGTAGGCGTATCCGGCCACCTCCTGCTCGTCCCGGGTCTTGAACTCGGTGATTTCCAGCCGCCCCAGGA
>JANOKL010000171.1:0-25622 GCA_031419215.1 Luteolibacter sp. | reverse complement strand
CGCGAAACTGTCGCCGTCGTTGTTCCGTTCGGTGTCGAGACGGCAGTTTTCGTAAACCTCGTAGCCACCGGCTTTCTCGGGGCTCTTGGGGACGCTCGGGACGTGAGCAGGCTTCGGTTTTTCGGTGGTCTGGCGGGGAGTCATGCGAGGAGCTGGACCGGGGCTGGGATGGGACTTTTTCCAGGCATCGAGCCCCCATACAACGGCGGCGACGACGATCAGCAGGACGAGTTTTCCGGCGCTGGCGGGCTTTGACTGGATGGCCATGGGTCAGAGTCCCTTGAAACCTTGATACTCCGGACAAGTGCCGATGGGCACCGGGACATTTCCCCACTCGCGGTTGAGGCGGCGATACTTGGTGATGAAGTCCTTGGGAACGGCCCAGTTGGTGAAATCGCGCGGGACGTTGTCGCGGAGCATGCCGGTGTTGATGTTGTGGCGGATCTCGAAGTGGAGGTGCGCGGGATACATGCCGAAATTGCTGCCGATGGTGCCGATCTGCTGGCCACGCTTCACGACCTGGCCGAGCTTGACCTTGATCTCGTTGAGGTGGCCGTAGAGGGAGTCGCAGAACTTCACCTGGCCGCTGGCGGGATCGCGGTAGGCGTGGCGGATGATGACGACATTTCCCCAGCCTTGGCGGACGTTGTAGGCCCAGACGACGACGCCATCGCCGCAGGTGTAAACCGGATCGCCGAGATCGGTATCGCCGCCGGCACGGCCGTTCCAGTCTTCGCCGTAGTGGATGGCACCGCTGAGGCGCACGCCGCGGGCGGTGTAGTAGCCGTCGGCATTCGGTTTCCCGACCGGGAAGTCGAAGCCATCCGCCAGCGCCATTTTCATGGTCTGCTGGGCGTGGGCGTGGCCCAGAAACGACACGACGAGGGCCAGCAGGAGGGCCTGCAGGCGGAGGATCGTCAGGTTCCGGGCAATCATTGAAACGACTCCAGCCCTCCAAGTTCCCAGCGGCAAGCCTAAACGGCGGGGGCTCAGGCGGGCAGAACGTTGATCAGGATCAGGAAGGCCACCAAGGCGCCGACCAGAATCCGGTAGTAGCCGAAGACCGCGAGCCCGTGGCGCTGGAGGTAGGTGACCAGCCATTTCACCGCCAAGGCGGCGGAAACCATGGCCGCCAGCCCCCCGACGACGAGGTTCAGCGTGCCGAATTCATGGACCATCAGCTTCAGGCCGCCGAACATGACGTTGTAGGCGGGATCGAGGTCCTTGACCTTGTCGACCGCGTCCTTCGCCGTGGCGGCAGTGAGGGTCAGGACGCCGAGCAGAAATGAATACTCGACAGCCGCGCGGACCGAGAGGCCGACCAACAGGCCGCCGCAGATCGTCATCAGGCTGCGGCTGGTACCGGGGCACATGGCGACGCATTGGAGCAGGCCGATGATGACCGCCATTTTCAGGGTCAGCTCGCCGAGTTCCTTGCCGCCGGCTGGGGCGGGATTGCGCTTCCGCCAGGCCGAGACGGCGAGGATGCCGATGCCGCCGATGACCCAGGCGACGATGACCGGCCACATGCCGAAAAGATGGGCCTTGATCCACTTGTTGAGCAGGAAACCGAGGATCAGCGCGGGGAGAAAGCCGACCACGATGTTGATCGCGAGACGGAGGCCTTCGGAGTCCTTTCCAAGAACGCCGCGGATCATTTGGAGGACCCGTTTCCAATAAAGCCCTAGAACAGCGAGAATCGCCCCGCCCTGGATGCAGACGGCGAAGGCATCGGCGGCTTCCTTGTCGGTCGGCGAACCGGTGCCGATCCCCATGATCCGCTCGGCGACGATCAAATGGCCCGTCGAGCTGACGGGGAGGAATTCGGTGATGCCTTCAATCACCCCAAGCACGATCGACTGCCAGATTTCCATGAGCGCGCGGACGATGGCGGGATCGTTTCACGGCGGCAAGGGTTTTGCGGTTGCTTCGTGTCTCAGGCAGGTGATTGTTCGGCCGCATTCCACCGATGAAAAAACGCTACCTCTGGCTCGTCCGCCGCGCCTACCGCACCCTGCGGCACAAGCGGCTTCGGCATCGCGTCTGGTGGCGAAAGCTGACGAAGCCCTTATTCGAGCGGCGGCTGTGGATGCCCTGCCGGGACTCGGTGGCGGTGGGCACTGCGATCGGGATGTTTTTCGCGGTGATGCCGATGCCGATGCAGTCGGTGGCCGCCGCGCTCATCGCCGTACGCGCCAGAGCCAATGTGCCATTCGCGATCGGGGCCTGTTTCCTGAGCAATCCCTTCACCAACGTGCCGATCTGGATCGCGCAGAAATTGATCGGGGATTTCATCCTGAAACATCTTCCCTCCTCCATCCCCCCGGAACTCATGACGCTGGAAATCACCCTGCCGGGCGTGGGGGCCGTCAATGTCGGGAGTTTCATCGTCGGATCGATCGTTTCCGGCATCATCCTGGCCTTCCTCGCCTTTCCGCTGGTGCACCTTTTTTCCGCGATCATGCCGCACCACCTGCCGGTGCTGAAGGGAAGGCTCAAGGCTTCCCGGAATCCGGAGCTGCCCCGAACCGACGCGAGCTGACCTTCGCGCCGAAGGGGGCACCGAGCCGCTGTTCGCCCGAGGCCGGAGGAAATCGAAACGAGCGCTTGCGACGCTTTTCCGCTTGCTGAGCCAGGCGGGCGAGGCCCAGCCCGACCAGCCCGAGGGCGCTCAAAACCCCCACCGCCGCCAGAACCAGCCGCAGGGTCTGCCCGCCCGGTTCCGGTGCATGACGGCGATCCAGATACCCGCCGACGTCCGATGCCAGCAGCCGGGCGAGCTGGTCGATCAGCTCCGCAGGCTCAAGTTTCGGATCGAGCTGCGCCCGAATCCGCTCCAGTGCGTCCGCCGCATAGAACGAAGGCACGTCGATGCGGGACTCCGCGTCATCCGCATCGGAAACATCGTAGTTGCGGCCGAGGCCGAAAGAACGGGTGTCGGACTCGAAGACGATCACGAAACCATCTCCGTCCGGCAGCCAGGCCTGTTGCAGGCGCGCCGCGAGCTCGATTGCACTGGAGCCCATCACGGCGGACTCGATCACCACGTAGACATGAAACCCATGGCGCTGGTCCAGCAAGCGCAGCCGGTCGGAAATTTCCCGCAGCCGGTCGGGGTCGCGCGCGAAAAGCCCGGCATTGTCCTGCACGTTGAATGCCGGTCGTGGCGGTGGCGGGTCATCGCCATAAAGGCCCGGCACCGCCTGGGCCTCAGCCCCGGGAACGATGACGCTGATCAGGGCCAGCAGAAACAAGCAGAGTGATTTCCAAGTCGACACTGCGGCGACTATGCAGCTCCCGAAAGCCGCTGGCAAGTCAGGCCGCAGCGGCCTTTTTCTTCGCCTTCTCATCGAGCAGGCCGCCGATGAAGAGGAGCGTCGCCGCCACGCAGACACAGGAGTCGGCGACGTTGAAGGACGGCCAGCGGTAGTTCACGAAGGGGATGACGACATCAAGAAAATCGACGACATAGCCCGCACGCAGCCTTTCCCATAGCGAGGCGTCCTTCATGTAACTCAGATGCGAACCTTGGAGCAGTCGATCGGTAAAATTTCCAAAGATGCCGGTGATTAGCAGGGCAACCGCCACGCGCGAGGTCCGGTTGGCAAACACGCCCATTTTCCAGAATACCCGCAGCATGATCAGCGCGATGAACGGCACGATCATGAACGCCACCGGTGCCCACGTGGACCCATTACCCAAGCCAAAAGCCACGCCTTGGTTGTGGACGCGGACGAGGTTGAATGAGCCCTCGATCACCGGGATGTGTTCGTATGAGGAAAACTCGCCGCGCAGTGGCTCCGGAAAACGTCCCACCACCCACCACTTTGTCCACTGATCGAGGACGTAGAGTGGGAGAGTGAGGAAGAGTAGGAGCTTGGGAAGGGACATGAAGAGGAAGCACTAAATTCTAAGCACTAAATTCGAAACGGAAGAGGAAGAGGCTTCCTGAACGCTCAAGCTTGGCAAACTTCATCGCATCGCGCGCAGAGGCCGGAGTCGACGAGGGGCTCGTGACGGCGGCAGCGAGGGCAGAGGCAGAGGTCAGTCTTTCTTGCCGTGGCGGCGAGGGCATCGCCTTCCGTCACAGTCAGGCCAGCGAGGATGAGGAACTCATTAGCAAGCTCGCTGTCCAGAAGCAGGGCCAGAACCGGTTCTCCAGCGGGCACGGTGAGATCGACGTGGGCCTCGTTGTTTCGCGTGAACTCCTTGGCCTGGATCTTCGCCTCGATCGAGGTCTGGACGACCGACTTGATCTGGAACAGTCGATCGGCGGCGGTGGTCGCCTCAGTGCCTGAATAGGCCGGATCAGCCTCCGGGAAATCCTGTTCGTGAACCGTGCCTTCGCAGAACGAAGCGTGTTCCCAGGCCTCGTCGGCGGTGTAGGCGAGGATCGGCGCGAGGAGCTTGGTCAGCGCGAGGAAGACATCATGCATCGCCGTCTGCGAAGCGCGGCGGCGCAGCGAACTACTGGCGTCGCAGTACATCCGGTCCTTGGTCACATCGACATAAACCGCAGAGAGATCCGCTGTGCAGAACTGGTTCAGCGCATTGAAAACCTTTCGGAATTCGTAGGCCTCATAGGCCTTGCGGCACTCGGTCACCACGGCGTTCAGGCGTTCCAGAATCCAGCGATCCAGCAAGGGCATGTCAGCGGGCGACACGCGATCGGTCTCCGGATTGAAGCCGTCCAAGTTTCCAAGAAGGATCCGCAGGGTGTTGCGGAGACGGCGATACGGTTCGGCCACCTGCTTGAAAAGGTCCTCACCGAACGGCACCTCGTTCTGCCAGTCCACCGACGAGACCCAGAGGCGCACGATGTCGGCGCCATACTTGTTGTAGAAATGGGCGGCATCGATCGGCTTGCCTGCCTTCTCGGCGTCGGACTTGGAGAGCTTGCCCTTCTTGTCCTTGTCGACGACGAAGCCGTGGGTGAGCACGGACTTGTAGGGAGGGGCCTTGCGCCAAGCGATGCTCATCATAAGCGAGCTTTGGAACCAGCCGCGATGCTGGTCGGTGGCTTCGAGGTAGAGATCGGCCGGAGCGTGGAGCTCGGGATGCGTTTCGAGCACCGCGACATGCGAGCAACCGGAGTCGATCCAGACGTCGAGCGTGTCGCGACACTTCTTCACGCCCTCGGGCAGGCCCAGCAACGCGGCGAGTTCGGCGTCGGATTTTTCAAACCAAAGATTCGTGCCTTCCGTCTCGACGAGGTCGGCGACCTTGCGGGCGATCTCGGGCGAAAGGATGGCCTTGTTGTCGGCATCAAAGAACACGGGCAGCGGCACGCCCCAGGTGCGCTGGCGCGAGATGCACCAGTCCGGGCGGGACTCCACGGTGCCATAGATACGGTTGCGGCCGTTGGCCGGCAGCCATTCAACCTGATCGATGGCGGTCAGCGCCTGGCCGCGCAGGTCCTTGAGCGAGATGAAGAACTGCTCGACGGCGCGGAAGATGATCGGCGTCTTCGAGCGCCAGCAGTGCGGATACTGGTGCTTGTAAACCTCGCGACCGAGCAGCGTGCCGTTTTCGGTGAGGATCTCGATGATGCGCTCGTTCGATTGGAAAACGTGTTGGCCGACAAGTTCCGGCAGGCCGACCTCGTCGGTGAACTTGCCGTCGTCATCGACCGGTGAAAGCACGCCGAGCCCGTATTGCTGGCCGACCGAGTAGTCGTCCGCGCCGTGGCCCGGGGCGATGTGGACCGCGCCGGTGCCTGTCTCGGTGGTGACGAACTGCGCGAGGATCAGCTTCGAGGCGCGGTCGAGGAAGGGATGCTGCGCCTCCAGATTCTCGAATTCGCGGCCTTTCTTTTCCTCGATCGTTTCCGCCAGCGCGAAGCCGGTCTTTTCGGTGAAGGTCTCCACCAGCTCGCGGACGATCACGAAGGTCTCGACGCGCTCGTCCTTCAGGAATTTTCCAACGACGTAGGTGAACTCCGGATGCAGGGCGATGCCGAGGTTCGCCGGCAGCGTCCAGGGAGTCGTCGTCCAGATCACCATGCTGGCGTCCTGGCCGATGAGCGGAAATTTCACAAACACCGCCGGACTTTCCTTGTCCTTGTACTCCACCTCGGCTTCGGCGAGCGCGGTGTGCGCGCCGTACGACCACTGGACCGGCTTCTTCGATTGGTAAACGGAGCCGCTTTCCACCAGCTTCGCGAAGACCCGGAGGATGTTCGCCTCATAGCCGGGGGCCATGGTGAGATACGGATTGAACCAGTCGCCGAAGACCCCGAGGCGGCGGAATGAGCCGCACTGGACGTCGATCCAGCCCTTGGCGAACTCGGTGCAGCGGCGGCGGATTTCTCCGGGCTCCAGACCGGCGGCGGATTTCACCACCTTGAACTCGATCGGCAGGCCGTGGCAGTCCCAGCCGGGGATGAAGGGCGTCTCGAAGCCCGCCATGGTCTTCGATTTCACCACCAGGTCCTTGAGCACCTTGTTCAGCGCGGTGCCCAAGTGGACATCGCCGTTCGCGAACGGTGGGCCGTCGTGGAGGATGAATTTCGGTGCCCCCTGCGCACGGCGGCGACCGAGGATCTTCTGGTAAAGTCCGGACGCCTCCCACTTCTCAAGCCGCTTCGGCTCGTTCTCCACCAGATCCCCCCGCATCGGGAAGGTCGTCTGCGGCAGGGTGAGGGTGTCTTTGTAGTTCGGGGCGTCCGCGCTCATGGAAAGGGCGCGGAAGCTAGCAATCGCGCCGCCCCGGGTCAACCGCCCGTCCCCACTCTCCGTCTTGCCAAACCAGCCTGCGGCCTGCAAACGTCCTGCATGCGCCATTTGCTCCCCGTCTGCCTGTCGCTATTTCTCGCAAATTGCTCGTTCCAATCGCCCGTCGCCCCGCCTCCTCAGCCGAAGTATCAGGTCCACCCGACCCGTTTCGCCGAGCTGAAGCCCGCCCAGTCGCACCTCGAAATCGACCTCACCACCCAGAAGGCGCGCCTGCTGAACCGTGACGACGAGGTGGTCATCGAGACCGACGTTTCCACCGGAAAGCCCGACCACGAGACCCCGGAAGGTCATTTCCGGATCATGGAAAAGATCGAGGAAAAGCGCTCGAACCGCTACGGGCGCTACCGGGATCTTCAAACCGGAGCGGACCTCGGGGCCTCCGCCGACCACCTGGAGCCGCCGAAAGGCTCGATTTACGAGGGCTACCAAATGCCGTTCTGGATGCGCCTCACCGTCACCGGCATCGGCATCCACGTCGGTCACGTGGTCCCGCAGGCCGCGCTCAGCTACGGTTGCATCCGGGTGCCAAAGGACGTCCAGCCCCTCATCTTTGAGAAATGCCGCCCGGGCACCAAGGTCGAGATCATCAGGTCCCCGCCACCTCCAGCCCCGGTCGAGCCCGCTCCACCGCCGCCGCACCCGCTGGCCGCGCTTTTCCGAACGCGTTGACATTCCCCCGCCCGCTTCGCACGTTCCCTCCCATGGACACGATGAAGATTCTCCTCGGAGCGACCGCCGCCCTGCTGCTTGGTGCGCTCGTGATGTCGTGGAACAACACCCAGAACGAGGTCAAGAACGCGCCGAAGTCGGAAATCGACCAGCTCAAGGCCCAGATCACCGAACTCCGCCTCGAGCAGGACCGCATCCAGCAGGAAAAACAACTCCAGCAGCTCAAGGCCTCGATCCCCACACCCACCACTTACCAGCCACCTTCGGAAATCCAGTCCGCCGAGCTCAAGGCGCAGCTCGCGGAAAAGGAACGCCAGCTCGCCGAAGTCCAGGCCGCCAGGGAAAAGGCTGAGCGCGATGCCAAGGTTTTCGACCAGGAAAACGCCGAGCTCACCAGGGGTAATATCGAAAAAGGCGACAACGAACTCCGCCGTGCCCGCATGATTTCCCAGGCCCTGCTCGTCGGGAAAGTCCGCGAATACGTCGAAAGCCCCGAAGTCGGCGGTTTCGCCACCATCGAGATCATCATGGCGGAGCAAATCCAGATCGGCACCATTCTCTCGATCCGCAAGAAATCCGGCATCCTCGGCCAGCTCAAGGTCACCGACGTGAATACAGAAGGAGCCATCGCCAGCCCCATGCCCGGCTTCGGCAACGTCAAGCCCCAGCCCGGCGACGAACTCATCAATCCCCCGCCCTTCTGACTCTCCATTCGTCATTAGGAAATTCGTCATTAGTCATTTCTTCAGCATGTCCACCACCGTCGGTCTCATCTCACTCGGCTGCGCCAAGAACCTCATCGACTCCGAAGTGATGATCGGTCACCTGGCCCAGGCCGGCATGACCCTCACTCCCGATCCTGAGCTGGCCGATGTCCTCATCATCAACACCTGCTCGTTTATCGACATGGCGAAGCAGGAGTCGATCGACACCGTCTTCGGCGCCGTCAATGATCGGACCGCCGATCCCGACCGCGCCCGGCAGAAAATCATCGTCGCCGGCTGCCTTTCCCAGCGCTTCGCCAAGGAACTCCCGGGCATCATGCCGGAAGTCGATGCCTTCATCGGACTCGATCAGATCACCAAGGTCGCGCCGATCATCGAGAATCTGTTAGGCAAGAAAAACGACGCCGAGGTCCAGAAAACCGAAGGCCCATCCGCCACGGAAGACCCGCGCGATTTCGTCACGCTGAAGCCTCAGTATGTCCCGGACTACTCGACGCCACGCATGCGCCTGACGCCGGACCATTTCGCCTACGTCAAGATCGCCGAGGGCTGCAACCACACCTGCACCTTCTGCATCATCCCGAAAATCCGCGGCCAACACCGCTCCCGCACCCAGGACTCCGTCGTCCGCGAGGTCCAGGCGCTCGTCGCTTCCGGCGTGAAGGAAATCAACCTCATCTCCCAGGACACCACCTACTTCGGCATGGACCAGTGGGAAGGGAAACGCCCCACCCCGAGCTCGCCCGTCGACTCCACCCGCGGCGAATCGCTTTCCACCCTGCTGCGCGAGATCAACAAGATCGAAGGCGATTTCTGGGTCCGCCTGCTCTACACCCATCCGGCGCATTGGTCGGACGAGCTCATCACCACCATCGCCGAGTGCGACAAGGTCGCGAAGTACGTCGACATCCCGCTGCAGCACATTTCCGACCGCATGCTCACCGCCATGAAGCGCGTGACCAGCGGCGACTACATCCGCGACCTGCTCCGCCGCATGCGCGCGGGCATTCCCGGCCTCGGCATTCGTACGACGTTCATCGTAGGTTTCCCCGGTGAAACGGAGGAGGACTTCACCGAGCTTCTTGAATTCATCCGCGAGTTCCGCTTCGAGCGTGCCGGCGTCTTCTCCTACTCCAAGGAGGAAGGCACCCGCGCCTACAAGATGGACGGCCAGATCCATCACAAGACCCGCAAGAGCCGCTGGTCGCGCGCCATGTCCGAGCTCCAGAAGGTCGCCTCCGAAGTGAACCAGGAACAGGTCGGCAAGCGCGTCAAAGTCCTCGTCGAGGAACCCGGCGTCGCCCGCACCGAATGGGACGCCCCGGAAATCGACGGCACCGTCAAGGTTGACGAAGCCATCCCGGTCGGCAGCTTCGCCGAAGTCACGATCCACGACTGGCGCGGCTACGACCTCGTCGCGGCGCGCTGAAGAGGCAAGCCGAAGATTGAACTCCGGACACCTTGCCGGTGTGTCCGAACGACTGTCCGGAGCTCGCTTCAGCGTGCCCCTTCATCTTCAATCCTGTTGAATCGACACTCAAGGCTTGCCCTTTTGCTGCTGCTCACTGATTTCCCGGCAAAACTTCTCGTAGTGATGCGGGAGCTGAAGGTTGTGGGGATAGAAATGTCTCCGTTTCAGCCAAAATGCATATCGTGAATCACCCCCAGCCCCGTCTGCGCTCAAAATCCGAGATCCAAGCGCTTTCTCCGTGAGATTCCATTCATCAACGTAACTCAGCACCCAGACCGTGTCCGAATCCCAACTGCCCGCCAGCTTCCGATGCCTGACCAAAATCTTTTCGAGAGCCTTCTGCTTGCCGTTCAACGCGTAATCATAGGCGGACAATACCAGCTCGAGATCTGGATCTTCACGAAGATTCTCCTGCTCCAGCAGGTAACGGAAGCGCGCGTCCTTCTCGGCTGCGGCGCGGAGGATGAGACGCCCCAGCCTGCCATCTGAATCGCTTTTCGGATGCTTCGCCAATTCCACCAACTCGTCGGGATTGAAAGGCTTCTGGACATCCTCCAAGAGATTGGCTTCGTAAGAACCCTTCTCCCAGATCTTCGGAACACGGTGCTCCTTTTTGAGACCGGCGGGCGTGGGTCCGCATGAGACGATGCCCATGACGAATCCTGTGAGCATTGCGAGCGTGGAGTTTTTCATAAAGGAATTATTTTCACCTAACAGTTTTGTCGCTGGTTGGGCTGGATTCAATCACTCTCAATGGCTTTCCTCAAAACTGGCTTCACCTCTTTTGATTTTTTGGTGCTTATCCACTCGTTGCAAAGCTCGTTTCCTGACTTCGGGATTGCTGATTCGGGCTGTCAGTCGCAGCGCTTCATTCGGGTGATCCAGTGCCAAGTTCCATACAGCCTCGTCGGCCGCCTCGTCGAAGTAAGGGCCCTCGGGGAATCGCTCCACCCATTGGGTGGCAATCGCAGGATCGTTCAGAATCATCGTCTTTGAAATCACCTCAATCAACTTGGGCGGACACCGGTCGGGGTTGGTCAGCACATAATTGGCGGCGGCAACCGAGTCCACCTTGGCCCATTGTTGAAAGAGCTTTTCGCGCCCCATCGGAATTGCGGGATTCTTCGTCCGGTTGGGAAGAAGCTTTTCAAGCGCTTCAAAATCCACATCCATCGGAAGTTCACGCTCGAACAACATCCACAGACTTTTGGACCGATTCATCGAAGTCACATTCGACTCCAGAGCCTGCAGTGTGGAATTGAGCGCTGCCGCGGCATCCGTCCGCATGAGAGTCTGGTTCCGTCCGAACAGCGCCTCCTGCGCGCAGCGTTCGCATTTCAACGCCGCCTGAAAGGCCTCGAATTCCGCTTTGGGACAACCGCGGCCTGCCTCGCCGCTCCATTGTTCACGGAGGTTCACAGAGCCATTCGTGGGGCCATCGGGCAGATCCACAAGGAGGGCGCGGGCTTCTGAGGCGCTTGAAGAGCTGATCAGGTCGGCGATCGCAAGATTGATGCCATTGTAAATCTTGTGCTGTTCCAAAAAAGCAAGCAACTCGATGGCTTCCTTGCCGCACAAAAGCAATTTGGCGCTTTCCTCGCGCAATAACATTTCCTCTGCCATTTCCTCGTTGGTGCTGAGAATTTGCGGCTGAATCAGTTTTTGGGAATGTTCCATCCATTTCTCTTTCAAGCCCTCCAGTTCTTTCTTCCGATCAATCGGTGGTTTTTCAGACCGCGTCTTGGCCATCCTCTCGACCAGCGAGTTGCCCTCGGCCCGTCGCGGCTTTTGCGTCATCGCCGGCAGTGGTCGGGCCATCGAGATCTCGGAAGACGAACTCGCGTCCCGGGAAAAATGATAGATTTCCGCCCCGGCGAGGAGAGTGATGGCTGCGGCGGCGAGTGCCTTTCCCGTGAAAGTCATGGAAAGGGTTTGGGTGCCTGTGATCGCCGTGGAAACCACCGCGCCCGATAAAACGGCAGCTGAAATAGTGGCGACCAGCCCCACCGGCGCGACCTGCACGGCGTTGGCGGCAATGGCACCTGCCAGGCCCGCAGCTCCAGCAGTGACACCGCGTTTGGCGAAGTTTTCGCGCAGGCGCTCGACGGCTCGGCTGACACGCTTTTGCGCGGCTTCGGCGCTGATGCCGAGGATCGTTGCCATTACCTGGGCGGGCTTGTTTTCGAAATAGCGGAGCAGCACGGCGTCGCGGTCGGAGTCGCTCAAATCGGAGAGTGCGGCATCGAGGTGCGGGGCGATTTCCTCCCACTCGGCATCGGTTTCGGGGAAATCATTCATGGCGACGGCTTCTTGTTCGCGGTTGCGGCGGCGCACGTCGGTGCGGATGGTTTGGGCGGCGATGTTCCTCGCTGTGCGATGCAGCCAACCGGAAAGCACCGGGTGATCCGTGAGTTTCCCGGCATCTTTCGCCAGCGCGACGAACACGCCCTGCGACACGTCTTTGGCGAGATGCGGATCATTCAACATCCGGAACGCAGCGGAGTGGACGAGGTCGATATGCCGCCGTACCAGTTCGGCGAAGGACGCTTCGGAGCGGCTTTCGGCGTAGGATCGAAGCAATTGCTGATCGGTTCGGACTTTCACTTGCCTATAGGTAGCCGTCGGCCGCGGAATCGGACAGGGAAACTGAAGCCGAGCGGATGGGCTGATGATCAAGCCATGATTTCCGCGCACTTTCGGGCTCGGTCCGCGATTGCATCCGCCAGTTTGTGGAGAAACGGCGAGTCGTTTGTCTCGGCAATGAGATCCCGGGTCGGCTCCAACGATTCGATGACTGCTTGAACCAGGGTTTGCACGTTAGCGATCACCCAATAGGGAGGCAGGTCCGCTTCCACCGCCAACTGGTCCCACCGCGCGGCATCGATCTGGTGCAGCCGGTAGGTCCCTCCGATCTTCATGGCGAGTTTCACCTTGGTTGAGTTGGCGTCGCGTTCGTAGGGCAGCCATGAAGCGAGATCGTAGGCTGGTGCCAGTCGGAGGAAGTCTCCGGCCCCATGGAGAAGCGAGTAGTTCTTGGAATGCGCATCCGTCCCGGCGATCACCCAGTTGAGAGCGAGTGCCATGATGAAGCGCCCGATGTCGTCCTCACGGTCATCCGAGAAGCGATCCAGCAGTCCGAAAATTTCGGCAGCGCCGGGACCGCCGTCCGCTTGATATTTCTGATTCGGATACCGTCCCATCGCCTGACAGGTGTCCTCCTGATGCCAACGGACGACCTTTCCACCCGGATCGGGTGTCCGATCATATCTCTGCACGCAAAGTACCTTTTTGCCTCCGATCTCCAGAATTCTGCTTTCCGTCCTCATGAGCCCGACCTTTGCGGCGAGCTGGAGACAGAAATGTTCGTTAAGAGCGTGTTCTTCGAACTCATCCAACTGAGGCTTGAGGATATGGGTAGATGGAATGCGTCCGGCCGGGACAAACCATTTCCCGTCCTTGAGGTGGAGTGCGTCTTTCGATTGAGCCCCCGCCAGGCTGAAACGGCCCTCGAACTGGACCGGAATCGCACGCGACTGCGCTTGGAGATCGGCCATCCTCTTCGCCAAATCGTCTTCTGAGAGCGGAGTTAGCGAGTCGAGTGCGCCCGAGAGGATCAAGTCCAACCTTTCCGGCCGGACAAACTGCAAGGCTCCGGCACAGTCCTCACCCACCTGTTTGATGACGTCGAACGGGTTTCTTGGTGAAACTTGGAATCGTTTTCCCCAGGCTTCGATGACTGCGGGATTGTCTGGCAGCAAACCTTGGAGGAATGGCCGGATGCACTCGTCGGGATGAACCTTTTTCGCTAGTGGCAGCGAGAGCGATGCCGGGAAACTTTCTGATCCAAATTGCCATGATTCCTCATAGCTGAGCGATATTTCGTCCCGCTTTCGGTCATACACCAAGGTGCCGACCGAGGTGTCGGCATAAAGAATGTTGAGGATGTCCAGGCTCATTCCAAGGGCCCTCTTTTGAATGGATTTTTGTTCAGCAAACCCGCTTCGAGGCTTAAATCCAGTGCCCGCAGCGTTTTCAAAACCAGCCCGAGCTCCACGGTTTCCTTACCGTTTTCAAACTGCCCCACCCACAATCGGCTCACGCCGACCTTCTCCGCCAACTGGCTCTGCGACCAGCCACGCTGTTTCCGTTGGTCCCGGACCAGTTCGCCAAGCGTTCCAACGGTTTTGATTCGCATCGAAACTTGGATACGTTTGCATGCGTTCATTTGCAATCCCAAATTTGCATTCGATCGCATACAAACCGGATCGTGCATACGTTCGCATCCAACCATGCTCCGCCCGCACCGAATGGGCACCTCCGGAAATCGACGGAACCGTGAAAATAGACGAAGCCATCACGACTGGCGCGGCTACGACCGCGTCGCAGCGCGGTGAACGCGACGAAAATGGACATCTGTCCAGAAAAGTGTATAGCAACGCCATGACCTTGCAGTATCTCACCGACGATCAAGGCCAGAAAACGGCTGTCGTGATTCCGATTGCGGACTACGAGCAGCTCATGGAAGACGTCGAGGACTTGGCCTGCGTTGCTGAGCGTCGCGACGACGAACGAGTCTCCCTTGCCTCGGTAAAAGCCCGCCTTGCCAAAGATGGCCTCCTTCCGAATTGAGTTCGCCAAGGCAGCGGAAAAGGATCTCCGTGTCATTGATGGGCGGTACATCGCGAAAATTCTCGAAGCGATTGAAGAACTGCAAGACCAGCCGAGGCCGCAAGGCTGTAAAAAGCTGGCGGGCTCTCAAAACACCTATCGGATCCGAATCGGTGACTACCGGGTGATCTACGAAATCGAAAACAACGTTCTGATGATCCTAATCGTCAGGATCCGGCATCGAAAGGACGTTTATCGTTGATTCTGACTGTCGTGACGGCTTTCCAGGAGCCTTGCCTGGGTGAAATTGGCAAGGCCCTTGGAAAGGGCTGCCACGATTCGGCAGCGATATTCCGACAAATCTTTACGGCCATTCCTGATGCTGCAAAGCATCGCACGTCATCACTCACTGCACGATGGATGCGTGGAACCAGATGGCAGTGCCATTCCTCAATCTTTGGCGGCTCAATTCCAATCTGTGTACAGGCAGATCCCAATTCGTGTCTTGTCAATCTGCCAAACCTCGATCCGCATGAAGTCCCCAGTGGGTGACGCGCAGAGGTAGGTATTCATACCGATCGCGGATGCGCGCCAAGGTATCCGAATCTGATACTGCGAATTGCCAGGAAAGATGGAATTCGGAACCTCTCTGACCGACTCCCTGATTGCAAGCTGTGCCATAAATTTCGGCAGATCCGCACGGGAGATCTCGAAGGCGGAAGCCGCGCCTCTATCCAGGACAGACCATGCATCTCCTCCACAGATGAAATGAGAAGCAGATGCCGGAAGCTCAAGGCCATGTTCACGCCTGACACGCGTCGCCGAATCGCCAAGATACCCGAGCGCATAGGGCAAGCTGATGAGAACGACGCAGATCGCCATCAACGCTAACAGCTTTCGGTGACGCTTCGTCTTGCGGGCTTCGTTCGACAATCCGACTTGATCCATCCCTGGGCGCACAGTGGGTGACCACCCCGACCTGGAGACCGGCTGAAGTTTCCGGATCAAATAGACGAGTCCACCGAATAGGATCACCGCTACCAGAAGGCCGATGATCACCAGTCCGTTAGTCATTGGCCTGAACCTCACCAAGTGCAAGGCCTCCGAGGATTCTGAAAGCCATCGACTGATCCGCTCCCAACCTTGCGCGGCGAAGACGAACAGCAGCACACCCACTCCAACAGCCGCGAATGCGATCCCCAGCAGCGCACCCTTGCTCGGCAATGGATCAGGAAGGCTGAGGACCACCTTCTTCTTGCGCTTTTTCCGCCGCTCGCGATTCGTAGCCTCTTGCTCGACTGCGGGTGCCGCCATCGTTTCCACCACGGTCCGGAACTCCTGTGCAGTCTGGTATCTCAGCTCGGGAGTTTTCTCCAAGGCCCGCAGCACCATCTCATCCAGCCTCACATCGATCTGGACCTTCCGCGAAGGCGCGACGAGATCCTTCGTCGGACGCTCACCGGTGAGCATTTCATAAAGCACCACTCCCAGCGCATAAAGATCCGCACGGTGATCGATGCCGCTCGATCGGCCCGACTGCTCGGGAGCCATGTAGGGCGGCGTGCCTGCTTCCTCGCCTTCCGATCCCATCAGAGCGGCGATGCCAAAGTCCGCGATCTTGATACGGCCCTCGCGATCCAGCAGCAGATTCTCCGGCTTGATGTCGCGGTGAACGATCCCCTTGTCGTGCGCGTATTGCAGGGCGTCGCAGATCGGAGGGACGATGGCGAGGGCTTGTTTGGCTTCGAGTTTGCCGTCGCGGAGCAGGTCGCGGAGATTCACGCCATCGACAAATTCCATGACCAGATAGAAGAGCCCGCCGGTTTCGCCGAAGTCGTGGATGGTGACGATGTGCGGGTGGTTGAGCTTGGCGAGCAGCTCGGCCTCGTGGGCGAAGCGCTCGGCGAAACGCGATTCGTGGCCGCGCTCAGGCGCGAGGATCTTGATGGCGACGAGACGGTTCAGCGACTTCTGCCGCGCCTTGTAAACCACCCCCATCCCGCCACGACCGAGGCATTCGAGTATCTCGAACTGCGGAAAGCGGTCGGCGATTTCCTCGGGCGCAGGAGGTGGTGTTGCGGCACGCGCTCCCCCTTCCGGCACGACGGTCCGCGAAGCAAGAACCTGGCGCATCAGGCAGGCGGGGCAGAGCGCTTGCGGTGAATCCGCTGGCAAGGGAGATCCGCAGTCCGGGCAGCTTGGTGGGGAATCGCTCATGATGGTGGGGTTCTCCTTCCTCAAAAACGTCGCGGAAAAAACGTTACAGGAAATCTCATCCGGCAAGCGCGGCGAAGAGCGATTGCATTTCCTCCTCCACCGATTCGGGCGAGGCGAGGGTCCTGGAAATCTGGTCTGTTAGAATGCGTCGGTAACGCTTCCTCAACCGGTGGACCGCCACCCTCGTCGCGCCCTCGGTCATGCCGAGGTCATTGGCCAAATCAGCATAGGCGATGCGGGCCGAGTCCGCCGTGAGGCAGGGCTTGAGGACCTCGAACTGGGCACCGCTTCCTTCCGCACGGGAGACTTCTGCCAACTCCTCCAGCGCCTTCCGCAATAGGGCCAGCGCCCACTCGCGGTCGAACAGCCGATCCGGGCTGCGCTCATCGGCGATCTCCAGTTTCAATCCGGTTTCCGCACTTTCCCAATCGAAGGACACCGCCGTGCTGCCACCGCCGCGCTTTTCACGTGTGGCGTGCTTCCACTCGTTGATCATCCAATGCTGGAACGAGGCGAGCAGGAAGGACCGGAATCGGCCCTTCGCCTGATCAAGCCCCTGCAGCGCCCTCGATGCCATCAGATGCGCCAGGAAACCCTGCACCAGATCCTCGGCATCCTCGGGAGATTTTCCCTTCCGGCGGGCGTAGCGATAGAGCGGTTGCCAGTAGATCGAGAACAACGCACCCAGCGCCGACCTCGCCGCATCATCGCCGCCACGAACCGCCTCGCGGACCATCGTCCAGCGGGTGGTCGCGAAAAAGGTGGGCTGGCTCGTGGGCTCCGTCATCCGTTCACGTTCCTACCACATCGCGCAGAGATTGTTACACCGGAATCGGGAGACCGGACTTTCCAACTCCCGATCCGATCGGCTAACTTTCCATCCCAATGAGCTGGGAATGCGTGCACTGCAAGGAAGCCCACGAGGATGCCTTTGACTCCTGCTGGAAATGCGGGCGCGAGCGCGATGGCGAGCCCGTCTTCAAGCCGTTCACCGCACCGCTGGTGCCGGATCGCCCCCTCAAGCCAGACCTCCCCTGCTCCACCACGCCTCATCTTCCTGGCAGGGAGATCGTTGAAACGCTTGGCCTGGTATTCGGAGAATCCGCGCTCGACTCCGATCTGTTCGAGGATTTCGCCTCAGGATTCCGGGCTCCGGAGAACCGCAGTGAATCCTATGAAGGAACCTTGCGCGACACTCGACGCACCGCGCTCCAACGGATGGAACAGGAAGCCGGAGCCATCGGGGCAGATGCCGTGGTGGGAGTGATGGTCGGCTATGAGTCGATGGGTCGCTTTCTGCTGATCACCGCATCCGGAACCGCCGTGGTGCTGAGGCCAGGGCCATGAGGACATGAGGCTTTCTGATCTTCCCACAAGGGGATGACGCTCGAGGGAATCGCCTTTCATCACCATCACTTCGATCCTTCGCCCGGATCAGGCACAAGCTGTGGAATGCTACTGAACTTCGTCTTCAATGCTTCACTCACAGGGGGCGAAGCCGCAGCAATGGTGGAGAGGTAGTGAGCCCGGAGGTTTTTGGAAATGGGATCCGATTGCCCGGAGTATCGGCCGGGTGAGTCGAGCACCATCGCCGTCCACATTTTCGCCCGGGTGTCGGCATCCGGCTCCTTCCACAGCGTGATGATGTGACGAGCCTCATGATAGCGCTCGTTTCCGGGACCCGTGAAACCACCGCCCCAGCCCTCAGCACAATTCCCTTCCTCCACCTCGGGACCACTGCTGGCGAGATGCTCGATTTCCGGAGTGAGTGGACGCAGGTCCAGGGCCAAGGCCACCCGGAACAGATCGTTCATCATGCCGCCATGATGAACGAAATGCGGACGAAGGAACTCGACCAGCTGAGGCTTCCGAACATCGGGCTTCGCCACGGTAAGGGTCACGAGCGCATCGAGAAGATTTCGGAACTCGTCGAATTGCGTCGTGTTTTTCGAGGACCCCACCAGAGCGTCCCAGTGACGGTCGGGATCGGGACATTTGACGAGGGCTCCTACGACCCAGGGATAGATCGATATCTTGAATTCGTTTCTTCGTGGTGATTTCAACTCGGCGAGAAGGAGACCCTCGAATTGCGCCTGCTGCTGAGGGTCGAGTGGCAACGCTGTGAGCAGCTCGATCGCCGGACCTCGTTCGCCGTAGTCTCGTGCGCCGGACTCATCGCGGAAGATGTCGAGCAGCGCGGGGATCCTCGTTTTCGCCAGAGCGGGTTCATCCTTGCTCTCGAAACCGGCAAGCTCGATGGCGAGGTCGATGGCCTGCTGCTGGTTCAGCATTCCACGAAGTCGCTTCGCGCCGGGAGGATGGGCGGTCGCGAGGGTGGAAAAGATCATTTTCCTGGACCGGAGATCCGCGTCAAGAAAGCGCGCGATGAGCGTATCGGCATAGTCCTCCGGATGTTGCAGTTGGAGTTGCTGGAGGGCCCACGTGGTGGTGGCATCGTTTCCATCCGCCAACTTGAGGAGCAGGTCTGGCTTCGAGATCGCGCGCAGTTGTTTGATCGCACGGGCAAGTGGCTCACGAAGCTGGCATGGGAGATCGAAAACCATTTGTTCGCGCAGAAGCTCAAGACGCTCCCACTGGTTTTTCCCCTCCGGATCATCCGGGGACCCAAACTGGCCCTTGAACCTTTTCTCAAGTTTCCCCAGCTCGACCTCCTTGGCTCCAGGCGGGCCGATTTTCTTATCGAGTTCCTCCAGCATCGGAAGTGTCCCGATCAGGCCACCTTCGCCCGCGCAATTGACCAGCAGGGCAAGGGCCGAGACCGGCCATGGATCGGAGCGATGACGCTCAAAAGTAGATCGGATCAATGCGGTCTGCCGTTCACGCTCGTCGCTGGTTTCGCGAGGCTGCAATCGTTCTTCGAGGGGTGTTGCCAGATTGCGATGCTCCAGCGGAGTGTCGTCCCAGCGTCCGGCGAGATGCTTCGGCAGCGCATCGGTCAGCAGGAAGTCGGCGAAGTTGACGCAGGTGTTCTGATCATAGTCATCGTCCCAGCGTCCGGCCAGCGACGAGCCGAACCAAAGTGTGCCCTCCACCCGCCGTGGCGGCTGACCGATTGCCTGAAAGTCCATCGAGCTGGAGCCGTCCGCCGTGCTGCTCATGTGGCCGCCGAAGTGGTCTTTCTTGAGCGATCGCGAACGGATGCGATTAAGCCAGAACAGGGTCTCGGAAAGAAAGCGGGCCTCCTCCTTGGAAACGCGGATCATCCGAAGTGCGTGACCGGTGCGATCCGCGAGCGGGTTGGCGCCGACCACTCCATTCCTGCTGGATCCGGACTGGAAGATGAACGGCTCCTCGAGCCCGAACCTCAGGACCGTCAGGCTGCTACTGGAAACATAGCAGCCCGAGGACTGGTAGTGATAAGCCAGCCATCCGCTCTCGGGAGGGCGGACCTGGTTGCGGTCATCCACCTTGAGGCGGACCATCTTCCGATGTTCCGGCGTCCGGTTCGCCTCGACCAATGCGAGCGCAGCAGCCTTGGGCGCCATGTTCCAGAATCCCTCGGGAAGCCGTGTGTCCGGCGCGTCGGCTGGGTGAAATGAATCGGCCTTCGACTTGCCACCCATCACGCGTGCAATCTCCTCATCGCTGCTGCCTTTGAGGGATTGGAACTTGTAGGGCTTCGGAACCCCCGAGACTTTGTCCGCGACTGCGGATTTCTCATCGATGAGCGGATAGTGGGGTCCGCCGGCCACCTTGATCTCCTTCAATTGCGTCCAGAGATCCGTGTTGGCAAGCACCCGGACATGAGGCTGGCTGGAGGCATTCTCTGCCACGTAGACGGAACTCGCCTTGTTCCAGCGGAACACGACTTCCCTGCGGCGCTCCTGATCCTTGGGCCCGAAGCCGATTTCGATCAGCCCATCCTTGTCGTCATCGAAGCACTCGTAGTCCCAGCCATTGGCTTTCTCCGCCTCGCGTGGATGCCAGTTGAAAAGCACGCTGAGGATCGGCCTTGGCTCGCGTTCGACGCTGCGAAGCTCCAGCACCTGCACGTTGAGACTCTTGTCCACGCCGTAGTTCGTGTGATCCATCCTGTCCACGATGCCGTCGCCATTGAAGTCTGTTAGAAAACCGGAATCGATCATGTTCGCCCCCCCGAACGGCCGAATCTCTCGGCCCTCCTGATCAAACACCGTGACCACCCTCTTTTCGAGCCGCTCCAGGCCGGGCGCGCCGGGCGTGGAATGATCCGCGATGACCTCCTTCTCCGGCGGAAACAACTCGTCCAGACCATCCGGCTCATAGGCATCCCGGGGCGGTGCGTGGTCGAAGATCATCTCGCCGAAGTCCACCAGCAAGACGTGCAGCGGATCTTTCCCGGGACCTTGGGGACAGGCGACCAGACGGAAATCACTGCGCTTGAACTTGTATTTCGAGGCCGCATCCCGCCTTTCCAGCAAGCCAACGACCTCGGCCTGTCGCGTCGCCGGATCGAGCAGCTTCTTGAGATCGACTTTTTCCAGCGTGTCGGCCGTGGACACCCCGAGGAGGCAAGCCAGCACGGAAACCACCGGGATGAAACCACACTTTGACATGGCTCCCACTAAGCCCCTTGGTCTGCCCGTCGCAAGAAGAATGGGCAGGATCCGGCCCGTGACGCATCGGCCGGGTTTGGAAATGGTCCGCTGACCGGAAGCACTCTCCTGATGGGTCACTTGGGATATCTTCACCCTGCTAAGACCCCCGATCGCCGGAATTCTTGGAAAATTCCTCAATCACTCGTCAGGCCTCACAATTCCTGTAACCTCGCCCTTACGATCCGTCAGGAACCTGTGTGAACGCGAAAACCTGCCCCACCTGCCAGAGCCCGATTCCCGAGCATGCTCCCGGTGGATTTTGTCCGGCCTGTCTGCTCCGTGATGCAGAGGAACCCGCGACCCTTCCTCACGATGCGCCTTCACTGCATGACGTAGCCGCCGCGTTTCCAAAACTGGAGATCCTGAAACTCATCGGTCACGGAGGCATGGGCTTCGTCTATCAGGCCCGCCAGCCGGAACTCGACCGGACCGTGGCGCTCAAGTTGCTGTCACCCGCACTTCGACGCGATCCCGCCTTCGAGGAGCGCTTTGCGCGAGAGGCCCGCGTGCT
Source organism: Luteolibacter sp. (assembly GCA_031419215.1). Classification (GTDB taxonomy): domain Bacteria; phylum Verrucomicrobiota; class Verrucomicrobiia; order Verrucomicrobiales; family Akkermansiaceae; genus Luteolibacter. The sequence continues at coordinate 4,089 of JANOKL010000171.1, read as the reverse complement.
TGGCAAGCTGAAGCACCCGAACATCGTGACGCTTTACGAACACGGCGAAAGCGGCGGCTATTTCTATCTGATGATGGAGTTCGTCGATGGCGTGAACCTGCGCCAGGCGATGAGCGCAGGACGCTTCACGCCCGAGCAGGCACTCGCCATCGTGCCCTCGATTTGCGACGCGCTCCAATTCGCCCACGCGGAAGGCGTCTGGCATCGCGACATCAAGCCGGAGAACATCCTGTTGGATCGGGATGGCCGGGTGAAGATCGCCGACTTCGGCATTGCCCGCATCGTCGGTGATCCGCAGCGGGATTTCACGCTGACCCGCACCGGCAACGCGCTTGGCAGCGTGAGCTACATGGCTCCCGAGCAGCACGAGAACCCCCACAAGGTGGACCACCGCACCGACATCTACAGTCTCGGCGTGGTGATCTACGAAATGCTCACCGGCGAGCTTCCGTTGGGCCGATTTCCTGCCCCAAGCCAGCGGGCGGCGGTGGATTCGCGGATTGATGAGATTGTTTTCCGGACTCTAGAAAAGGAACGCGAGCTCCGCCAGCAAAGCGCGACCGAGGTGAAAACGGACGTGCTGGACGCGGCTAAACCCGGCGTTAAGAAAGAGAAACGCGCTCCACGATCATTGAAATGGCCATTGATCCTGATTGCCGCCGGAGGCGGGCTGCTGCTAGCATTTTCGTTTTCGACGGAACCGTTCATCGTTCAGCATTTCTGGCGGAAACTCTTTTCGCCGGTTACCTATGCCGGCACGACCTTATCAACCGATACCGATTCAACCGATTCCCTTGCATATCTTCAATTTCTCAAACTTTGGTTCGGAGCGGGTTTGGTGCTACTTCTCAGCGGCGGGGTCATGGCGGTCCGGCGGTGGCTGGTTGGGAAAATTCCCCTTCGTGCGGGATCTGGCCAGGCAGCAAAACCCGCAGTTGCAGCCGAATACGCCGCGCCTCCTGCCCCCCAGGCACCTCAAGGGAAAGGCTTGGGCAAACTTGCATTCGGGTTGTTCTTATCGGCCATCGTGGTTCCCTTCCTTCTGTTGGCCTTTCTGCCTAGAGTGGCTGAAGTGGCGTTTGCGCTTAGTGTGGTCATGCTGCTGATCGCACTGGTGCTCGGATTGTTCAGTTGGCGCGAGACGCTCGGCAAGGTGGTGGTCATTTCGACGCTTTTGGTGCTGATGGTGTATCTGGCCTTCACCATATCGAATTCCCTCGCCCGTTCCTCAATACAACTCCAGGAAATGGAAAAGAGGGAAGCCGCACGGACCAAGCGAGAGCTGCCAATACCGGAGTATGATTACTCAACCCCTCGGAACACCATGGAGTCGTTGATCAAGGCAGCAAAGAAGGGCAACGTGGAAGCATTCAAACGTGGAGTTTCCAGAGAACTGCAAGAGACAAGTATGTCAGAAGGCGCTCACTTTTTGGACGAGATACGTGAGTTTGCCAAGTGGGAATACCATCATCAGGTTTCCCAAGACGGGGACACTGCAAGCGTGCAGATGACGAACAAGGACACGAAGAAGACAATGATCTTGACCTTGGTCCGGGAAAATCAGGAATGGAAAATCGCCGCGCCGAATCACGCTACCATGGTGGAATCCCCCCGCGCGGCCATGGAGGAAATTCTTCGAGCCGCGAAGGAGAAGGACATACTGGCATTGAAAAAGAGATTTACCCCTTCCCTTATTGCCATCCTCAATGACGAGGACGCGTGGGATAAAACCTGCGAACAATTTGCCTCGTGCCAAATGACCGGGGAGAGGCAGATCGATCCGTCAAATACCGATGTCACCGTCGAATCCTCCGCTCATCCCAACAAGTCCACTTTCCGCATGGTTCTGGAAGAGGGCATGTGGAAACTAACGGAAAAAGTCGTCCAACATCGTTGATTCCCGTGACCGATTCTTCATTCCATCGCACCCAATGGACGCTCGTCCTCCGTGCCCGCGGCAAGGGCGATGTGGCACGGGCCGCGTTGGCGGATCTCTGCGCGGCTTACTACGCGCCGGTCGTCGCGTTTCTCCGACGGGATGGACGCAACGACGATGCAGCGCGGGAAATGTCTCACGCGTTTTTTGAGAGTGTCCTCACCGGCGGGCTGGGCGCGCCGGATCAGGAGCGCGGGCGCTTCCGTAGTTATCTGCTCGGAGCCTTGAAGCATTTCCTGACCAAAAACCGCGCGGCGGCCCACGCCGACAAACGCGGTGGCGGCGCGGAACATGTCCCGCTGACCACCGAAACCGACACGGCACCCGGCCTGCCTCTGCCAGGCCTCACCGACGACACGCTCGCCTTCGACCGCGAATGGGCGCTCGCATTGATCGCCCGCGCGCTTGCCTCGGTGGAGCAGGAGCACGCTCACAAGCCGGCTCTTTTCATCGCACTGAAACCCTGGCTCGACGGCAGCAGCACCGCCTCTCAAGCCGAAGCCGCGCAGGCCCTCGGCATGTCCGAGACTGCGGTGAAAGTCGCCATCCACCGGCTTCGCGTCCGCTTCCGCGAACTCATCCGTGCGGAGATCGCCGCCACCGTGAGCGATCCGGCGGACATCGCCGGAGAACTAAGCCACCTCATCGCCATCGCCAGTGCTTCATAAGCACGGGGCGGTCACGAACTCTCTAACTCACTTCCCAAACGACTTCATCTCCAGCGTCGCGCCTTCGGCGGGCTTGGGCTGCTCGACTGGCGCGGGTTTCGCGGGCTCAGGGGAGGCGGGCTTTTCGGGCTCCTTCGCAGGTGCTGCTGGAGCACCTGGTGTCGGGGCGGCGGCAGGTGCCACGGGCTTGCCGTCTTCGGTGCGGATCGACTGGTAGAGCTGGTTGTAGTTGTGGCGCAGGGCGGCGGGGAAGGACACGCGACCGGCCTCGACGATTTTCTCGCGGAGCAATTTCGAGGAAAGGTCGGCCACGAGATCACCACCGATTTTCACGGCCGCTCCGACTCCACCGATATTGGCTCCGGCGCTGGCGCTGCCACGAATGAGTTCGCTGGAGATCGAGAGGCCCTGGAGGGCGAGGCTCGATTGCGCGGAAGCGATCTGACCGTTGGGCGAGATGGTGATTTCCAGGACCGCGTGGTCATTGGAGGACAGCACGCCGCGCAGGTGATCGATGCGGATCGAGACGAAGAGCCCGCCGTCGGGGGTGGGGCTGACCTCGGGCTTGTAGGTGCGGTAGTTGCTGCCGGAGAGCGCGTAGGTGGCGGTCTTTCCCTGCCAGCCGCCGAGACTTTTTCCGAGCGCCTCCTCATCGAGATGCGGTGCGGCGAATGCGGTGCCAATCGAGGCAGCCAGCAGGGTGAAGGTCGTGCGGATCATAAGCGTGTCCGGGGAGTTGATACCACGATTCAGCGGAAATCGTTCAGGAAAATTCGGAGGGCGGCGGAGTGTCGCGCTTTCCGAGCAGTTTCTCGAAGCGCTCGCGGGCCTTCGCCTTGTGCTCGTCCTTGATGTAGGCGGAGACCGTGCCGAGAGCGATGACAAGGGCCGACATGTCTTCCGTGTAGCCCACGCCGGGAAGGAAATCCGGGATGAGGTCGGTCGGCAGGATGAAGTAGCCGAGCGCGCCGACGATGATCGCCTTGGCCTGCGGCGGGGTGTCCTTGTCCTGGAGGCAGTAGAAAAGCGTGAGCGCGGTGATGAGGGTCTTTTCCCCGGCGAAACGGGCCGCACGGGTCAGCGTGCTCCACAGGCGCGGGCCGGAGTACCAGCGGGCGGCCTTGTATTTGGCGGGAAGTTGCGGAGAGTCGCTCATGGGAAAGGCCGGACTTTTCGCAGATTTCGGCGGGATCGCAACTACAAGCCCGCCGCGACATTGGAATGCGAGGTGATCGTTGCACACCGCCGCCGGGCTCGCTAGCGTCGCGCCGTGAGCCGTCCGGTTGATGCCCTGATTGATTTCCTCCGCACCGAAGAAGCGCGGGGCATCACGCATGTCCATCTCGACGAAGAGTCCCGCCAGATCCTGCGTGATCTGAATGCCCGCTCGAAAAAGCCCGCCGCCGCGACTGCCACACCGGTCGAGCGCGTGACCACCGAGCGCCCCAAAATTTCCCTCGCCGCCGCACCAACTCCGAAAGCCAG
>JANOKL010000170.1:0-5657 GCA_031419215.1 Luteolibacter sp. | reverse complement strand
GCCAATACTTTCAATGGCGGCATCATCGTGAACGAAGGCAACATAGTCTTCAATTCGTTGACAGCCATCAACAACAATGCGATCACCTTCAATGCGAACAGCATTGTTAATACATTTAACAACTCGACCACTAGCGGCAACATCACTCTGAACAATGGGAGCCAGGTCACTATCATCGGCAACGTCGTCACCTTCACCGTCACTGGCAATGTCCTTGGCAGCGGAGGGATCAGCGTAGCTCAGGGCGGACAGGGATCCATCGCCCTCAACCTCAACGGCACCGGAAATAATTTCACCGGCCCCGTTCGATTCACGGCCAACAATAACACTCAACCCGCCACCATGAACGTGGCAAGCCTTCCGGACACCGACACATCCGGGACAGGCAATATAACCTTCGGCGCGGGGGGCGCAAGCTCGACCAGCCACAACTTCGGTTTGTCCAGCAATGCGGTGGCGGTGGCACTGACCAATCGGCGCTTTGAAATGGCCGGCGAAAACGTCAACCAACAGATCAACAATGCCAGCGCGAATACTCTGACCATCAACTCCGACCTGCTGGTAACCGGCACCCGGGCGAAGAACCTCGTGCTCGGGGGCGGGGGTGCCGGCCTCAGCACCCTCGCAGGTGCGATTGCCAATCATACGACGCCCACTGCCGTAGGCACTGTCCCGAACTCGGAGCGGAAAACCGCTAACGGAAATACCCTCACGCTCGGTTCCGTTGAGGGAATAACCGTCGGCGCGACGATTACGGGCTCGATTCTCGCCGCAGGCACCACCATCACGGCGGTCAACCCTTTAACCAGGGTTGTCACGCTGAGTACAACTTACACTGGTGGCAACAACGGCAACTTTAGTCCGGGGGTGATTTTCACCATCCCCAATGTCGTCAACTCCGTTTCGGTGACCAAATCCGGCACTAGCACCTGGGTGGTTTCCGGCAACAACACCTACACCGGTCCCACCTTGGTTTCCCAAGGGGTGCTCAACATCCAGCACGCCAATGCGCTCGGTGCGACGACCACGGGTACTTTGGTCACCTCCGGCGCGGCGCTGCAAATCCAGGGCGGCATCAACGTCGGAAACGAGGCGCTTACGCTCAACGGCACCGGAATCAGCACCAACGGCGCCTTGCGCAACATCAGCGGTGACAACACCTACGGTGGCCTCTTGACTCTCGGCGGCCTCTCCCGCATCCAAAACGACGCTGGCTCGCTCACCCTCAGCAACACCGGCACCATCACTGGCCCGAGTTTTGGCCTGACCGTGGGCGGTGCGGGCAACACCACCATCAACAGCATCATCGGCACCACCACGGGCGTTTTGCTCAAGCAAGGGAGCAGCACCCTCACTCTGGGCAATGCAAACACGTATACCGGCGCTACCACCGTCAGCGACGGCACCCTCGCCCTCGGCGCGACCGGCTCCATCACCACCAGTGCCTCGGTGACGCTTGGCGCGGCAGCCTCCCTCGACACCAGTGCCCAGACGACCTACGCCATCCCGGCTGCGCAGCCGCTCACCTTTGGCATCGACGCCACAGGATCCGGTTCCAGCGGTAGAATCGTCGCCGCCAACCTCGATATCACCAGCGCCGCGGTCACCTACACGATCACCGGCACCCCGGATGATCCGGTCTATGTGCTCGCCACCTATAGCGGCACCCTCACCGGAGCGGCCTTTGCCTCGGTGCCTGCCGCGCCGACGGGCTACACCCTCGACTACGCCTACGAAGGCAACAAGATCGCCCTCGTTGCAGCTGCACCCACCTACGCCACTTGGATCGCTGGCTTCGGCCTCACCGGACTCAATGCTCTGGCCACGGCCGATCCCGACTTCGACGGCATCAGCAATTCAGCGGAGATGGTCCTCGGCGGCAACCCCGCCACCGGCATGAACACTGCCCTGTTGCCAACCATCGCGCTGGTCAACGCCGATCCGGATGGCGACACCATCTTCGCAGATTACCTGCTATTCACCTACCGCCGCAGCGACCTTTCGGTCTCCGCTGCAGTGACTGCGGACTGTGAGACGGACACCGATCTGGTCGCACCCTGGACCGCCGCGACCGGAGCCCCCGGAGTGGTGATCCTGGTCAATGACAACTTCACCTTCACGCCACCGGCGGCGGCGAACACGGATCGCGTGCGCGTCTATGTCCCACGCGGAGCCAACACCACGCTCTTCGGTCGCCTAAGAGTTGTGGTTCCCTAACACCGTCCACGGCTGCCTTCTCTTCATCCACGGCGCGGCGGGTCCCCTCCTGCCGCGCCGTTTTGGCGCATGCTGGAAGAAGAACCCTGACAAGCTAACAGACAGAGCTCCAGGCATTCGAAATTCAGTGCAATCGAACTCTTCGCCGAGTAGGAGCATTGGCGGTTGAAATGGAGATTCCAGCATCACTGAACCCCACAGCACGTCGTGTTGCGCAAAGGTTGCTCGCCGCGTTCCCGGAACGGGAGTTCGACCTTGTGGTGAAGGACGGAGGAAACGTCGAAATGTCCCTTCCCGCGCCGGTCGGATCCCTCGCGGGGGCGCTTGTCGTGCTGACGTGCCACGACGGCAACACCTGGATTCACTTCGCTCCCCCGTGCGCTTGGTACCCGATCGATGACAACGATGAGCTTGTCAGAATCTTCACTGCGCTCCTCACGGAGAAGGCTTTTTTCGCGGTTACTTACCCCGGGCGGGATTGGGCTGGAACAGCGCTCGTTCGTCCTGGCGAGCGACCTGAACTCGAATCAGGACAGCGGGCTGTCCTCTTTTCGTGGAGCGGGAAGCACGATGCGCAATTCGAATAGAACGCGGACACTCCCCCCCACCCTTGTCTTGATTTCGGTGTCACTTCGAGAAAGGGACAGGCCATGCGACTGATCAGGACTGCGTCACTCCTACCCACGCGCCGGATTCGCCTCTGTGCCTCAAACACTTGATTTTCGGGACCGACCCCTTTCTCAAACACTTGATTTTCGGGACCGACCCCTTTCTTTTCGGGACCGACCCCTTTCTCTTTCCGACCCCTTTCTACGACCCCTTTCTAGTCACCAAGGATGCTTTGTTCCCAAGAAATCAGGCTGCGGCAGCCCACTTCCGTGTGCGGTAGTGCCGATACTTGAAAAGCAGCGTCAGGTAAATCCTTACGCCAGTCTCGGAAATAAAACGACCCCACCAGGAGCGACCCCACTGATAGGTAATGGTGTCATGCATGATACAGCGATCTGCTCCCTGCCGTTCGAAGCGGTGCTCGTGGATGAAGACGGTGAAAGGGCCTTGGGTGATCTCGTCCACCAGCAGATGTGGCGGCTGGACGATTTTCCAACGACACGTCCAGCGCATGGGGATGATCCACCAATCACGGCAATGCAACTCGATCAAGCGCCCTTCTAGTGCGGGGCCGTCGGTTTTGAGACTGACGAGTGTCAAGGTCGGCGGCATCACTTCCGAGAGGTTGCGGGGATCGCTGTGGAATTCGAACATGGTTTCCGCACTGGCGGCGAGTGGGGTGCTGGTCTGGAAGATCGAGGGCATCTTGGTTAGTAAATTCGCGGTAATAGAATCCCCACCAGGCAGAGACCACGTGCAGTCCAGCCGAATGTGCGCCACCCGTTTGTCCGCACCAGTCTGGCGATGGAGTCGGCATCGTATCCCTGCTTGAGCTTGTGGTGAAGCGGCACTTGCCCAAACGCTGTGGAAGCCCAAATCAAGGCCAAGGCACCGAGACTGATTCCAAAAAGCAACGTGCGCTCACCGAGGAAAAGCAGCAAGCCCGCGCTGCCGACTTCGGCCAGCATGAGCGGACCCACCACCCAAGTGATGCGCGACATGTGCCGGTCGTGATACTCGATGAATCCTTCATGCCCGACGTTTTTCAACAAAGGGTAATGCACCACTTGAATCGTCCAGATCAGCCCGATGAGGGCCCAGGTGATCGCGAAATGGAGAATGAGCAGGGTTGTCATCACTTCGGGGCGATTTTGCCACGGCGGCAGGCATCGCTGCAGTGGCGGACATTCTCCCAATCCCTCGCCCATTTCTTCCGCCAAGCGAACGGACGCTGGCATTGAAGGCAGATTTTCTCCGGCAGATTTTGTTTTTTCACGCCCTTCATCGATACGCAGGTGATGCCAGTATCTCGTCTGCTGTTCGCAAACCAGAGATGATCGCACCCTCGATGGATGCGCTCCGGAGATGGTCTCCGCAGACGAAGATGCCGGCATGCAGAAGTAAACCCGGGCCGGCCAAACCCACAACGGGCGATTGTTCGGGCAGCGCCCGTTCGATCTGCACGGTCCGCAGATGCCGCCAGTTGTGGACCTCGCTTCCAAACCAAGCCTGAAGTTCAGCCAGCACCCGGGTGGACAAATCCGCAGGCTCAGGCATCCCTAACACAGAAACCGAAATCAAGGCTTGTCCCGGCGGCGCATACTCCGGCGCCACATCTGAAGGCACGCAGACGTTGTTCACCAGGCCAATGCCTGCGCCGTTTAGTGCGATGATCGCCTCACTCAAGGGCGAACGGTCGGCGGCAAAATAGAGGCAAGAAACGGATCGCCATGCAGGCTCAGCAGTCAGCATCCCGGGAATCAATCGAGCCGCCGATGTCGCATCCGTGGCGACGACCACTGCGTCGGCTGCGAATCGCTCACCGGATTCCAGCGTGATGCTGTCAGGTCGGATTTCAGCGACCCGCGCACCGAGTCGGACTGTCCCGTCAGGCAAGCGGGAGTTGAGCTGACGAGGGATATCCCCCATCCCTCGTGCCGGAAGAGTTGCACAGCCCTTTGAAAACATCTTGAAGGTGAATTCAAACATTCTGCTAGAAGTCCGGAGATCTCGCTCAAGAAAGATCCCGCCGTAAAATGAGCGGAAAAACCCGTTAATCATCCTCGGAGAAAAGCCGGCGAGCTGAAGGTATCTTTCGGTGCTCATATCCTCGTGCGCGGCGATTTCCTCAAGACTCACACGCCCAAGGCGCCACTTGAGCAATGCCACCCGCAGCTTGTCTGAGAACGATCCAATCGGCGCGAAAGCACCCGACAAAAGGTGTCGTGGATGCCGGAAAACATCCATGACTCGCCGCATCTGGCCACCTTGATAAACCAGCGCGCCCGCCTTGAAGGGACGCAGATCCAGGCTCGTTTTGTCCAGCAGGGCTCCTGCTTCGGGGTAGGCATCGAGATAAACCTGAAACCCCCGGTCCAGCAGAAACCCATCGACCTGATCGGTCCGCACGCGGCCACCCGGAGCATCGCCCGCTTCGAAGATCGATGGCCGGGCACCCGCGTCATGCAGCCGGATGGCGCAGGCCAAGCCCGCCAATCCGGCACCTGCGATGAGGATCGTTTTTCCAGAAGCGCTCAAGGGGTCTTGTCTTGATGGTTCTGAAGTTCTTGAATCTGGCCCATTGGAATGGAGCGCCAAGAAGTGTCCATCTGGCTGGCGGGTCTGAAGCGGGTTAGGACGTTCATTGTGGAGAGTCTATCCAGAGTGCCTGATTGGTTACAGATGGATTATTCGTCGGCATCGTGAAAATGCAAACACCCCTCAGTCCCCTCTGAGATGGACCCCGAAGTCCGGCCATTGCGGGGCTAAACTAAGCTAAGGTGGTGGAGGGCGGGAAAGAGGTAGTGGATCATGGATGATGGATCAAGGGA
>JANOKL010000169.1:0-30507 GCA_031419215.1 Luteolibacter sp. | reverse complement strand
AACATGCCCTTGGCGCGGAAGGTGCGACCGAGAAGGAGGAGCACCTTGGTCCGGATGTGCGGATTGCGAGTCGCCTGCTGGAGATGAGGAATCGCGCCGCTGTAGTCGCCTAGTTCGTACAGCGCCACACCGAGATCGTATCGGAACTGGGGATCCGTCGGGTTCTGATCGACGCGGCGCTTGGCCTCCTCGACCTGCTCGGCCATGCGTGCGGCCTTCCTGCTTTCGAGGGCGGCCTGAAGTTCCGCGTTTGAGGGGTCCTGTGCGGCGGCTTCCTCCAGCGCCTTCATCTCCGTCTCCTGGGCCCGGTTGTTCATCTGCTGGGCCTTGTTCTGAAGGGCCACGTCACCATTGCTGAGCGAGTGCGCCCAGGTGAAAAACGCGCAGGCGTTCGCCCAGTCTTCAAGCTGTTCATAGACCCCCGCGAGGTCCTTCACGGCGCTGAGATTGTTGGTATCCTCGTTGTATCTGAGGATCAGGCGGTCCCGGCGTTCCTCAAGCTGATCCTTGGTAAGGCCCGTGCGTGAGGCCTTTTCCATTTCCTCGGACTCCGCGGAGTTGCGCATCAGGCTGCGCATGTCGGAGTTCTCGTCCCATTTCTGCTTCTGCATCGAGGCGCGCGCGGAACAGTCCTTGGCCCCTTTGATTGCCTCGGAGTCGGTGGGGGCGATCTTGATGATGTCGTTGTAAACCTCCGCCGCGATCTGTGGCATGTCGCGCGAGAGGTAGTGGAGCGCCAACTTGTGGAGGAGCTTCGGAGTTTCCGGCACACCCTTGCGGACCGTTTCAAGCGCGAAGGCGGCGCTGTCCGGCATTTCCAGCTTCATGAAGCATTCGAAAAGCAGGTCGTTTGAAGATTCACTGAAAGGGTCTTTTTCAAGCTCCTTCTCGATCAATGGAATTGCTCCTGTGGGATCCTTCTTCGCTTGGCCCGAGTGCTTGCTGCCTCCGGAAATCCCGAACAGACCGCCCTTCTTCTTCGGGCCTCCAGTTTGCTGGATTTCCACCTTGCGGAGCACCTTGCGGCCGTCGAGAAATCCAGGCGAGTCCTTCAACAATGCCTGCAGCAGGCTGATGGCGTACGGAAGGTTCTGCGTCTGGATGGCGCTCAGAGCTTTCAACCACAGGGCCTTCTGGCTCTGCGGCAGATCTTTTTCCATGATTTCGGGCATTGTCGGCGGATTTTGAAGGTTTTCGCCACCTGCGCTCAGCGGCGCGGGTGGAGAGGGAAAGTGGGATGGGCGACGCAAATTGGCAAGCGCTCCCTTCAGCAGGGAATCATCCGGTTTTTGGGATTGAAGCCTGCATTGGAAAGGGCATCATCCCGCGCCGGGGACATGTTTAGTCCCTGATTCACGTCCCTTCGTCCACCCATGCCTCCTCGTCCACGCAAGACTTCCTCCCGCCGTAAAAATCAAGGCCGCTCGGCTCCGGGCCCGCGCCGTGGAAACAAGGAAGGCGAGGAAAAGGCAGTTGAGGTCGATGGTGAGGTTTCTTCGGTTCTCGCCGGCACGATGTTCCGTGTGAAGCTGGTCAGCGGCCACGAGGTCCTCGCCCACATTTCCGGCAAGATGCGCAAGCGCTTCATCCGCCTCGTGGTGGGCGACAAGGTGAAGATGGAGATGTCTCCCTACGATACCTCAAAGGCGAGAATCGTGTTCCGTCTCGGTTGACCCCCGCGATTACTCCGCTTCCTCGAATTCATTCGGGGAAACGGCTCCTGGCGTACGGCGCTCCACCTCGATGTCGCCCAGCAACTGCGTTTGGCGGATGATGAATTGATTGAGCTTCATCAGCTCCAAAACCGCGAGGAAGGTCACGATCACCTCGGCCTTCGTCGTGGCGCCTTCGAAAAGATCCTCGAACTTGCGCGCCTGGCCGCAGGCGAAGTGCTTGAGCAGGAACTCGATCTTGTCCGCGACGGTGTAGCGGTCGTCGATGATGTCACCGAAATCGTGTGACTCCTCAAAGCGTTTCAATACGTTCTGGAATGCGCGGATCAGGTCGAAGATCGACACCTCCGCCAGGGGCACGGTGGCCTCCACGGGCATCTCGGTGACCTCCGCCTGATGAGCGAAGCTCCCTTCCTGCTCGATTTCCTTTAGCGAAAGGAATCCAGCCGCGTCCTTGAACTTCTTGTACTCGATGAGTTGCCGGATCAGTTCCCAGCGTGGATCGTCCTCCTCGGCGTCCTCTTCCGGCGGCTGGTCCTGGCGTGGCAGCAGCGTCCGGCTTTTGATGTACATCAGGTTCGCCGCCATGACGATGAACTCGGAGGCGAGGTCGATGTTCAACATCTTGAAGGTGTCGATGTAGTCAAGATACTGGCGGGTGATCCGCTCGATCGAGATGGTGTGGATGTCCACCTCATCCTTCTTGATGAGGTAGAGGAGCAGATCGAGGGGGCCCTCGAAGATCTCAAGTCGAACTTTGTAATCAGCAGCTTCCACGGCGGTTTTGGTAGGGGATCAAGGTGACAGGAGCGAGGGAAATTTCGGCTCGCCTGTTATGGACCGGAGGGATTGAATGCAGCCCTTCTCCCGGGAATTCATGGAAAGCGAACAACTTCAGTCCTTCAACGAGCGTCTCAGCCAATGGATATCGAGCCAGGGCTTCTGGTTCCAACTACGCTTCTCCATGGCTGGAGGGAATGCGAGTTCGGCCCTGTATCACTTGCTGCGCATCGGATTCCGCGTGTTTCTATTTCTGCTCATCGTGGCCATTGGAGGCTTCTACTACCTGATCAAGCGCGTCGAACGCCCGGAGTTCTCCAGGAACCTCACCGGGGCCATCGGCAAGCATCTCGATGCCGCAGAGTGCAGGATCGAGTCGTTCCGCCGCATGCAGGGTGAGTTCAATCTCCGCCGCATCGCCTGTGCCGGTTCGCCGGATGCGTTTTATTCGACCTTGGAAGCGGCCAACATCACCTGCCGCATGGGGCTGCTGGACGGGCTGACCGGGGTCTGGAAACCAGGGCCGATCCTGGTCAAGCGGCTCGACATGGAAATACGGACCGGATCGGACGATGCCGAGTCGGCAGCCCGGCGGGCCGACTCGTTTTTGAAGGATTTCCCGAAGTTCGACATGTCTTCACTGGAAGTGTCGGATGCCTCGATCCGGTGGGGATTCTCAAAGGTCTTTGATCCGCGTATCCGTGCAGGCCAGGTCGAACCCGCCAAGGGTGAGATCAGGAACAGCCGCATGACGGTCCAGCGCACCGAGGACGGATACAGGCTCCAGTTCCGTGGTGGCACTTTTTCCCAGAACTGGTTGGAAAAACTTGAGATCGTTGAGCTCACCGCCTTCATTAATTCGAAGGGAATCCAGATTGAAAAAGGCGAGTTCATCGCCAGGACAGAGGGATCGAATTCGAGCTTTGGCAAGGTCTCGTTCATCGGGGTGAACGTTGGCGGTGGTGATCGACCTGCGGTCAGCGGCACGGTCCGGCTGAGCAAGGTGCCGCTGGAGATCCTGCTTCCCTCGCGCGTGGAGGGCTTCATCGAGGGCTCCATTTCCTGTGATCTGAAAATGTCAGGTTCCACGAATTCCTCCGATGGTATCGGGTTTGAAGGACTCGTGGTCATGAATGGCGATGAAAGCATCACGCTTCGTGACCGGATCCACATCTTCAAGGCGCTCTCGGTTGTCGATGTCTTCAACAACTACAAGAAGCTGGATTTCCGGGAAGGGTCGTTCTTCCTGAAAACTAGCGCCGGTTCACTGTCCGTCACGGAGGTGGACCTGAAGTCGACGGATATCATCACGATGAAGGGAGCCATGAAGGTCAGGTTGCCGAATGATGTCGAGGTCCAGAACGCCGTGACGAAGCGCTCGATGGGTGAACTCGCCCCGGTCTTCGCCAGCGATAACACGGTCGATGAGCTGTCCAGTTCGAAGGACGATCAGGGAGAAAACGAAATCACCCTGAGAAAAGCGGCGGAGATCGACAAGGTCGCTGTTGGAAGCACTTCCAGCGGAGACAGCGGCCTGTTCAAGCAGTTGGCGGACAGCGCCATCAGCCGACAGGTGATCCAGCAGGGGATGGAGCTGTTCTCGAAGAACCTCCGATACGAGGGCAAGTTCCGGCTCTCGATTCCCGGCGACTCTTTCGAACGCGCTCCCGACCTCAGGCAGATGCACCCAGCTGATCCCACGAGCGGACGCATTTCCATCGACGTTCCGATTGAGGGAAACATCTACGAGATCACGCTCAGCCAGGCCGAAGACGTCTACGTCAAGGGTCGTCGCAAGGAGTGAGTTCAGGCCTGACGGGAGGCCAGTCCCAGCGAGGCGTAGATCTCCCGGGTGACGCGGCTCTTGTTCAGGGTGTAGAAATGGATGCCGTCGACACCCGCATCCAGCAGCTCCGAGCACTGCTGGGCCGCGTAGTGGATGCCCACCCGCTCGACTGCTTCCGCGTCGCCATTGGCACGGTCCAAGGCCTTCAGCAGCTTCGCCGGATACCTTGCTCCGGCCGCCAGCTCGGCCATGCGCTTCATGCCTGAGGTGGTGGTGACGGGCATGATCCCGGCAATGATCGGCACGTGGATGCCCAGCAGGTCACAGCGCTCGCGGAAGTCGAGGAAGTCGTGGTTGTCGAAGAACAACTGCGTGCAGATGTAGTCGGCCCCTTCGTCGATCTTGGCCTTCAGGTAGTCGAGTTCGAGCAGACGGTTCGGCATGTCGGGATGCCCTTCGGGAAATCCGGCCACTCCGATCCCGAAGCCGCGCGGATCCGGATGACGTCCGCTTTCGTTGAACTCGCGGATGAAGCGAACCAGATCGGAGGCACGGCGAAAATCCCCCTGCGACCAGTCGTAATTGGCCTCGCCTTTCGGTGGATCGCCGCGCAGCGCGAGGATGGTGTTGACCCCGGCCGCGGCATAGCGCTCCAGCAGCGCATCGATCTCCGCGCGAGTGTGCCCGACGCAGGTCAGGTGGGGCACGGGTGGGATGGCGGTCGTCTGCTTGATACGGACCACCAGGTCATGGGTCAGTTCACGGGTGCCGCCGCCTGCTCCATAGGTGACGGACACGAATGAGGGCCCTAGAGGCTCCAGATCGCGGATCGTCTGATAAAGCTCCTCCCAGCCCGCTGGTGTGCGTGGTGGAAAGAATTCGAAGGAAAGGGATGGTCTGCGGGTGCTGAGAATGTCGAGAATGTGCATCGAGGTGGTCAAAGTGGCTTGAAATCCGCGTGAGTGTGAAACTTCCTGGGGTTCCCGGAGTTCTACTCCTCGAACTCCCCAACCGCGGGGATAGAAAAACGTTGATCCACCATGAAGACAATCCCCGTTTCGCTGGTATTCGTCGGGTCCCTGCTGGGAGCCTCCGCTCTGCCTGCTCCTGATCGTCCTGAGGGCGCACCCGCCCCAACGGAGCGGCCAAGCCCTCCCGGCGAGGAACGGCGCGAGGCGCCACGCCAGTCGATGGAGTTCTGGAAGCACGCCGACACCAATGGCGATGGCAAGGTTTCACGCGATGAGTTCCTGGCACTCGAGCGGATCAAGAATCTGCCCGAGGACAAGCGCGACATGTTCTTCAACCGCCTCGACAAGAATTCCGACGGCTCGGTCTCGATCGAGGAACTCCGGGTCATGGCTCAAGGCGATAGGAACGGCGGGCCAAATGGCATGCCGCGCCTGCCTGAACTCGATACTGATCGCAGCGGCGGCGTCAGCCTTGAGGAATACAAGACAGCTCCATTTGTTCAGAAGCTGCCTGTCGAACGCCAGGAGGCCCTCTTCAAGCGGCTCGATCGGGATGGCGATGGCCAGATTTCACCCAAGGATCGCCCGGAACGTCCGGACGGTCCACCACGTCGCCCGGATGGTGATTTCCGCCCGGAGGGTGGCGGGGACATGGATCTGCGTCAGCTGCTGAAAAAGCTCGATGCCAATGCGGACGGTGCCGTCACCTTTGATGAGTATCAGAAGGCTCCCTTCGCTGCGAAGCTTGGCGAGGATGCTCTGGAAGACCGCTTTGAAAAACTGGATCGCAACGGCGACAAGAAACTCACAGCCGAGGATGCTCCTGAACCCGGTCCGGATCGGCCCAGACCACCTCGCCCAGATGGCGCTGGCGACCGTCCAGGTCCGCCGCCCGCCAAGGCTGAG
Source organism: Luteolibacter sp. (assembly GCA_031419215.1). Lineage (GTDB taxonomy): Bacteria > Verrucomicrobiota > Verrucomicrobiia > Verrucomicrobiales > Akkermansiaceae > Luteolibacter. The sequence continues at coordinate 24,391 of JANOKL010000169.1, read as the reverse complement.
TAGAGTGCGGATCCGGAGGATGGAAAGGCTCCATCCTCCGTGGATCGCTTCAGAAGTTCACCTCGAACCAGACGCCGCCGAACAGCCGTTCCGTTTCCGGGCTGGCATCCATCGGCAAGGAGAATCCGACGAAGGGTGTCACGGAAACGGACTTGCTGATCGCATAGGTGAAGGATGCCCGGCCGTAGACATCGTTCCAGCCACTGCGTCCGTAGTAGTCGTCGACCCAGCTTGTGCCAGCCTTGAGGGCCACGAAGGAGGAGTCCGTCACCGGCTGCGTCCACTCGGTTTCCAGCCATACGTAGGGGGCTTCCGCTCCTGTGTCGTAGGCGGCCCCGAAGGTGACATCGACGTCGTTGGTGGCATGCCAGGAAATGCTTGGCGCGATGTCGACGCCGTCCTGAAGGATCGCGTGATCAAAACTTTGCAGTGTGACCGAGACGCCAGCGGAGAACTGGTCGGCATCGTACATCAAATCGATGAAGAAGGAGGATTGGGAAAAATCCCCATCACCCGTTTCGGTGGCGTAGTAGCCACCGGTGTCGATCCGCCACTCGTTGCTGAGGGCGATCTGGGCCTGGAGTTGGAAATCGAGGACGCCGTCGCCGAGCTTGAAGCCCCGCCAGATCGACTCGGAACGGAATCCGGTCACCGCTTCCAGGCCGATGGGGATTTCCTTGTCGGCCTCGGATGGGCTGGTCTCGGCGCTGGCGGTGAACGCGGCAGCGATCATGAAAAGGGAAACGGCACGAGTCATGATCAGATCGTGGCGCTCCCCGGGCACCGGGTCAACCCGCAGCTTAGCGCGCGGATGGATTGACCTCGGCGGCGAGGTTGGAATCGAGGGCGTCGGAGCGCATTTTGCCATGTTTCCCCTTGGTCCACCAGTAAACGATCGGCGAGGCCACAAAGATCGACGAGTAGGTGCCGGCCACGATGCCGATCAGGATCACGATCGAGAAATCGCGCAAGGCGGCTCCGCCGAGAACAGCAAGCGACAGCACGCAGACCAGGGTGGCGGTGGACGTCAGGATCGTGCGGGACAAGGTCGCGTTGATCGCTTCGTTCATGATCTCAAGCAGGGTACCGCGGCGCTCGTGGAAGCTTTCACGGATACGGTCGAAGATGATGATGGTGTCGTTGATCGAGTAACCGGCGATCGTCAGGATGGCTCCGACGTGGATCAGCGACAGCTCATGGCCGAAGAGAACCACGAATCCTGCGGCGATGACGCAGTCGTGGATCAGCGCGATGAAGGCTCCGATGGCGAAGGAGAATTCGAAGCGGATGGTGACATAGATCATGATGCCGACCAGGCCGAGACCGAGCGCCAGCAGGGAGCTGACGAGCAGGCTGCCACCGAGGTAGCCGGAGACTTCCTCACGGCTGGCACCGATCTTGTAGCGGGTGCCCTTGTCATCGGTGATCTTCTCTCCGAGCGCCGGGAACGTTTCGCGCACCTTGGCCTCGACCAGGTCCGCATCACGGGAGTCGCAGCGGATTGTCAGCAGTTTGCCGGAGGTCGGATTGGTCTCATCCTGTGGGTAAACCGCCTTATTGAGCGGCAGTCCGACGAGTGCCTTCTCCACGTCACTGGTCGGGATTTCCACTTTTCCGAGCAGGAACTGAACGCGGGTTCCGCCGGTGAAGTCGATGCCGAAGGAGCGCTCCTGTTTCCAGCCGAAGGCCCCGAAGGAGACGACGACCAATACTAGGGACAGGATGATACATGGAACCCTCTTGCCCATGAAGTCATAGTTCTTCGAGCTGATGAGGTTGAGGAACGAGAGGCGCTTGAGGATGTTCAGGTCGGTGCCCCAGAGGAACAGCACCCGCGTGGCCAGAATGGCGGAAAACAGCGAGCAAAGGATGCCGATGGTGAGCGTGACGGCGAAGCCCTTGACGCTGGCACTGGCGAAGCAGAGCAGGATGATCGCGGTGATCAGCGAGGTCATGTTCGAGTCGAAAATGGCGCTGAAGGCCTTGCTGTAGGCCGCGCCGAGCGAGGCCTTGATCGACTTTCCAAGTGCCAGTTCCTCGCGCAGGCGCTCGTTGATGAGCACGTTGGCATCCACCGCAACGCCGATGGTCAGGACGATGCCGGCGATGCCGGGGAGGGAGAAGGGGAAGCCGAGCATCGCCATGACGCCGAAGAGCATCAGGCAGTTCAGCAAGAGGCCGATCATGGCGACGAGGCCGGCAGTGCGGTAGTAGATCAGGACGAAGAGGAAGGTAAGGGCGAGGCCGAGGACGCCGGCCCAGATGCCCTGCTCGACGACAGCAGCACCGAGGGTGGGGGAAACCGTGCGCTCCTCCTCAATCTTCAGCGGGTTCTCCAGCGGATTCATCAGAGCGTTGGCGAGTTCCTGGGCTTCACCGGGCTTGTCCATGCCGTCGATCTCGAATTGCTTCCCAAGCGGTCCAGCGTTTTTGAGACCCGGTGCGCTGACGACCTCACCGTCGAGAACAATGGCGATTCTATCGCCGGCCCTCATATCCTTGGTCAGGGCAATCATCTTGTCCTCACCGGCAGAGTTAAGAGTGATATCGACGGTGCCAACTTCGTTCAGCGATGGAGCAGCATTGGAAATGTCTGCACCTCCGAGTGCGACTCGGCGACTGAGCAGGATTGGCGTGCTGATGTTGTTGCCATCCTTGTCCTTGTCCTTCAGGTTGAACAACTTGTAGCCCGGAATAAAGTCCTTCGACTGGGAGAGCACATTGTTTTCAGGATGTACTTGGCGGAATTCCAGTTTGGCGACTTTCTCAAGGATCGCTCGGATGCGCTTGGATTCCTCAGGATCGATGCCGGGCATCTGAAGGAGAATGCCGTCATCGCCCTGCTGGGACATGAGGGATTCGGCGTTGCCCATGCCGTTGAGTCGATCCTCGATGACTTTCTTAGCCTGATCGATCTGGGCGGTAGTGACAGGTTCCTTGGACACACCATCTTCCATGGTGCGCGGTTGTACCCGCATGAGGAAGGACGAACCACCGACAATGTCGATGCTGCCCTTGAGGCGTTCCTTGGGTGGGAAAACCGCCAAGGCACAGAGGGCGGTGATCCCGAGAATCAGGAAGGTGCCGACGTTGCGCTTGCGGCGCTCAATCTCGGTCGCGAAGTACCAGATGAACAGGATCATCAGGACCATCCCGACGGCGAACAGCGCGAGCGGGTCTTTGAAAAAGGCGGCGGCGAGCATAAGACTTGGCATTGGATGAGGCGCGTGGGGCGCGTGGGTGAAAATCAGAAAGGGGAAAGAGCGATCACTTCTTGGCCTCGCCGGAATCCTTCGGCTGGACGCTGGCGATGGCGGACTTGTCAAACTCGATGATGGTGCCCTCGGCGACCTTGATTGCCACGGTGCGCTCCTTGATCGAGTGGACGAGACCGTAGATGCCGGAGGTGGTGACGACCTTGGTGCCGGACTGGAGCGAGGCGATGCGGGCGGCCATTTCCTTCCGCTGGCGCTGCTGCGGACGGATCAGCAGGAAGTAGAACATCACCACGAGGGCCAGTGGCATGACCAGGCCGCTGGAGAGCAGTTGCTCGATGAAATTCTTTGGAGCTGGTGAGCCGCCGGCTGGAGCTCCAGCGGCGGGAGCGGCTTGGGCGACGAAGGTAAGAAAGGCAGTGAAGGAGGTCATGCGTGATCGGTCTTGGAATAACGGCGGATGAAAGAGTCTTTGAATTCGAGGAAGTTCCCGGCTGCGATGGACTCTCTGGCCCCGGCGACGAGGGACAGGTAGAAATGCAGATTGTGGTAGGAAAGCAACCGCAAAGCGAGGATTTCCCCGGCCCGGAAAAGGTGCCTCACATAGGCCCGGGAGAAGCGCGCGACGTGGGGCGGGGAGCTTTCGCAGATCGGCCGCTCGTCACGCTCGTGGATCTTGTTTTTGAGCTGGATCGGTCCGTCCAGCGTGAAGGCCATCCCATGCCGGGCCACGCGGGTGGGCATGACGCAGTCGAACAGGTCGACGCCGCGGGCGATCATTTCCAGGATCTGCGGCGGGGTGCCCAGGCCCATGGCGTAGCGCGGTTTGTCGTGCGGGAGGAAAGGCACGGCATTCTCGATGGCGCGGAACATTTCCTCCTCGGGTTCGCCGACCGAGACCCCGCCGACGGCGTAGCCATCGAAGCCGATGTCGACCAGTTCGCGGGCGGATTGTTCGCGGAGATCCGAGTAGATCGAGCCCTGGACAATGCCGAAGTGGCACTGACGTCCGTCGCCGGAGCGCGGCTGGTGGGTATCCACCCAGGTCTTGCAGCGCCGGGCCCAGCGGGTGGTCATCGCGAGGGATTTTGCCGCGTAGTCCTTGTCGCAAGGGTAGGGCGGGCACTCGTCGAAGAGCATGGCGATGTCCGAGCCGAGCGCGCCTTGGATTTCCATGGAAAGCTCCGGGGTGAGGAGCATTTTCGAGCCGTCGAGGTGGTTGTTGAAGCGCACGCCTTCCTCGGTGATTTTCCGCAGTTTCGCCAGCGACCAGACCTGGAAGCCACCGGAATCGGTGAGCATCGGCTTGTCCCAGGTGGTGAACTTGTGGAGCCCGCCGAGATCGCGGATCAGCTCGTGGCCGGGCCGCAGCCAGAGGTGGTAGGTGTTTCCGAGGATGATCTGCGCGCCGAGCTCCTCGACCTCCGCCGGGTGGAGAGTTTTCACGCTGCCCTGGGTGCCGACGGGCATGAAGATCGGGGTTTCCACCGTGCCATGGGCCAGCGCCATCGACCCGCGACGAGCGGAGGAATGGGGGTCGGTGGCAAGGACGGTGAACATCGGCGGGCGCGCTGAATAGGCGCTCAGGAGGGAAGTTCCAAGCGCCAAGTCGGGGAGGCTGATGGCGGCAGATGAATTTCGTCGTCAGGAGCTGCGGTTTGAGATTGCGCGGAACGAATGCGCCGGGAATGCTGACGGGAGATCACAGGGCACGTGACGTGCTGATCTGCAACCTTATGGCGCACTGGTATTACGGAGATCATGGTCAGCAGAACGGACCGCTCGATGACGGCGGAATCCGCCAGGCGATTTCCGATGGGAAACTGACTCCCTACACCCTTGTCTGGCGTGAGGGCATGGCGGGCTGGATGCCGCTTCTCCAAGTGCCGGAACTTTCCGGTGGTTCGGTGGCTCCGGGTTATTCAGGGCAGGCTCCTCCGCATTACGCGGTGCCGTACGGCGCGATGCCGGGCACGACTCCCGGTCTGGCGATCGCGAGCATGGTCTGCGGGATCGTTGGGATTTTCTTCTGCTACCTCGCAGGCCTGCTCGGGATACCTGCGGTAATCTGTGGCCACATGGCGCTCAACCGGATTTCCCAGTCCCCAATTCCCCTCGGCGGACGCGGCATGGCCATCGCCGGACTGATTCTTGGCTATATCGCCATCCTCATTTCACTGGGTTCAGTCATCGCATTCGTCGTGGCGATCTCCTCATCTTCCGGATTCAAACCCTGATCTCTCCCTAACGCCATGCAATGGTACTACTCGAAAAACGGCACCCAGCTCGGACCCATCGGCACCGAGGATCTCCAATCGAAACTCGCCTCAGGTGAAATTGCCCCAGGCGACCTCGTCTGGAAGGACGGCATGGCCGACTGGCTCCCAGCAGGTCAGGTGGCCGAGCTGCGGGCCGCTGCTCCAGCCAGCCCTGTGGCAAATGTCCAGCCTGTCGCCCCAGCCGAACCTTCTCCCTATCAATCGCCGGCAGCCGTCCAGTCCGCGCCAATGGCACCGACGATGGCGGCGATGCCCGGAGCCCCGCTTTCCCAAGGATTCGCCATCGCTTCGATGATCTGCGGCATCATCGCGGTGTTGACGTGCTGCATGTGGTGTTTGAGCGGCCCCTTGGCGATCGTGGCCGTGGTGCTGGGGCATATCGCCATTTCGAAGATCAAGACCGAACCCGCCAAATTTGGCGGCAAGGGTTTGGCGAAAACGGGGCTGATCACCGGCTATCTTGCCCTGTTGCTGACCCTGCTCGTGACGATCTTCAGCTTCTGGGCGCAGACGCTTTCTCCTGAGAAAATCGAGCAAATGGAATTCCTGCCCAAGGAGATGCGTGAGAAGATGCAGAAGCAACGCGAGCAGAAGAATCCTACCCGCATTGAGACTCCGTAACGGAATGGAAGCAGGTGAATCTCCGGCGACGTGATTGGACTTTTCTGGTCCTGGCCTGCGTCGCCGGGGCGCTTGCCTGCGTTCGTTTGCTGCCAGGATTGCTGGGCATGCTGCCGCCATGCATGTTCCAGAAGTTTACCGGATTGAACTGCCCCGGGTGCGGGGGGACGCGCTGCACGATCCGGCTTTCCCAAGGCGACCTGTCAGGTGCCATGGCGATGAATCCCCTCGTGGTTCTTTACCTCGTAGGCGCCCTTAGCTGGCTGGCGTTTGGCAGCCTTCGCGAGTGGCGCGGCATGGCGGCTCCTGCCGTGCCATCCTGGGCCGGATGGGTCCTCGGGGGAGGGGTGATCCTTTTCGGCATTCTCCGAAACCTCCCTTACTGGCCATTCACGCTCCTGGCTCCACACGCCTGAGGGCAGGGGAGTTCGCGACGAGTCGCTCGACGTATTTCGCGAGCAGGTCCGCTTCCAGGTTCACCGCCTGACCGGCTATGGCCGATTGCAGATGCGTGTGGGTAAAGGTGTGTGGTGTGATCCAAAAGACCGCGCTGGTTTCCGTCAGCTCGGCGATGGTGAGGGAAATGCCGTCGACGCAGAGCGAGCCCTTGTCGATGCACAGCCTCTGGATTTCCGGTGGCAGTGAGACTTCGAAGCGATGATCCTGACCGCTTGCTAGCAGCGAAACGATCGTGCCGGTGGCATCGACGTGACCCTGCACGAAATGCCCGCCGAAGCGCGCTCCCGCCTGCATCGCGCGTTCTAGATTGACCACCGATCCCGCCTTCAATCCACCCAGCGAAGTAACCTTCAGCGTCTGCATGAGCAGATCGAAAGCCGTGCCCTCCGGAAGAAGCTCCGCAACGGTCAGGCAGCAGCCGTTGATCGCCACGGAATCCCCGAGCGCGAGCTCGTCCTGGAAGGGAAGTGTTAGAATCAGGCGCGCCTGCTCGCCCTTCGGCTCCAGCGAAAGAACAGTGGCGGTGGCTTCGAGGAGTCCGGTGAACATGAGTTTGAAGAAAGTACTAAATTCTAAATCTGAAATCCGAAACGAAGAGTCAGTGGGCGGGCTGCTCGATCGGGGGTGGCAGCTTGTCCTCGCCGAATGGCTGGTTGGCTTTCTTTTAGGGGATTCCCATAAAGAAGGCCATCACGATGATGGTGGGAATGAGCGCCGCCAGCAGGAGCTTCAGTGGGGAAACGCCGTCGCCGAAGAAGCGGGCGAGGATTGCCTGACCTGCCGGGTTCGGAGCGTTGGCGATGACCGTCAGTCCACCACCGCTCACCGCACCGGCGAGCACGGCGTATTTCAAGGCCGGTGAAAGCCCATCCACCTGGCTGGCCAGGAAGGTGATCGCGGCATTGTCATTGAAAGACGTCAGGACGGTCGATCCCAGATACAGCGGCCACTCAGTCAGGCTGGAAATGATCGGCTGCAGCCACCAGCCCTGAAGCCCGCCGTGCACGACCAGGCCGCCGAGGAAGAACCCGACCAGGATCGGTCCACGAAGCGCGATCGGATTCTGGTGATGGCGAGTCGCCATCGTGAAGGCGAGAAAGAATAGATACCCGCCGATGAACAGCGCCGGCTCATGGGCGAAGAGGACTGTTAGAAGCATGAACAGCAGGTGCACCAGCGTCACGAACAGCGGCACCCGGTCCTCGCGCACCGACCAGTCAGACACGCCGTCGCCGTCCGTGTCCGGCACTTGGGAAGCCATCGCCTCCAGGTCCTTCCGGAAGAACAGGAAGTAGGCCAGCGTCGAAAAGAGAATCGCGAGCACCGCCTTGTCGCCGTAGTTTTGGAACATGTAGAGGCTGCTCAGGTTCCACTTCTTCGCCACCATCAGCACCGGTGGCGCGGCGAAGTTCGTCAGCACCCCGCCCACGGAAATATTCACGAACAGCAGGCCCAGCGTGCCATACGCGAACATCGGCCGCGGCTTCAGCTGATAGAATTTCCGCGCCAGCAGCATCGCCGCGATCGTCATGGCACCGGGCTCGGTGATGAACGAGCCGAGGATCGGCGCGATGATCAGGATCGAGAGCCACCAGGCCGCAGGGGTTTCCTTTCCGAAGCGCGCAAAGAAGCGCAGGCAGGCCTCGGCGAAGCGCAGGATCGGCCGCGTCGAGGCGAGCGCCATGATCACCACCACGAACATCGGCTCGGTGAAATTCACCCCATGCGAGATGTAGCCCTTCATCGCATCCAGCCCGTAGAAGCCGGTCATCGCGATCAGCAGAACGAGCGCCCAAATACCGAACACTGCCTCCACCTCGCCGAGGAAATGCAGCATCGTGCCCTTGAAGGACACCATCTTCAGCTCATCTGGTCGCTCGTGCTGCTGCTCCGCCAGATGCCGGATCTTTTCGTCATGATCGTGCTGCACCCGGTGGGCCAGCTTCGTGATCGGCACGGCGACGAAGGTGTGCAGAATCGCCAGCACGAAGATGATCGTCGCGATTGCGAGAAACGGGACCTCTTTCGCGCGGAACTGGATCTTCTCCCAGACTCCGGTGATGCCTCGCTCGGCCTCCAGTCTGGTGAAATCACCGGCCTTTACCACGAACTCCGGCACCTCCACCCCGGCGGCCGCGAAAGTCGGAGCCGTCAGGGTTGCCGCGAACACCAGAAGCAGCGCGAGTCGGAGGAGGTAGGCCATGGATTGCCGACGACTAAAGAGCCCGGGTCCCCGATGGGCAAGGTCGATCGTCCTCCGCAGAATCCCATGTCACCGCTGCCTTGGAACTTGGCGGGAGGCTTCCTGGACTCCATGCTGTCCGCCATGAATCTCCGCGCCTTCCTCCCCCTTGTTCTGGCCCTGTTGCTGGTTCCCTCCTGCGCGCAGTTCGCCGGACTCTTCGGTTCGGGAGGAAATGATGACAAGGAGGAGCAGCCCTTTGGCCCCACCGGCATCCCTCCTGAACTGCGCGGCGGCAGCGTCGAGGGCACCCCGGTCACCGCAGGTGGAAACCGTGCGACCGCCACCCTCCAGGTCACTCCGGAAAGCGACATCATGTGGACGGATCCTGACAACCCGGAAGGCAGCGTGGCCGAGCTTGCTCCGCTCATGTCCGCGCCGAAAAAAGGCCCGTGGGAGGAATGCGAGTCGATCGCCAAAACCCGGGCTGCCCGTGAGGGCAAGTCGCTGCTCATCTGGTTCACCGACTCAAAGAACAGCCCCGGCTGCAAGCGCATCGCCACCGAGCTCTTCGCCGATCATGGATTCAATGAGTGGGCGAAGGAAAAATTCGTCCGCCTGAAGATCGACACCGTCGTCCGGCCCACGGACCCGGGCCTCAGCATCGGCGACTCCCTCGACAAGGAAGTCCGCATGAAAGGCTACGTCGCCGATCTGAAGAAGCGCTACAAGGTCCTCGGTCACCCGACCTTCCTCATCCTAACCACTGGTGGCGACGTCGTGGCCACCTACAAGGGCTATCGCGCCGGCCAGGCCGACTACACCTGGGGACTCTTTAGGCAGGGCGAATCCATCGCCGCAAAGACCAACTCCGAATGGCGCGCCGGTCTGATCAAGAAAGGCTACCGCGAGTGGCAGGACCGCAAGGGCAACAAGGTTTTCGCCAAGCTAACCAACTACAACAAGGGCCAGCTCTACTTCGTCGAACCGGATGGAAAACGCTCCCGCACCAGCGAGGCTCGCCTCTCCGACTCCGATCAGGCCTGGATCAAGCAACAGAAAGCCGCACGCGGGATCGAATAGGCACCGCTCCGCTTTTCGACCGTTCCGTTACACGGCTGGCCTTGGCAAAGCCCGGGAACTTCCCCCTTGTCGCGGGAAACATCCCGAACGAATAATTCGCCAGCTTCTTTCTCACACGCTCATGGAACACGTCATCATCATCGGTGCAGGCTGCGCCGGCTACACCGCCGCCATCTACGTCGCTCGCGCCAACCTCACCCCGCTCCTCCTCACCGGAACCCAGCCCGGCGGCCAGCTCACCACCACCACCGAGGTCGAGAATTTCCCCGGCTTCCCCGGCGGCATCATGGGCCCGGAGCTGATGATGAGCATGCAGCAGCAGGCGGAAAAATTTGGCACACGCGTCGCATGGGCCTCGGTCGAGTCAATCGAGCGCCAGGCGGATGGCTCGTTCAAGCTGAACTGCGGTTCGGAAACCTACGAGACGAAGACCCTCATCGTCGCCACCGGTGCCGCACCGCGCCACCTCGGACTGCCGAACGAAAAGGAACTCATCGGCCACGGCCTGACTTCCTGCGCCACCTGCGACGGTGCCTTTTACCGAGACGTCCCGGTTGCCGTCATCGGCGGTGGCGACAGCGCCTGCGAGGAGGCTTCTTTCCTCACCCGCTTCGCCAGCAAGGTCTATCTGATCCATCGTCGTGACGAGCTTCGTGCCTCGAAAATCATGGCCGACCGCGCCTTGGCAAACCCCAAGATCGAGCCGGTTTGGAACTCCACGGTCGCCGAGTATCTCACCGACGATGCTGGGGAAATGCGCGCCGCGAAGTTGAAGAACCTCATCACCGGTGAAGAGAGTGAACTTGAAGTGAAGTGCGTCTTCGTCGCCATCGGCCACGTGCCGAACAGCGGCTTCCTCGGCGACCTCGTCGACAAGGACGAGAACGGCTACATCCTCCAGAATCCCGGCCGCACCGCGACGAAGACCCCCGGACTTTTCGCCGCCGGCGACGTGGCCGACCACTACTACCGCCAAGCCATCACCGCCGCCGGCCAAGGCTGCGCCGCGGCACTGGAAGCCGAGCGTTACCTCTCGGATCACGAGTGAGGGAAGGGGCCAGTGAGTTTTAGATTTCAAAGAGGCAGGTGAAAACCTGCCTCTTTTTCATTGATAGAACGATAAGCCATACATCGCAATGATGCCTCCAAGAATCAGGAGGTATGACAGATAGGTCAGCTTTTCAGAAATCCTGACGAAGCCGAGCGTTCGCCATAGCCAACGCGCATGGAAGTACAGTCCGCCGCCCATGTAGGTGACCGCCAAGGCACGCGCACCATCTCCGCTCAACCAAATCCCTTGCCGCATTTTCCTGCCTGGCAAATAGGTGTGAGGATCATTCCATAACGTGACGCCATAATAAACCAGGCATCCGGCAGCGATGATACCGAGAGCTCCGAGTAAACACCAATCAAACGTCTTCTTGGCGTTTGATTGGCATCGTTCTGGCAACGTCCCATTTGAGTCGGAATTCGATCCTTCAGGCACTTCTTTTCTGGGCACAAGAAACCCTAGCTTTTCTCGCCACTCTTGCCAAGTAGCCGATCCAAGATCCGCAAAGTGAAGCGCAGCGATTGGGTCCATTTTCTTCCTGACAACTTCGAGGTCATTTAAGACCATTCAGCTGTGCCGGAATTAATCCTACTTTTCATCATTTTGCTGCCCGTAATCGGAGTTGCATTGGGAATGGCGATTCCAGCCCTGATCCAATGCCAGAAGTCCACTTTTCCAGCCCCGAGTCACAAGATCATCTGGATACTGATGATTTTGTTGGTCCCATTTTTTGGTCCGATCCTGTGGTGGGTTCTGGGAATGAGACGCTAAAACGAGTTGCTTTTTCAGACGAGTAGCTCCGATCAAGCACTACTGAAGCAGTTCATATTCTGCCTGACCCCTGGCCCCCGGCAACTGGCCCATCCAAGGGCAACTCACTTCCCTAACAGCCGATCCAAGGTCCGCAAAGTCACCCGCATCGAGAGATCAAGAGAATCAGCGGACAGGATCGCCGCGTCGTCTTTTGGCGTGTGCCACCAGTCGGTTTTTTCGAACTCGCCGATGAGGTCGATCGTCGGAATGCCCGCAAGGATGAGCGGCACGTGGTCATCGAGAATCGGCCCCGGTGCCATTCCGAAGACTTCGGGCGCCTTCTCTTCCGCAGCGGCGGCGAGAACATGATCCTTGAGCGCCTTGTCCGAGTCGGACGGCATCCGAATCCGCAGGTTCTTGTGGCCGATCATGTCGAGCAGGATGCCGAACTTCGGCTTGTTGGGATGGTTTCTCCAAAGGCCTGCGTAAAAGCGGCTCCCGAACAGACCGTCGGATGGCGAGAAATCCACGAAGGCCTCTTCACCATCGAAGAAGACCAGCTCCAGTTTCTTCGCCTGCTCCGGCTTTTTGGTGGCCAGGACTTTCGCGAGTTCAATGATGGCTCCACAGGCCGAGGCCGCGTCGTCCGCACCAAGGAAGCGTCGGTCCTTGAAATACTTCGAGTCGAGGTGCGCGCACAGCAGCCCCTCCACCGGTTGCTGCCACGGATCGCCAGCGCCAGCAGGGAAGCGGGCGCGGAGGTTCACAAACTGGATGTCGCCATTCGGTGTGAAGCGCTGGAATGCCTGCTCGCTGACCACCCATCCGGCGGCAGTGAGCTTCGATTTCACCAACTCGCGTGCCGAAGCGAGTTCCTTCGATCCCGCCGGCCTCGGACCGACGGCGAGGATTTCCATCGTGTGTTCCAGCGCCGCCTGCCCGAGCGCGCCGCTGTTCCGGCCCTTCACGAACCAGTAGCCCCCCGCCGCCAAAGCTGCGACGAGCAGGAGGATCAACAGCAGGCGGGGTTTCATGATGCGGAGTTTGAGTAAGGATTCCTCACCGGGCAAGGCGTTCTCAAGAGCCTTTTCGCATGAGGGGGTGGAAGCCCGCTTGCTCGAAATGATGATCCGTGGTGAGAGCTTCGCTCAATCCGCGTTCGGCCATCACGGAAATTCTTCTGCCGTGATTGGCACATTGCTAAGTTCACTTTTTGCGTCCCAGCGGGACAGTGGGAAATTAGCCGGTGCGCGTCAGCCACCGGACATGTTGTCCAAAAGATTTGAGCCCTGGCAGGGGCGTCAGGGTTCATCGGACTGAGCGCATTTCCAGCGCCCTTTCAGGGCGCAATATTCATGGCGCGGTTTACCGGTGGCTTACGCGCACCGGCTAATTTCCATCACCCCTTCGGAGCCAAGCTAGGCCTTCGGAATACGCTTAAACGATGTGTTCTAAGATGCATTCTTGGAGCACCATGAAGATAGTGATCGTGATTTTCCGCAAAGTCCGCCGGCAGGCCCTCGGCGGTGCCTGCGACCTCAAGCAATGCCTCGCCCCACTCAGCCGACGGTGGCACGGGCGCCCGATGAATCTCACGCAGCTTGGCCTCCACCGCTGCCAATTCGGCGGGAGTCAGTTTTGGTAGCTCCTCAATGATTTCAGTCAGACTCATGGAGCTTCTGATACACGAAAGAGGACGTTTAGAAAAGGAGGGAGTCTGAGGTACATGTCAGCCATCAAACCCCGCGATGCCATTCCTCGGTCATCGGTTCACCCGGAGCGAAGACGAGGTGCAGCACTCGACGGTGCTTCGGTTCCGTGGCGCGGGACGAGGCGTGAAGCAGAAGAGGCCGCAACAGCAGGGCGACACCCTCGTCCGCCAGGCAAAGCTCCTGCCCATGAGTGGAAATGAGATCAGGGATCGTCGCGACACCGATGACACCCAGTCGATGAGTGCCGGGCGAGATCCTCAGCGGACCATTGGTTTCGTCGCAGTCATCGAGATGCAACCGCACCGCGAGCAGGTTCTCGAGAATTTCCAAAGGCGGGCGGGCGTAGGCGATTCCATCCTTCACGCAGGAAAGATCGAAGCCGACGGAGTCAACAGGTCTTGCGAACGGGAACATCAGATCCTGATGCCAGGTCACCTTCCAGTTGGTTTCCGGAGTCTTGTCGAAAGCGATCGCCTGGATCGCCACCGAGCCTGAAGGAAGATGGCCCTTTTCCACGAGTTCCTGTCTCAGTCCGCGGGCCACCTCTTGAACCAGCGGCTGATCCAACAGGCAGCGGGTTCCGGCCTTTCCGGATTGGAACAGGCTTTCCCGCAACTCCCGTCGTGCGGAGCTGGCGATGCCGCTTGGGTGAAGCTCACATCCTTCTTCGGAAAGGCGCATGACGGGAACTTGGGAGAAGTTTGGAGCTGCGGCAACCCGCCACCCAGGCCGACCTCCGAAAAAAGTTTCATCCCGATGTCACATCCGGGCATCCTCGAATCAATAGAAGGTGAAAAGGCCATGAACGCACTCGCCCTCTACCCACCACCTCCTGACATGGACCGCTCCAGATTCTCCGAACTGATCCGTGACCACCATCAGCCGCTGCTCGCTTATGCACGGGTGCTGGCCGGTCATCCGGAACGGGCTCGCGAGCTGGTCCAGGACGCCTTCGTCGCCGCCTGGCAGACGATTGGAAAATTCGATGTCACTCGCGACTTCGGCTCCTGGCTGCGCGGCATCGTTCGCAACAAATGGCGCGAGGACTGCCGCAAGCATCGCCGCGAGGTACCGCTTAGCGATGCCGAACTGGCGGGTCTCGAGGACGCCGTCCGCACCTGGAGCGCCAGCGATGGCGAGGCCGGTCTGTTCGATCGGCTGGCGAACTGCCGCTCGAAACTCCCCGACACCCTCTCTCAAGCGGTTCACGCCTACTACGACGAGGACCGCGATGGCGAAGGGGCCGCAGCCTCGCTCGACATTCCTCCTGCGACTTTTCGCAAACGCCTTGAACGTGCCCGCGCCGCCCTACGCCAGTGCCTCGAATCCTCCAACTGAACTCCAACTTTTTTCACGAACATGAACTCCAATTTTCCCAACTCTCCCGAAGACAAGCTGCTCGATGAACTGCTCCGCGAGCAGTCCCACGGCCCCGACGAAGCCTTTCTTAAACACCTCGAAGCCGCCGTGGATGCAGGTTCGCCGCGCGTGGTGAAGCGTCCGCCAGCCTACGGAAAATTCTCGATCGCTGCGGGTCTCGCGCTGGCCGCCGGTGTCGGGCTCTGGTCCTATTCGGAGAACCGAAAACAGTCGGATCAGACTTTGGCCCTTCTTGAAGCCCCCTCCGCGTCTTTGTCGACCCGCGAACGGACGATGATTGTTCCGGATGGGGATGTCCGAACGAAGTCCCGGCCAGTGAATGAGGCAGAGGCCAGGCGACTGCCTCCCGGCAGTGTCACATCCTCGAATGTCGCGATACCAGATTCTCAGCCGCTGGATGATCTGAAGTCCACCACGGCACCACCCCCACCGGTGACAGGTCTTCCCGCGACCGGAGCCTTATTCGCCAATGGTGAAGGTTACGGCCGAGGCAGTGGTGCGGGCTTGGGTGGAGCTGGTGCTAAGGACAAAGCGCTGGAGCGCATCACCGAAGCTGAGTCAATGAAGCGCTTTGGCCCGATTGCTCCGCGTCAGGAAGCGGATGAATTGGTCCGTGAAAGGGGGCTAAATCGCGACTGGACCTCCAGGGGCCCCTCCACTGGGGACTCCATCTCCAGCGATCGCTACGGCACTTTCATCGATCAGCCCTGGAAGTCCCCGGACAAGGATCCGCTTTCGACTTTCTCCATCGACGTCGATACCGCCTCCTACAGCAACGTCCGCCGGATGATCGTGGAAGGTCGTCAGATCCCGAAGGACGCCGTGCGCATCGAGGAGTGCATCAATGCCTTCAGCTACAACTACGCTCAGCCTAAAGGCGACGGACCTTTCGCGGTCAGCGCGACGCTTGCCGCCTGTCCCTGGGAGCCTTCCCATCAGCTCGTCCGCGTGGCGATCAAGGGCCGTGAAATCGAGGCGAACAAGCGCCCGGCTTCGAACCTGGTCTTCCTCGTCGATGTCTCCGGATCGATGCAGAGTCCTGACAAGCTTCCGCTCCTGAAGCAGTCGATGGCCACGATGGTCGAGCAGCTCGATGAACGGGATCGCGTCGCCATCGTCGTCTATGCCGGCACGGAAGGCGTGGCCCTGCCGTCCACCCGGCTCGATGCGGCCGGAAAGGCAACGGTCCTGAAGTCACTGGAGAAACTGGAAGCCGGTGGCTCGACCAACGGCGGTGCCGGTATTAAGCGCGCTTATGAACTCGCGATGAAGGAGAAGATCGAAGGCGGTGTGAACCGCGTGATCCTCGCCACCGATGGTGATTTCAATGTCGGCGTCACCGGTCAGCCCGCGCTGGTGGAACTGGTGAAGGATCGTGCGAAGAGCGGCGTCTATCTGACGGTGGTCGGCTTCGGCACCGGCAACCTCAACGACGCGATGATGGATGCCATCACCCACGACGGAAACGGCAACTACTTCTACATCGACTCCGAGCGCGAGGGCCGGAAGGTCTTCCTCCAGAACCTCAGCGGCACGCTGGTGACGATCGCCAAGGATGTGAAGATCCAGGTCGAGTTCAACCCGGCCAAGGTCGGCAACTACCGCCTGATCGGGTATGCCAACCGCGTCCTGAAGAACGAGGATTTCAACAACGACAAGGTCGACGCCGGAGACATCGGCGCGGGCCACACGGTCACCGCGTTCTATGAGCTGATGCCTCCCGGAAAAGGCGCGGGCACGGATGAGTTGAAATACCAGGCCTCTGCTGAAAAGCCCGCTGCCTCGGCGGAATGGCTCACGGTGAAGCTGCGCCACAAGCACCCCGATGGCGATGAGAGCAGCAAGATCGAGTTCCCTCTAACAGGCGAGGTGCAGGCACTCGACAAGACCGAGCCCGACTTCCAATTCGCCACCGCCGCCGCGCTCTTCGGCATGAAGCTCCGCAGCATGGAAGAAGTGGGTGACTTCGGCTGGGACAAGGTCATCGCTCTGGCCACACCTGGACTCGCGAATGACGCGACGGAAGACCGCGCGGAGTTTGTCGGGCTGTTGAAAAAGCTGGATGGGACGGTGAAGGTTTTGCCGGAGCCAGCGGAGGTGATCTCCGATGGGCCCAGGCCGCGGGTGGTGCCGGTTCCTCCCATGGATCGCTGAAGTCTGAACCACGCTGTCGCCATTTTACGCCGATGGCGTTGTGTCCCAAAGCCCAGGGTTGCTCGTATTCGAGTTACCCTGGGAAATGGCATTCCAACCGATCATACCCCATCGGGGTTTCATCCGATGGCGACTCCATACGTCTCTGGCGCGGAACGGCTCAACCGTCGGATGGAACCACGTTGTGGTTCGAATCAGGAGACGAATCCACCCGGGGTAGCCGTTCGTCCCCTCACACCAACCCCGGGCTTTGGGAAACAACGCCGTTGGCGTAAAAGAATCCGGAGTCCCATCTGAATGTTGGCACTTGGAAGTTGGCACTTGGAACTTTCGTGCGACCTCAGCCCTCGTCGGCTCCTAACAGTTCGAGGATCCGCTGGAGGTCGTCGTTGCCGTAGTATTTTAGCTCGATCTTGTCCTTCTTGGCGCTGTGCTGGATGGACGTGGGCGGCGGTTTTTTGTGTCATGATCATCGATTCAAATCCGCGAAATCGTCTCGCCAAGAATCGGCCGTGTAGCCAGTTTGCCGGAGAAATTACCCCAACGCGAAAAAATGCTCTCCGCACTCATCCTGGCTGGTCTCGTCAAACTGAACCTGGCGATCGAGAAACCCATCATTCCAGCGATTGTTTTCGCGGTGATCGGATTCGTTCTCGGACTGCTTTTGGAGCGCCCCTTTCTCGCCCTGGCGATCGGGGCTCCCATCAACTTCGGCCTCAGTTTCCTTTATTTCTGGCTGCTCAAGCGGACTGAAGGCCAAGGCTCCTGGTGGGCTGTCATGATCATTGGAATCCTATTGTTCGTGGGTCTGAGCTTCATCCGGATAGGCTGATCGTCAAAAGGTGAACTACCAAGACGCCAAGAACGCGAAGGTTTTGAAGATGGGCCAGAGGGATGAGATCAAAAGTCAGACTCAAACGAGTTCTCCCCAAACCTTGGCGTTCTTGGCGTCTAGGCAGTTTCAAATCGCTTCATCCCGTCAATCCAGCAACAAGGTCTCGCCGCCCTTGGAGCGGAGGTTGAAGGTCTTTTTCGAGAGGTCGTGGGAGGCCTTGATCGAGCGGACGGTGCGGCTTTTCACTCGCATGAGCACCGAGTGGGTGCGGGCGATGTTGCCGCTAACCTCGACGCCACGCAGCAGGGGGCTGTCCGAAATGCCGGTGGCGCAGAAGATGATGCTTTCGCCCTTGGCGAGGTCCTTCGAAAGGTAAACGCGGTTGAGTAGCGCCTCATGTCCTTCGGCGATGAGGGCACGGCGTTCGAGGGAATCGCGAGTCCAGATCTTCGCCTGGAGTCCGCCGCCGAGGCAGCGCAGGCCGGCGGCGGAGAGCACGCCTTCCGGAGAGCCGCCGATGCCGACGTAGAGGTCGACGTTGCTGTCAGGCAGGGCAGGGGCGATGGCGGCGGCGATGTCACCATCGGAGATCATCCGCAGCTTCGCGCCGATACGGCGGACGGCGTCGATGTAGGGCTGGTTGCGCGGACGATCGAGGACCATGACGACGATGTCGCGCACGTCCTTCTTCAGGATCTTCGCGGTGATCTTGATGACCTCTTCGGTGGGGGCCTCCACGCTGATCGGCAGCGATGGATCGGCCATGAAGGCTTTTCTAACAGCTTCCGGATAGGCGAGCTTCTCGAGGTAGAACGCGGGGATGTCCTCAAGGGCATTGGTCACGCCCTCGGCCGGGATGGCGGCGGCGATGCAGGACACGGAGTTCGCCATGCCCTTGGAGACATTGGTGGTGCCATCGACCGGATCGAGCGCGATGTGGAACTGCGGCGAGCCCTCGGCCCAGGTGCCGACCTTCTCGCCTTTGAAAATCCCCGGAGCCTCGTCCTTGATGCCTTCGCCGATGACGACCTCGCCGCGCATGTCCATCAGGTCGAACATGCCGCGGATGGCATCGCAGGCAGCCTCGTCGGCCAGTTCCTTTTCGCCGCGGCCCATCCAGCGGTGGGCGACGAGGGCGGCGCTTTCGGTGGCGCGGAGGAAGTCGGATTCAAAGACGCGTTCGGGATCGATCATAGTTTGAGGAGTTTCTTGAAGCGTTCGTAAGCGGCATCCCAAGCCTCCTTGTCCTGAGGCGTGTAGGTGATGAATTCAAATGAATCGCGGATGAGCTGTCGGCCAGCCTCGAAGTCCGGAATGCCACCGGTTGCGATCATCTGCGTGATGAGGTTGCCGCATGAGGTGGCCTCGACCGGGCCGGCGACGACCTCAATGCCGAGGGCGTTGGCGGTGGACTGGGTGAGAAGTTCGTTCTGGATCCCGCCGCCACCGGCGTGGAGGCGCTTGAAATCGTGGCCCGTGAGATTGCGGAGATGATCGAGGGTGACTCGGTATTTCAGGGCGAGCGATTCGCTGGCGATGCGGAGGATGCAGCCTTTCTTCTTCGGCACGGTCTGGCCGGTCTTCTCGCACCAGGCGGCGATCTTTTTCGGCATGTCGCCCGGGCTGGCGAAGATCGGATCATCCGGATCGATGAAGGCGGTGAAGGGCTCGGCCTCCTTCGCCAGCTCGGCAAGCGCGGCGTAGTCGAGGTTCTCGCCATCAAGCGACCACTGGCGCTTGCATTCCTGGATCAGCCAAAGGCCGGCGATGTTCTTGAGGAAACGCACGGTGCCATCGACGCCGAGTTCGTTGCAGAAGCCGATGCCGTAGGCCTCCGGTCCGGTGTAGGACTCGCGGGTCTCGATGCCCATGATCGACCAGGTGCCGGACGACAGCCAGAGGTTGTGATCCACGCCCATCGGGATGCCCGCGACGGCGGCGGCGGTGTCGTGGCAAGCGGTGGCGACGACCGGAATGCCGGCGAGCCCGATGTGTTTTGCGACTTCGTCACGGATCGGTCCGAGGACGGTGCCGGGCGCGACGATTTCCCCGAAGATTTTCGAAGGCAATCCAAGCGCCTCGATCACGCCCCAGGCCCAGTCACCGCTGCGCGGATCGAGGAGCTGCGAGGTGGAGGCGACGGTGCGCTCGACCGCCTGACGACCGGTGAGCCAGTAGGCGAGAAGGTCGGGGACGAAGAGCAGCTTCTCGGCGTGAAGCAGCGACGGGCTGTTCTTTTTCAGCTCGGCGAGCAGATGCAGCGAGGTGTTGTAGAAATTCGTGCGGACGCCGGTGTGGGCGAAGATTTCCAGCTCCGGGAGGATTTCATGAAGCGCCTCCGGCATGCCCTCGTGGCGGGCATCGCGATACTGGTGCGGCATCCCGAGGAGCTGGCCATTGCCGTCGAGGAGTCCGAAGTCGCAGCCCCAGGTATCGAGGCCGATGGAGACGATGCGGTCGCCATAGCGATCGACGGCGATGCGCAGGCCTTCGAGAATTTCGCGGTACAGGCCGATCATGTTCCAATACGAGCCGTCGGGAAGATCGGTGCCCGGGTTGTCGAAGCGGTGGATCTCCTCGAGATGGATCTCTGAATAATCGGTCTTGGCGGCGATCAGCCGACCGCTGCCTGCACCTAGGTCAACGGCGATGAATACGTTTTTCGACATGGAATGAAGGTCGCGATGGATTTCTAAAGGAATCGTTTCCTACTGGGTGGGTTTGAGCAACCGCAAAAGCGGAGCGGGGAATTGATAGGCAGCGGACGCGTTGACCTCAATGGATTTCCCGAGCTAACCTGCGAGCGCCGATGAAGGAACTGCCGCAGGACCGCCCCTATCGATTCAGGCCGCCGACACCGCGTCGCTGGTTGACGCCGTTGCTGTGCTGGTTGAACCGGGCCTGGTATCTCGGGCACGCCTATCGTATTCGCGGGATCGACTGCAAGGGCATCGAGGCGGTGGTGGCCGCGGTGGAGGCTGGCGATGCGGTGCTGCTGGCTCCGAATCACGCCGATCATGCCGACGTTCACGTGATGATGGAGGTGCTCACACGCGTGGGGGTTTTTCCGAGATTCATGGGCGCGCGCGAGATTTTCGAAGTTCATCCACTGGTCTCGTTTGCCCTTCAGAGCGGAGGGGTGTTTTCCGTTGATCGCGATGGCGCGGACATCGCGGCAGTGAAAATGGCGCTGGGAATCCTGGAGGAAGGAAAGCATCCGCTGGTCATTTATCCGGAGGGTGAAATCTATCATCATCACGAGTGGCTGGATCCACTGCATGATGGGCTGGCGTCGATCCTTTTGCGCGTCGCGAAACGGCTGCCGGAGGGGCGTGCGGCGCGGGTGTTTCCCGTGGCGTTCCGTTTCACCTGTGATCCCGAAGTGGAGGCGACCTTCGCGCCGCGCATGGCGGTGATTGAAAAGCATCTCGGCTGGAAACCGCGCGAGGATCTGCCGGTGGTGGCTCGCCTGACGCGGTTGGGAGCAGGGGCCCTGGCCTTGAAGGAAACCGAGTTTTTCGGAGATGCCACTGGCGGCTCCATTGCCGAACGCATCGCGGCGCTACGGGATCGCCTGCTTGTGGATGTGGAAGGTCGCCACGGTCTCGAAAACAAGAAAGCGCCCACGGTTCCGGAACGCGTCAGGGCCCTGAGATACCGCATTCGCAAGGCCCTGCTCGATGAGGAAAATCCGCCGTCTGAGGAGGCACGGCGGCGATTGCTGGATGACATCGACCGCGTCCATGTCGCCTATCAGGCCTACAGCTATCGCAGCGGGTATTTGGAGGAGAATCCGACGCCGAGTCGCATCTCGGAAACGCTGACGAAGCTGGAGGAGGATCTGTTAGGCCGGGCCACCTATCCCGCTGCACGACGGGCCAGCGTGGTGTTCGGTGAGTCGATCAATGCCAGCGAGCTGGTAAGAAGCGGTGCCTTGCCTGAAAAAGGTGGAGCCGTTGAGCTCACTGCCCTGCTCGAAAAGAAGCTCGGCGACCTGTTGCGGGCGGACTTGCCGAGTGGGGTTGGCGGGACCATCGTCTCACCGGACGCATGAACGATCTTCCCTCACAAGCCTGGCTCGCACGGCCGGATGGCACACTGATTCTCGGGCATGGTCCGTTCACCGCATCGGCCAATCCGCCGGACCATGGAGTGGCGTTTTACCTTCAACGTTACGGGCTCGATGAAGGGAAGCCCTGGCAGATTCCGGCGGAGTTCGAGCGGCTGGATGCCAGTGAGTTCGCCGAACGAAACCGTCATCATCCCACGCCGCAGTGCGAGTGGGATGAACTCGATGCCGGACCTTTCGCCGGGGTTTTTCAGGAAGTCATGGATGCGATCCGGCGCGGTGTCTTTGAGAAAACGGTGCCGGTGGTGGTTGAGCGAGGCGCTCTCGTTTCCGGCACGGTGACGGACCTCGCCGCCGCCATGACCGGGCAAGGTCCACCGCGGATGTCATACGCCTGGATGGCGGGAGCGCGCGGCTTCGCGGGATCGACGCCCGAGGTGTTGTTTTCCCTGAGCGATTCGACTTTGAAAACGATGGCGCTGGCTGGCACCGCGCGGCGTGAGGAGCGCGAAGTCTTTGCGGTCGATGAAAAGGAAATCCGCGAGCATGAATACGTCGCGCAGTCGCTCGTCGCGAAGCTCGGTGACATCGGCGACGTCCGTCGCGGCGAACGCACGATCCTTGATCTCGGCATGCTGGTGCATTTCCTCTCGCCGATCCAGGTTGAGCTTGATCGTCCGCACAGCCCGGCCGAGCTGATCCGACGCCTGCATCCGACCCCCGCGCTGGGGCCGCTGCCGCGCACTCCGGAGACGCTGGCCCAGCTTATTGGCTGGCGCCGGAGGCTGGGATGCCCGGAGGAATTCGGTGCGCCGTTCGGAGTCTGGGACGCGGGTCGCTTCGATGCCGTCGTGGCAATCCGCGGCGTGTGGTGGGAAGGTAACCGTCTGCGTCTGCCCGCAGGCTGTGGCGTGATCGAAGCCAGCCGCCTGGTGAACGAGTGGCGGGAACTCCGTCTGAAGCGTGAGGCGGTCAGGCGGGTGATTGGTTGACAGCGGCAGTGATTCAGGGATCGGCTTGATCCGTTACTTCTAGCCTTGTTGCAGTCCGGCTTGCTCCGCTATGGATTGCCCGGAGCGCATTCAGCCTCATCTATTCCATGACCTTTCCGTTCCCTCCGATTTCAGCCGAGCTGACCACCGCCAGTGATGGCGCGAATGCCGTCGTGAACTTTTTCCGCGACGGTGGTCTGTTCATTTACCCGCTGGTGCTGGCATCCGTCGTTGGGCTGATGGTGATCGTCTTCAAGCTCGTTTCGCTGCGTCGCTCGACCATCGTGCCGGAGCCGCTGGCGGTGGAGATCGAGTCGCTCGATGAAAACAGCGAGTCCGGGAAATGGGAGATGTTGCAGAACCGTTTTCGTCGTGGTGACAGCGCGCTGGCCCGCCTCGGCGGAGTGGTCTTCAAGCATTCGGGAAAGCCCCAGGTCGAGATCACCCACGCTGTCGAGTCCGCCGCTCGCGGGGAAATGGTCCGCATTCATTCCGGCATTCAGACGCTTGACGTGCTGATCACTGTTGCCCCGCTGCTCGGCCTGCTCGGCACGGTCAGCGGGCTGGTGAATGTCTTCCGTGGCCTCAGCGATGCCTCCGACCACCTTGCCATCGCGCGCGGCATCGCCGAGGCTCTGCACACCACGATTTTCGGCATCTCGATCGCCGTGGTGGCGGTGGTGGCGCACGGCTGGTTCATGCGCCGCATCGAACTCATGACCGCGCGGCTGGAATCCGTGCTGGCCGATCTTTCCCGCCTTTGTGCGAAGGGCCCAACCGCCTGACCGAGCATGAAATTTCATCGTCCACCGAAGGGCCGGAACACGGTGCAGATCGTGCCGCTGATCGACATCCTGCTCGTGCTGCTGATCTTTTTCATCGTCTCCACGCATTTCAAGAAGCCTCGGAATGTGCTGAGGATCGAGCTGCCGACGGTCCACGAGGTGAAGTCTGATCAGGTGTCCGAGGAGCGATCCGTCATCGCCGTGGATGCCAACGGGAAGGTCACGCTCGATTCGTTGACCGTGCCCGACGGCCTTCTGGAATCCTATCTCGCGGCCTATCAGAAGCAGAATCCCGGTCGAAAGCTGGAGCTGGAGGCGGACAAGATGCTGCCGCTGGAGCGGTTGCTCTCGGTTTGGGATTCGTTGACCAAGGCAGGGATTCCCATTAAAGACGTGCCCGCCCGCATCCGCTTGCCGGAACAGAGCCCAGCCCCGCCAGGTCCATGATCCTCGATATCGTCCAATACGGTCACCCCGTTCTCCGCCAGCGTTGCAAGCCCGTCGAAAAGGTTGATGACATCCTGATCCAGTTCGTCAGTGACATGCTGGAAACGATGGTCGATGCCAACGGAGTCGGCCTCGCGGCTCCTCAGGTGGGAGTGGATATTCGCCTGGCAGTGATCGATGTTTCCCACGATCCGGAGTGCGTTTCCTACCTGCGCGTCAATGGCGAGGACGCCGACCTGCTCTCAATCATGCCGCTGGTTTTCATCAATCCGGAGCTGGAGTTCGGCGATGAAAAGGAGTCCGGCATGGAAGGCTGTCTGAGCATCCGGGGAATCCGTTCCGAGGTGAGAAGGCCGCTGGATGTGAAGGCCACG
>JANOKL010000168.1:0-5051 GCA_031419215.1 Luteolibacter sp. | reverse complement strand
TCAGCAGCAGCGAGCCGCCGAGCAGGGGACGCACCGCGAGCCAGGCAACGGCGATGACAACCAGAGAGCCAGCGAATGCAAGGATGAGTGAAACTATTCCCGTGCCGAAGCCGACGATGCTGCCAATGACGGGAACGACGTCGGCCAGGATTTTCAGCGGATTCAGCAGCAGCGAGAATCCGACCAGCATGACGATAAAGCCGCCGAAACGCAGCGCCCAGGTGAGCATGGCGTTCTCCGACTCCGCGTGCTTGAACATCTGCTCGGCGCTGATGCTGCCGGATTCCACGCGTTCGATCTCGCGTCCGGCCTTCGTCTGATATGCGGCCAACGAATTCGCCTGCTGCCTTGCGAGGATGCTGAAGGTCGCAGGCTTCACCATCTTGAAGGTCACCCGTGCATCGCCGATCGCCGGGACTTCAGGGTCAGTGCCAAGATAGACGCTTTCACCGTGCAAGCGGGCCTTCGCCTTCCAATTCTCTGGAAGTCGGGCGACGCAGTCCGGGGTGGGCATGAGCGCGGACTCACCGTCCATTTTCGCAATGACTTCGGCAGGGATTCCGAAGGCTCCGAGCGTTGCCTTCTGATTGATCGTGATGGTTCCGGGAAATGGCAATTTGGCCGGGTTCTGGTGACCGCCGGCTTCCTTGAAGGCGGAGGAGTCGATCTCCCGGTCGGACCAGGTTTTCTCGTAGCTGTAACGTGTCACGGTTTCCTCGCCACTGCCGAGCTTCTTGCGGGTGTCCGAGTGCTTGCTCTCCTTCCACTGATACATATCGACCACGCGTGTGAGCTTCAAGGCCTCCGCGCTGAGTCCGAAAATTGGATCACTCACTGCCTCGCTGCTCCGGACCTCGCCGCTCAGATGGATCAGCTTGCCTTCGTTCGCCGGGAGGACCGTATCCGACTGCACCGACACCACCGATGCCGCTCCCTCCTTCAGGCTTTTCGCAGTCGTCACCGCACGGCCTTCGTTCCATGAGTGGAGGATGATCGAAAGCG
Source organism: Luteolibacter sp. (assembly GCA_031419215.1). Classification (GTDB taxonomy): domain Bacteria; phylum Verrucomicrobiota; class Verrucomicrobiia; order Verrucomicrobiales; family Akkermansiaceae; genus Luteolibacter. Next base: position 4,049 of record JANOKL010000168.1, on the reverse strand, counting down.
GCAGCAGGATGATTCCAAACAGGATCCCCTTGATCGAGCGGCCGATGCGTCCAAACCAGGACACGGAAGTGGTTTCAGTGAAGTCGGACATGAGTGGTGTGGATTTGAACCGAGTGGATTGAATCGAATCTGGTGAAAAGCTGCAAGCTGCCGCTGATTGACGTGACCACGGGTGCTGGACATGATGCCAAGGTCTGTTGTTCGAAGTTTCTCATTCCCGATCCGACCCAGATGATCACCCGCAAATTTGTCGCCGAGATCGAATTGAAGCGTGACGAGGTAAATTCGTTCGAACGCTATCCCTTTTCACTCCCGGCAGTGAAATCGCTGGGCATCATGGAATTCCACCCGGCGGTCACTTTCCTCGTCGGTGAGAACGGATCGGGGAAATCCACCTTGCTGGAAGCCATCGCCGTGGCCTGCGGATTCAACGCAGAAGGGGGTTCGAAAAACTTCAACTTCAGTACCCGTGAATCCCACTCGGAGCTTCATCGCTTCCTGCGGGTTTCGCGTGGGCATCCCAGACCGCGTGGCGGCTACTTTTTCCGGGCGGAGAGCTTTTTCAACGTCGCCACCGAGATCGAGAAGCTCGACGCCGAACCCGGTCCAGCTCCGCCGATTGGGCCTGCCTACGGGGATCGCCCGCTGCACGAGCAATCCCACGGTGAGTCCTTCCTTGCCCTCGTGATGAACCGTTTCCATGGCCATGGACTTTACCTGCTGGACGAACCCGAAGCAGCCCTATCGCCGAAGCGGCAGCTCGCGGTGCTCACCCGGATGCACGATTTGGTGAAAGAGAAATCGCAGTTCATCATCGCCACCCATTCCCCGATCCTGATGGCCTATCCGGATGCCTATATCTACCAGTTCTCACCGGATGGAGTGGAGCGCGTCGCCTACGAAGACACCGAGCACTACCGGATCACCCGGAGCTTTCTGACCAATCCCGAGCGGATGCTTGAGATCCTTTTCAAAGATTGACGGCACTTGGCGCGATTCACTCGGTGACGCGGAGGCGGAGGAAGGTGTGGGTGGATTCCGGGGTGATGGGAAGAGTGGCGGTGGCGGTCTGGCCCAAGGGTGTGGTGGTGTCCTGGGTGACGCCGGTGGTGGTCCAGGTTTGGAGGTCAGGCGAGGTTTCCACTTGATAGCTCAGGTCGGCGCGGAGGCGGGGATAGCTGAGGGAAACCACGCTGGCTGTTTTTGTTAGAACCGGTGAGAGGCGGCTCGCGGGGTCGCTGGGATGGGTACCGAGTGCGTATTCGAGGAGGTTGACGAGACCATCGTTATCAGGGTCGTTATAGACGCCTCGAAGGAGAATGGCGGGAGGATTTGCGAGGGCAACGAGCCAGGTGTCGTAGGTCTGGATCGGCGGCGGGTTGTAGAGGGCGGCAATTTCCGACTGGCTGAGGGCGCGGCGGTAAATGCGGAGGTCATCGATCTGGCCGTTCCAGCCGTTGCCGCCGAGGGTGGTATCGCCGATGCGTAGCAGACCGGGCTGGCGGCCACCGCTGCCGGTGTCGAACTGGGTGAAGGTGCTGCCGTTGTTGTAATAAACACGGCTGATCCAATTGGCTCCATCAGGGTAGTTGACGAGGGTGACGAGGTTCCACTGGCCGTTGTTAAGGGGATTCGAGGCGACGTTCAAGGTGCCGCCGTACTGGTTGCCGTTGACGCCTTGGAGGGAGTTTGGAGTGTTGACCATCCAGAGGCGGTATTGGGCGTTGTTGGGCGAGATGCCGTTGTCTTTGCCGAGTATGGTGTTGTAGCCGCCGGCGACGGAGGTGCGGACCCAGACGGAGATCGTGAAGGGTTCGCCGCGCGGATCGAAGTCGAGGTCGGCTTGATTGGCGGGGAAAAAGCGGTTGATGTTATCGGCGGCGTTTTGGGGGCCGTAGGCACCACCGAAGCGGCCATCGGAAATCCAATGACCTCCGGGGATATCAGTGGCGTGATTGTTTCCGGCGGGCGCTGCATCCCAGATGCGGGTGCCACCGCCTTCGTCGAAGGTGTAGTGAAGGACGAGATCGGGATCGGTGACGAAGCCGCCGATTTGTGGAACGGTGAGGACGAGAGCGCGGGTGGCGGAGCCGGAGCTATCGGTGACGCGGAATGTCAGCTCGGCAATGGCTGGCGCGGTGGGTGTTCCGCTGAGTCCTCCATCGGCGGAGAACGTGAGGCCGGGCGGGAGGACGCCGGATATGAGGTCCCAAGTGCGCGTGGAGATGCCACCGATGGCGGCGAGGGAGACTTGATAGAGGCGGCTTTGTTTCGCCACCGGAAGGACATCCGTGGTAATGGCAAGCGCGGGATTGACGGTGAGTTGGGCGGGCGGGCTGGTGATGTGGCCCTGCCCGTTGGTGATGGTGACGGTGTAGGCACCGGTGTCGGTTGGTTGGACGGAGCTGATTTCAAAAGTCGGACTGTTCGATCCGACGGGAGTGGTGCCGCGATGCCATTGGAAGTTGAAGGGGCCGGTGCCGCTGACGGCGACGGTAAAGCTGAGGGAGTTTCCTGCGGCGAGCGTGAGACCGCCGGGCGAGCTGACGATGCCCGGGGACTGCGGGGCGGGTTGGGATGGCGGCGCGATCGGAAGGCCGGCGGCATCGCGTCCGTCAAGCTGGCGGAGATAGGCGAGCAGGTCGTCACGATCACCGGTGGGGAGCGATTGGACGAGGCGGTGCGGTTGGGCGGTGGTTAGATCGGCGGCATTGGTAACGAGAAGGGCGTTGAGGACGAGGTCTCCATTCCCACGCAGGACTTCGATGGTGTTGTTGGATCCGGAGTTTAGAGTGGTTTCCACGACGATCCAGCGCCAGCCGCTGGCCTGCCAGGAGTTGTCGGGAAACTGTCGCAGGACGTTGAGGGTTTGCTGGACGCCGTTGACGCGGAGGAGGGCGGTGCCATTGTTGTATTGGCGGACGTAGCGGATCGAGAGACGGGCTGAACCACCAGCGGGGCCACCATCGACGTTGGTGAAACGGACTCCGGGCGGGGTGGCGGCTCCGGTTTCCTCGCCGATGAAGGCGGAGGATCCTCCGAAGGGGCCGCGATAAAAACCGCCGCCGCCTTGGGCGGGCTCGTCGAGGTAGGGTCCGACGGCGTTGGGGTTGATGGTTGTTAGAAACTGTCCCGACGCTCCCTGTAGCAAGGTTCCGCCGACGTAGGAGAAGACCTCCGCGAGGGTCGCCGCCTGGCCATGATGCAGGTAGGTACGCGTGGCGTGGAGGCCGTGGAGGGTGGGTGTGTCGATGCCTGTTAGAGCGGCGCCGAGGCGCTGTCCGCTGATGGCCGACTGGGTGCCGACGTTGGCCAGGGCGCTGTTGGTGAAGGCACTGCCGCTGTGGCAGGAGGCACAGTTTTGGGACTGGAACACTGCTTGCCCTCGTAAAGCTGCGGCGGTGAAGGTGCCGTTCGGATTGCGCGACGGGCTGCGGGGCGTGTGGTCGGGCGTGAGGGACGTGACGTAGCCAGCGAGCGCGTCGAGATCGGCACTGAGGCCTGATTTTCCGCTGGCGGGCGAGGGATGGCGGGCGGCGAATTGCTGGGGCGAAAGATTGAGAAAGCCAGTACCGCCGAAGGGGCCGCGTATGTCGTGCTCGAAGTCCTGGATCTCATCGAAATTTCCTGACCAATGGACCGCGCCGTGGCCCATGCCGCTGCGTCCGCGCAGGTCGGTGGTGCGACGCAGGCCTTCGCCCCGTCCGGTGAAATCCCAGACGCGCCCGTCGTGACCGCCATCGACATGGCAACTGGCGCAACTGATATAGCTATCCGCGCTCATGCGTGGGTCCGCTGCGTTGTAGAAAATTTGTTTTCCTAACAAGACATCCGCAGAGAGCGGTTCGGCTGCGACGGTGGAGGCGGTGGCGAGCAGCGGCAGCGTGGTCTGGTTCTGAACAAGCAGTGGCGCGGCATCGCGAACCGTCACGCTACGGCCCATGAAGTCCTGGGTGAAGAGGCGGTTCGACACACCGTCGATCAGAACGCCTTGCGGAGCCAGTCCGGTGCCGACATCCAGTGTGATGACCGCAGGCGAGGTCTGTGTG
>JANOKL010000167.1:0-18343 GCA_031419215.1 Luteolibacter sp. | reverse complement strand
GCCCAGCCTTCGTTGCCGGTATTGTAGGGCGGATCGATACAGATGCATTTCACCTGCCCGGCGTAGTGCGGGAGCAGGGCCTTCAGGGCGACGAGGTTGTCACCCTGCACTATGAGATTGCCGGTTCCTGGATCACCACATGAAAGGTCCGGAACATCCTTGAGCAGGTGGAACGGAACTTCGAGTTGATGATTGAGGACGGCGTCCTTGCCGATCCAGTTCAGGGTGGGCATCCGGTCAGTGCTTGGGGCGATGTTCCAGTTCCTTGGCCCGGGACCGCTTCGGGTTTGGAGCCGACGAACTCTGAAGAATCCGGTCCACGGCAGAGCGCAGTCTTTTCGCCTCGGATCGGGTCAACGGAAGCGCGGTGGACCTTGCCGACTTCGTTTGTGGCGAACTATGACCCGCTGGCGCTTTTGCGTAATTGCGCATACCGCATTTGTGCGCAGGACGCTTATTCAGGTCAAGCCGAGTTCTCGGTTGATCGCGCCCGCAACGATGAAGAGGCTTTTGGCATGATGAGGTTTAGCGAGCGTCTCAAGGAGGTTCTCGCCCGCGAGGGCTGGAACCAGAAGCGGCTCGCCGAGCGTTCCGGTGTGGACTCCTCGAACGTGTCCCAATGGCAACGCGGTGTGGCGTTGCCGGACAAGGAAGCTCTTGAGAAGCTGATCCGCGTGGTGTCTGACCGAGATGCGGCGCTGCTCCTGATAGCCTGGATCGCGGAGTCGCTTCCGGCTCGAGCAGACGAGTTGATTTGTGTGGAGCCCAGGGATCTGAGTTCAAAGGTCGCTGAGCCGGAAAAGGTGAGTTGGCCCGCTGAACTCAGCGCGAAGAGCAAGCGCATGTTCGTGGACTTCGCGCATCTCGCGATGAACAACCGTGACGTGATGCAGGTCGTGGAGGTCCTTCACACAGCGGCGACCCGCAAGGGCGCGGTGAAGTCATGACAGTTTCGCTTTATCCTGTGTCCGATGAGCGGCACAAGGAGCCATGCGCCTGCTGATTCCTGCTGCTGGGAAGCCTGCCCTTGATTATGCCAAGGAGGGGATTGAGGAGTATTTGAAGCGATTGAAGCATCACGGCCAGGCCCGCCTGGAGCTGGCCCTGCTGGTCTTCTAGATCTATGCCCTGCAATGCCTGCCGACCACCGCCGTCATCGCCCGTGAGTCCGGCTCGTGGAAATGTGCGGCCGGCCAGTTCGTCTTCATGAGCGCCTTCGCCTGGCTCGCCGCGTTCGCGGTCTATCAGATCAGCTCCATCTTCCTCTAACGGGACTGCCGATTCCGGTCTGGCAGGTGCGACGACCATCCGGCGCTTTGAATCCGGGCTTCCGTCACCCCCGGCGGATGTCATAGCCTGTCCTGAAATGGATGCAAAATTCCTACGCCAGTCCATGACCGCTATTCCCTTGGCCATGATCCTCAGTGGATGTGGACCGCTGACGCCACGTCCGGATTACTGGCTCACGTCTAAAAAGTCCGCTTGGGGAACCGTCGAACGCGAGGCCCCCTACGTTCTGCTCAAGGATTACCAGACCCATGTCCCTTCGAACGGTCTCAAACTGACGTGGTTTCCGAAAATGGAGGACGTCGGGGTTCTTCCCAAAGGCACCCTGATTCAATTTACGGGCTTCAACGTCAGCAGGAATGTCTGTGGAGCCGAAGCGTTCGTTTATGCGGAAGTGCTCAGCGGCCCGAACAAGGGTAGAACCTGCAACGGCGGCGGATGGGTGGAGACCGCCGTAGACCGTCGAGAGCGAAATGCATGGATCGTCCAAATCAAAGAGGATGCCATCAAGCCCCTTCGTTGACCGATGAGTTCACGATTCATCCTCCGCCTCACAGGCGTCTTCCTCGTTTCAGGACTACAAGCCGGGGCTGGAGCAACCAAGGAGAATGTTGCAATGCGACCTGACTCCTATGACTGCTTCCAGACCTTTCTTTCCTGTCCTTATCAGCCAGCTTGCCGAGCGATCATGTCCGACTTCCCCATCCGTCCATCTCGCCGGAAATCGCTGATAATTGAATGGAAACAGCGCCATTCGGTGCTCACCGCCTTTCATTTGGCCAAAGACGTAAGTGGGCGGCAGGCCCACGTTGCGTGGCTGAAACAACGGGCAGCAAAAGCAAAGGGAGAGATCGACTCGGAGGCGATGGCCACCCTGCGGCGTGGCTGGGATCTTGGCGCGCCGCTTGATCGACACCGCATAGGCGGGATACGCGGACAGCGAGCGTAGGGGGCAAGGCCGACAAGCGGGCGATTGTGTGGAACCTGGGCAAGCTGGATGCCTTCGGATCTTTCGCCTAGGCCGGGATGGACAAGCTCAGGCTGGGAGGATCACCGAGGTCGGGTGCCGCATTGCCAACCGCCTTGCTGCCAAACTTTCAATCCTGTTGGTAGGGTTATACCCCATATCAGTGGATTGTCGGGCCGTGCACGCTTCGATACGAAATGAGACAGGTCGTATTCTATGTCCTCGCAAGTCGGCGAAAATCACAACCCCTCATTTCTCCGTCCTCCGGCTCGGCTCAACGGCTATCCCAGTATCCTTTCGCAAAACGCAAATCTCAGCACCAAATAAAATTCATAGCATGAAACGAATTCTTACGGGACTGGCTCTCGGAGCGGTCTTAATCCTATCTCCTGCCGCCAAAGGTGGAAATCCTGAATTGCCCGTCGACCTTAAAAGCGCCGACGATTTCGTGATTCTAGCGAAATCCGGGATCAGCACGGTGCCTCCGTCCGCCATCACGGGCGATATGGGTGTGAGTCCCATCACTTCCACCGCGATCACGGGCTTCGCCTTGATCTTGGATAGCTCGGGTGAGTTTTCCACCTCCTCCCAGGTCACAGGGAAGATTTACGCACCTGACTATGCGTCGCCCACCCCGGTGAAAATGACAGCCGCGATCTCGGACATGGGAACGGCCTACACCAATGCGGCGGGAAGGACAATTCCGGACACCAATAATCTGGGGGCCACGGCGGGGAGCGATAATGATATCGGTGGACTCACCTTCGTTGCGGGCCTGCACAAGTGGACAACCGGGGTGTTGGTCAGCGCCAATGTGACCCTTGATGCCCTGGGGGACCCCAATGCGGTTTTCATCTTCCAGATCGAGGGTAATTTGACCATTGCGAGTGGGAAAAGAGTGATCCTGGCCGGCGGGGCACAAGCGAAGAATATTTTCTGGCAGGTCGCAGGAGGCACGGGTGCCATGATTGGAACCACAGCTCACTTTGAAGGTGTGCTGCTCACAGCCAACGCCATCAACGTGCTCACCGGTGCCTCGTTCAACGGAAAACTCCTTGCACAAAAGGATGTCAATCTTCAGTCAAACACGATTGCGGATTCGTCCGTGATCAACCGATACACACTCACCTATACGACTGGATTGGGCGGAAGTGTTTTGGGGGCCTCCCCGCAGACCGTGGCCGAAGGGAAGGATGGCACCATGGTCACCGCCGTGGCCAATCCCGGCTTTGTGTTCACCGGATGGACAGGAACCGATCCTTCGCCGAACAACCCCCGCACGGATCTCAATGTGATGTCGGACATCACCGTGCAGGCACAATTCCAGGCGCTGATACCTAACCAATTTATCTTCACCTATACGGCTGGTTTGGGCGGAAGCATTACCGGTGTTCCCATACAGATTGTTGCCCAAGGTAATAACGGCACCACGGTCACCGCAGTGCCCGATCCCGGCTTTACATTCGTGGGATGGACCGATTCTTCGCTGGTCAACCCCCGCACGGATCTCAATGCAATGGCGAACATCACCGTAAGGGCACAATTTTCCGCCAACCCAGCCCCGGAAATCGTGGTTACAGAGCCCGTCGGGGTGGACGTGCCCGACGGTGGCGGCAGGGGCTTTGGGCCAGTGCTGGTTGGCGGTGCCAAAAATCTCGTCTTCACTGTAACCAATTCCGGCAATGCCAATTTGAATCTCACTCTACCGATCACGTTCAGCGGTCCGGATGCGACATTGTTCACTGTCACGGCACCTCCGATGACAACGTTGCTCCCTTTGGCGAGCACCACCTTCACGGTGCGCTTCGCGCCATTGACCGCCGGCGCCAAGGCCGCCGTGCTGCATCTCGCGAACAATGACAGCAACGAGAATCCGTTCAACATCAATCTCGGCGGTTTGGGGTCCGGCCTCTACGTTGTCTCCGCTTCACCCATCAAGTTGAATCCGCAAACCGGTTTGCTGGGCAAACGGTTCGCGTTTCCAACACCGACCTCGTCACTTTGAGCGCCGTCCGGTTGTTGGTCAATGGCCTGCCGACAGACGTGCAGGTTTACAATGCGAGCGGCAGTATCGGTGGCATCCCATATCTACAGCATGATTTCCCTCTCGCGCAGGGCGGAGAGATCGTGTTTGTGATCGAGTATTATCGCCTTAGCCGCCGTACGGACTTCACGCCTGTCTTTGTCTTGGAAGGGACGACGCCCGTTTTACTTCCTACCCCGGCAGGCGTTATCATCTCCATAGACCGCGGACCATCAAACTTGGGCGGGAGAATCCTGATTGATTTCACCACCATCCCTGGTCGCAGGTATGTGGTGCAATATAGCAGCAATCTGACCGACTGGAAAACCACCGATCCCATCATCACCGCCCCATCCAACCGGGTGCAATGGTACGACGATGGCCCGCCCAAAACGGAAAGTAAACCCGACAGTGTCGCGTCTCGTTTCTACCGGATCATCCAACTGCCCTGAGTATCAAACAACCAACTGAAGCCACTTATCATGAACCGGAAAATCCCAACTATAGTCGCGCTCACCCTCGGCGTTGTCACCCCCTTGACCCTGCTTGGCGGGGAAAAGATATTGATCGAGATGGAGAACGGGAATCGCAGTGAGAATCGCAGCCTGAATCGCTTTAGCATCGGCCCACAAATTTCCTTCAACTACAAAGCCGATTTCCAGAACTCGGCGCTTTTCTTCAATCCCGTCGATCCGGGTCCCGCCATTGGCGGAGCCAACCACATCTATGACGATGGTTACGTCCTTGTGGATGGCAGCGGCAATTTCGGTGGCCTCACAGGCTACTGGGGTTACGACAACCCCTCGCAAGTTGTAGGGGATGGTATGGAGTTTCACAGCGTTCAAGCGGGTGGCTCTTCATCCTCGAAAGATGATCCACAATATGGGGTTGAAATTGTCTACCAGCGAATCCTGGGTGATTTTTCCACGGGGGCGTCCGGTATCTGGGGATTCCAGGCCGGCTTTAGCTACACAGACCTCGATCTGCAGGGCAGGAACCGGGGATCGACACCTGTCACCACCGACACTTACCCGCTGAATGGTGTGCTGCCTCCTCTCGCCGGATACAACGGCACATTTGCAGGGCCTGGTGCGTTGCTCGGCGATACCCCGGTGCGTACCCTCGGCTCTGCCTCATTGTTCGGTGATCAAAAGTTGAGTGGTGATTTATTTGCCCTTCGCCTTGGTCCGTTCGTCGAATGGAGCTTGACCCCCAAACTGAGTCTTTCCGCCAGCGTTGGCCTGACTGTGGCACCGACGAAGCTCGATTACGATTTCTCTGAAACAGCCACGTTGGCGAGTGGGGTAAGTTTTTCAAATAGCGGACATTCTTCCAGGTCCGAAGTTCTCTATGGTGGCTATGTGGATGCGAGACTCCGCTACGACTACAGCGAAAATTGGAGTGCCTACGTTGGCGCACAATTTCAAACCCTTGAAAGCATGCGGCAATCTGTTGGAGGCCGCAGCGCCGAGTTTGATCCAGGCTCCACGTTCGCCTTATCCACCGGGGTAACGTGGCGGTTCTGATTTGCTGGTTGCTAGGAATTCGACTGCTAGGAATTTGCTTTTGGGATGAAGGCCGTTGAGGGGGCTTCTCGTCTCTATGCCCGCCCGAGAAAGAGCCGGTGGCCGGACCGGAGGCGGGGGAAAAGGGGGTGTTGTGAAGCCGTCTATTTGTCGGTTGATATCCCGTCCAATTGTCGGTTGATGGATGACGAATCCTTTCTATTAAGAGGTCTAGAGGTCGATTTGTTCGGAATTCCTAAATACAGGATAATCGCCGCTACTTTTGTGGCGTTGAAGGAGTCCGTAAACGCCTCGGTTCTCAGCCCTGTCGCACCACAATGCTGCGATTGTAGATGACGTCCACACTTTGCAGACCCGGCACGGTGATCGTGTCGGCACCGGGCACGAGGATGGTGAGAGGTGAACCCGAACGGTTTTCCAAGTGCATTTGAAGAAAGGCGGCACCTGCATCCTCGGAAGCCTGGAGCGTTACTTCGGACGGGCCGGTCGAGGTGATTTCCGCGGCAGTGGTGGAAAATTGTTGGAGGTGGATGTGCGGGTTTCCGGGTGGATTGGGATCAGCCGCGATCGTGAAGGACGACCAGTTCCCGATGCTGAGGGTTGAGAGGAAGCTGAGTGGCGCAGTGCCTTGGAAGGTGATGGCGATCATGGTGGTTGGTTACACCTCGCCTCCTAACCAAACCTCCGTCGGTTGTCACCATCGAAGCGGCATCGCCATCTGTTAGGAGCGGGTGATGGTTTTGCTTTATCCCGCTGACTTGGCGGGGCAGAAGGGTGCCGATGCGATTGCTGATTCTTGCTGCTGGGAAGCCTGCCCTTGGTTATGCCAAGGAGGGGATTGAGGAGTATTTGAAGCGACTGAAGCATCACGGCCAGGTCAGCCTGGAGCTGGTGAAGGCGGGAAGTTCGGAGGAGGTCTCGAAACGGCTCCTGGAGAAATCCGAGGGCATGTTCCGCGTCGTGATGGACGAGCGCGGGGAGCGGCTGACGACGGTGGAACTGGCGAGGCGTTTCGGCCAACTGGAGCTGCGGGGCGACATCAAGTCGGTCGCCTTCCTGATCGGGGCTTCGGATGGCCACACGGAAGATCTGCGCGCGAAGGCGGACCTGCTGCTTTCGTTATCGTCGCTAACTCTCCAGCACGAGCTCGCACTGGTGGTGCTGCTGGAACAGCTTTACCGGGTGGCCTCGATGAAGGCAGGCTCGCCGTATCATCGGGAGTAGCCCGGCTTTCGATTCTCGAGTTTCCTCAACGCCGCTGGTTTTGCTGCGGCATCATACCGAACTGGCCCTGTCCCTGTCCGCTTTGAGGGACATTCCATGGCATCTTGCCGGCGCTGGACTGCGGGCCGACCGGCTTTTTCTCCGGAGGCTCGACACAGGAGACGGAGACGTTCGCGAGGACGGCGACTGCGGCGGTGGTGAGGATCATGCGCATGGGCTGAACATAAAACAACCTCCGGGGCATGCAAGCCTGCGGAGGTTGTTTGAAGAATTGGTGAGCGGTCGGCTCAGTTGGTCGCGGGCTCCGAGAGGATCACGCGGTCACCAGGCTGAAGGCGGACGCCGGGGGCAAGACTGTCAAAGTCGATGTCGGCGATGGTCTGGGTCGGTTCGATGGAGGTCGGCTGGATCTTGCCGATCATGCGGCCGTCACGCTCGACGAGGAGCTTGGTCTGGGGAGTGAACCCGGTGTTCGAGCCAGCACCGACAAGAACGAAGCCCCACTCCTGGTTCACCTGGGTGATGATGGCCTCCATGCTGTTGCGGCGAATGCGGGTGTCACGCTTGGCCTTGGCATCGGCAAGACGGGCTTCCTCGGCCTTCTGAGCGTCACGCTTCTTGGTGGCCTCGGCGACGAGAACGGAAAGTTCCTCAGCCTTCTTCTCTTGGGAGACCTTGGTGTCCTCGATCTCCTTCACCTTCTCGGCAAGGTTTTCAAAGGTCACACCACCTCCGAGGCCCTCGAGGATTTCCCCGACCTTGGCCATGGATTCATCCAGTTGCTTGAACTCCACCTGCTGATTGGACAGCTCGGCATCGAGATTGGAAATGCTGCGTTTGTGATCGGCGAAGGTGGCCTTGAGACCAGCGATGGCCTGCTCGGTTTCCTCTTGCTCGTCCTGAGCTTTCTTGAGCTTCGAGTGCTCGACGGTGGCGTCCTTCTCGGTGGCGACGGCGTCGGCGGTCACCTCTTTGTTTTTGTCAATAGTAGCGATGCGCTTGGTCTGCTCCGCTTCGAACTTCTTGGAAAGATCGTAGGAGAAGTAAATTCCTGCACCAGCGGCGAGAATCGCGAGAATGTGGAAAAGGGGCTTCATTGAAATCCGTGCTTAGGTTTCTGGTCTCAGGAAAGGGCTTACTTGGATGGCACGACTGAATCGCCGACCATGAGGACGGTGTCGGCCTTGAGTGAGTCCGGAACGATGCTGGCGGAGGCGGTGCTGGCTTCCACGGCGGTGACGAGGAGCTTGGCGATCGTTTCACCATCGCGAACGACATCCAGGCTGGAGCTGGCGATCACGCCTGAGGTGTTTCCAGCAGCAAGGGTGACGAAGCCCCAGTCCGGGTAGATCGAGCTGACGCGGGTCTTCAAAGCAGGATTCGACTTCTTGGCGGCGGGCCAGGAGCTCATCTCACGGTAGTTGGCATTGACCTTGTCGAGGCGGGCGGACTCGGCGGTGAGGTTGGCCAGGGTGGCTTCGGAAGCGGCGATGGTGGAGGTGAGTTCCTCAAGTTCGGCGCGCAGGGTCTTCAGCTTGGGAGCGAGGCTGGCGAGGTCACCAAAGCTTTTGAGCTTTTCCTTGATGCCATCGAGCTTCTCCTTGTTGGCAGCGACTTCGGCGGTCTTCTGGGTGATTTCCTCCTTGAGCTTGGAGTTGACCACCTCTTGGGCGGTCTTTTCCTTGCCGAGCTTATCCACGGTGGCCTCGGTCTCGATGCGACTCTTGGTCGTGTCGGCAAGATCCTTCCTGGTGGTGGCCAAGCGATTCTCGCTTGTGACCAGCTTTGCTTCTTCAGCTTTGCGATTGCTGATTTCAGTTTCGTGCTTGGTCATGTTCTTGTTCGCGACGAATGCCGCGAATGCGAGGACGATGGCTGTGAGGATGCCGAATACGTTGGCCATAAGGGTTTGGGATTTAGACGTTGGATTTCCCGTGTGGGCAGACACTAGGAGGGAGTGTTTTGCGGCGGCAATCTCAAATTTCAAAGGATTTAGGCCTTGCCTTTACAAAGCATGCACAAGCCGCGACGTTCCGCCGTCTGCCATGCGCTCCGTCCTTCGTGTTTTCTCCTACTTGCGTCACTATCCTGGGCTGGCGACGGCCCAATTCTTCTGCGCGGTCGGATCGACCCTGGCGGTGTTTATTTACCCAAAAATTTCCGGGCACATCATCGATGAAGTGATCCCGGACCCTTCGAAACACGGGCAATTCCCGCTTTTCATCGCTCTGGGGGTGGCGGGTTTCCTCGCCAAGGACGGCCTGAATTCGCTGCGGATCTTCATCAACAACACCTTCGAGCAAAAGGTCATCTACGACATCCGGTCCGACCTTTACGGGAAGATCCAGCGACTGCCGCTGCGGTGGTTCGATACCCGCCGCACCGGCGACATCATGACCCGGGTGGTGGAGGATGTGACGAACATGGAGCGCGTGCTGATCGATGGCATCGAGCAGGGACTGGTGTCTGCTCTGCAGGTGATCGGGGTGGGAGCCTACCTCTTCATCCTGAACCCGACGGTGGCGGCTTGGGCAACGCTGCCAGTGCCGTTTCTGGCCTTGGGTGCGGCGTTTTACTCGACCCGTGGACGCGACCGCTATCGCAACCAGCGCGACGCCTCGTCCGACCTGAATGCGCTCCTGCACGACAACATTTCCGGCATCCGCCAGATCAAGGCCTATGCCGCGGAAACCGAGGAGCTGGGCCGCTTCAACCGTTTTTCCGACCAACTCCGCAAGACCAACCTGCGGATGATGAAATGGTGGGCCATCTACTCGCCGGGCATGTCGTTCCTGCGGATGTTGGGCTACGTGCTCGTGCTGTGCTTCGGCGGTTACTCGATGATGAAGGGCGAGATGAAACTGGGCGAGTATCTCCAGTTCATGCTGTTCCTGTCGCTGTTCTACGATCCGATCGACCGCTTGAACTCGCTCAACCAAATGGTGCTTTCCGGCAAGTCCGCCGCCGACCGGGTCTTCCAGATCCTCGACTCCGAGGACGAGAAAAACGCGCTCGATGGCGCGAAGCTGCCGGGTGAGATCGCTGGCCGCGTGACCTTTGACCAGGTGTCCTTTGCCTATCAGGACCAGCCCACGCTCAACGATGTTTCCCTAGAAGTCCTGCCCGGTCAGACCATTGCTCTCGTTGGTGCGACTGGCGCAGGGAAAACGACCGTCCTGTCCCTGCTGGCGCGCTTTTACGAGGCCACCAGCGGCACCATCACGCTGGACGGCCATGACATCTCCGGGCTCTCGAAGGAAAGCCTGCGCGACAACCTCGCCTACGTCACTCAGGAGGCCTTCCTCTTCAATGGCACTGTTAGAGAAAATCTCCTGCTGTCCAAGCGCGACGCCACCAATGAGCAGCTCTGGGCTGCGCTCGAGGCTTCCCATGCAGATCATTTCATCCGCGAGCTTCCGAAGCAGCTCGACACCAACGTCGGCGAGCGCGGGGTGAAGCTTTCCGGTGGGGAAAAGCAGCGCCTTTCCATCGCCCGCGCCCTGCTGAAAAACGCACCGATTCTGCTGCTCGATGAAGCCACGGCCTCGGTCGACAGCCAGACCGAGCTTCTCATCCAGAACGCACTGGACCGCCTGATGGAAAACCGCACCGCCTTCGTCATCGCGCACCGCCTTTCCACCATCCGCAATGCCGACCGCATCTACGTGCTCGATCAGGGGCGGGTGATCGAACAGGGCACGCATGAGGAGTTGTTGGCGCTTCATGGCAAATATGCCGAGCTCTGCAAAAAGTCCTTCCTCGGACAGGAGCCGGAACAAATCGCCTGAACAGCAGCGCTTTCCGGCGATGAAATTCGCCCTCCCGTTCGCTTGTCTTCTCGCTGGAATCGCCATCGGCTGGTTCGCCAAGCCCGCGCCCTCCGCGAGTGATGCCGGGCCAACCGTCACCGCGTCGGCCTCTGGTTCATCTCCATCGTCGATGCTGGGCATTCCCGAGAAATTCAAGCCCGCCGACGACTCCAAAAATGCTCCCAACCCCCGTCCAACGCGTCCTGCGATTGATTCATCGAAGCGTGGGGTGGAACTGAAGGTTGAAGAGGCCGGAAAGGAAATGCAGAAGCAGATGGCCAAGCGCATGACTGATGTGCAGCGCAAGAAGTTCGAAGCCCGCTTCGCCAAAGTCAGCGCCGAGCTCAACCTCAGTCCCGATCAGCAGGCGAAGGTTCGCGCGGCCATGGAGGAACGTTTCACGAAAATGGGCGAGCTTTTCACCTTCGATGGCTCCGGTGAAAGCGCCGAAAAGATGAAGGAACTCTCCACCTTGATGAAGGGCGATGCCTTGGATGAGGCCACTGCGGGCCTTCTCACCGACGAGCAGAAATCCAGCTTCGATGCGCTCAAGGGCAAGGAGCGCCAGAGCCGGATCGACTCGAAGGCGCTCAAGGACCTTGGCAATCTCGGCACCGTTCTCGACCTCACCCAGGATCAAAAGGATGCCGTCTATGGAGTGCTCTCCGAGCAAGCCGCCAAGCAGGAGGATTCGAACAAATCCACGGCCATGATGGGCATGTTCACCGAAGGCATGGGCATCCAGATCGACGACGAAATCGGCATCCAGGACATCCTCCAGGAACAGATGGAAAATCATGTCGATGGACCGCCAAGCGCCGACATCAAGAAGACGATTGAGGAGACCATCAGGAAGCGCACCGATGAAAAGGTCGAGGCATTGCGCCCGGTTCTCAGCGAGCCGCAGCTCCAGCAGTACCGCACCCACCTCGAAACGAAGGCCGCAGGCATGATGAACATGTTTGGCGGCACTGAGGTCCAGGGGGAGATCGTGGTCCCGGCCCAATAACGACAGGCTTTCAAACCAAAGCCATCCAATCAGGTTTGTCAGGATGGCCCCGGGGAATTTTGCCTAGACAAACCCCTCACGGTGGAGCGTTACAGCACCCGTGAAAGTCATTTTGTCACTACTCGTTTCCGCAGCCGTTTGCTCAGCCGAGCCCGCTGCTCCCGCCGCCAAGATCGCTCCCGCCGCTCCCGCCGCCTCCAAGCGTCTCAAGCCCGAAGACGCCACGCTCATCGAAGGCTCCGCCGTCACTACCGATGTCTTTGCCAAGCTCGACTGGGTCCAGGGCAGCGGCCCGAAGGCCTGGGAACCCGGCAAGGTTTACCTCTTCGAATGCTGGGCCACCTGGTGCGGACCCTGCATCGTCGCCATCCCGCACGTGAACGACCTTCACAAGAAGTATGCGTCTAAGGGCCTCGTCGTTTCCGGCATCAACGTCTGGGAGGACGGCAAGGACAAGGTCTCCGAGTTCGTGAAGAAAAAGGGCGACGGCATGTCCTACAACATCGCCTACACCGGCAAGGGCGGTGCCTTTGAGACCGAGTGGCTCAATCCGGCCGGCATCACCGGCATCCCCCACGCCTTCGTCGTGAAGGATGGCAAGGTGCTCATGAAGACCCATCCGATGCAGCTCACCGAGGAGTTCATCGAGGCCCTGCTCGCCGGTGGCGACGCCCAAGCCAAAGCGCTCGACTCCATCACGGCCAAGAAGGCGGCTCAGGGAAAAGTTTCCGGAATCATCCGTGATTTCGGCACCGCCAAGGCCGCCAAGGACGTCGACGCCATGACCAAGGCCATTGCAGCGCTCAAGGAAGCCGATTCCGAGGCCACTTATCTTCCGATGATGAACTTCGATCTCCTGATCGCCAAAAAAGATTGGGCTGCTGCAGAAACCGCGATCGACGCCCTTCAGGGCCAGAGCCGCTTGGTTGTTCTCTTCAACACCGCCCGTAACCTGCTGACAAACGACGAGCCTCCAGCTTCGTTCGTCAAGAAGATCGCCACCACCCTCGCCCCCGAAATGGAATCCAAGGGCGGAGCGATGGAGAACCAGATGGTTTCCGCGATGCTCTGGAAGGCCGGGGAAAAGGAAGCCGCGCTCAAGACCGCCAAGCTCGCCGCTGAAAAAGCCGCCACCGCCCCAGTCGTCCCGGGTCGTATGAGACTGCCCGCTGCTCCATTCAAGAGCTACGCCGAAGCCATGGAAAAAGGCACCCCTCCGACTATGGAGGAATTCACCACCATGATCAAAGCCGAGATGCAGAAGGCCGCTCCTGCCCCAAAGGCTGCGGAATAATCCCTTCATTTTCCTTCCCGCGCGGCTCCGGATTCCGGGGCCGCGCTTTTTTACGTTTATTCGCAGCGCCCGTCCGTTCTAAATCCGCCCGCCATGCTCGACATCCGCGTCATCCGCGAAAACCCGACCGCCGTTCAGGACGCCATCAAGCCCCGCGGCGGCGACCACTGGAAGCTCGTCAACGAAGTGCTCGCCTGCGACGAGGCGCGCCGCCACGCCGAGACCGAAAAGCAGTCACTCCAGTCCGATCGCAAGCGCGTCTCCAAGGAAATCGGCATGCTCAAGGGCAAGGGCGAGGACACCAGCGCGATCGAGGACCAGGTCCGCCTGATCAACGCGAAGATTTCCGCCTACGACACCGAAGCCGAGGCCACCGCCGCCTGTCAGGCGGATCTTTTACTGAACATCCCGAACATGCCGCACGCGGATTGCCCGGTCGGCTCGGATGAAAGCGCGAACCCGGTCGTCCGCGAATGGGGCGCGAAGCCCCATCTAACAGAACCAAAGGACCACGTCGAACTCGCCCTCAAGCACGGCCTGATCAACTGGGACGACGGCACCCGCGTCGCCGGCTCAGGCTTCGTCGTCTATCGCGGCCAGGGCGCGAAGCTCGAGCGCGCGCTGATCAATTTCCTCCTCGATACCCAGTCCGCCAATGGCTACGAGGAGGTCAACGTCCCGCACCTTGTGAAGCGCGAGTGCATGGAGGGAACCGGCCAGCTCCCGAAGTTCGAGGACGACATGTATGGCACCGACCCCGGTGACGATGGCATCAACAACCTCTTCCTAGCCCCCACCGCCGAGGTGCCGGTGACGAATCTTTATCGCGACACCCTTCTGCATGAATCCGATCTACCGGTGAAAATGGTGGCCTATACGCCCTGCTTCCGCCGCGAAGCCGGATCCGCCGGACGCGACAACAAGGGCATCATCCGCATGCACCAGTTCGACAAGGTCGAGCTCGTCCAGGTCGTCCACCCGGAACAGGGATTCGAAGTCCTTGAACAACTCACCGGCCACGCCGAATCGATCCTCCAGAAGCTCGGCCTGCACTACCGCACCATCGAACTCTGCACCGGCGACCTCGGCTTTTCCTCAGCCAAGACCTACGACATCGAAGTCTGGGCCCCCGGTCACGGCAAGTATCTCGAAGTCTCGAGCTGCTCCTGCTTCGGCGACTACCAGGCCCGCCGCATGAAACTCCGCTTCAAGGACAGCGAGGGCAAGAACCGCTTTCCGCACACCCTGAACGGCTCCGGCACCGCCCTGCCAAGACTCTACGTCGCCCTGTTAGAGCAATGCCAGCAGCCCGACGGCTCGATCAAGCTCCCCGCTGCACTCGTGCCGTATTTCGGCGCGGAGGAAATCAAGTAGCGTAACTTTTCAAGTTGCGAACAGGGTGAGCCCGATTGCCGGTAATGCCCGCCCTGATTGGTGAGCCGCCCCCACCCGCAAGTTGCAAACTTGCGCTACTTCTTTTAGCCCCGCATCGTCGCGGCATGCATTCGATGACCGGATTCGGCCGCGGCTCGGCGACCACTGAAGACTTCACCGCTACCGTGGAAATCGCGGCGGTGAACCGCAAGCAGTCCGAGGTGGTGGTGCAGGGCACGCGCGACCTCGCTGACCTGGAGCCGCGCATCCGCCGCGCCGTGACTCAGGCGACTTCGCGTGGACGCTTGCAGGTGACGTTGAGGCTCGACCCGACTGCCAAGGGAGCGAAGCCCGCGAAGGTTGATACCGGTCTCGCCTTGGCGATGGAAAAGGCCTTCGAGGAATTGTCTGGCCTGTTGGGTCGCGACGTGTTGCCGCAGGCCTCCGATTTCATCCGCCAGCCGGGCGTGATTTCCTTCGAAGACGGCGGCATTGACCCCGACAAGGCCTGGCAGGCGGTCGAGCCGGCATTAGAGGCCGCGCTGGAGCAACTGCTCGCCATGCGTTCCTTGGAAGGCGGGCACCTGAAGGAAGATTTCCAACAACGTCTCGCGATCCTCGAAAGCTACGCCGAGCGGCTGGCGGCAGATGCTCCCGGGCGACTTGTTAGGCAGCGGGAAATGCTCCTGAAACGACTGCGCGATGCCGGTCTCGATCTTGATCCCGCCGATGACCGCGTGCTGAAGGAACTCGCGATTTTTGCTGATCGCTGCGACATCTCCGAGGAACTCACCCGACTGGCCTCGCACTTCCGAAAATTCCGCGACTATCTCGATGGCACCGAGCCTCCGGGGCGTGCGCTCGATTTCCTCTGCCAGGAGCTTTTCCGCGAGTTCAACACCATCGGCTCGAAGTCGAACGACGCCGGGATCACGCAGATCATCGTCGAGGCGAAAACGGAACTCGAAAAGATCCGCGAACAGGTTCAGAACGTGGAGTAGCTCCATTGATCCCATGAAAAATCTCCTCCTGCTTCTCGGCCTCGCCGCGCTGCTCGCTTCCTGCGGCACGACTTCATCGCCATCGCCGACCCTTACCGCTCCGTCATCCTGGGGAAATCTCAGCGTGACCAATTCCATCGTGCCGAAGGGCAAGCATGGCCGCTGGAAAACGAGGTCGATGTCGCCGCGCTACATCACCATCCACGCCACTGAGAATTTCTCGGCAGCCGCGAACGCCCGAGCCCATGCAAACATGCTGCTCGGTGGTTCGCTCAAGGGAACCCACAATTCCCTCGGCTACATCATCTGGCACTTCACGGTCGATGACCACTCGATCCACCAGTCGATGCCCTGCAACGAGCAGGGCCAGCACGCCGACTACGATGGCGAGGGCAATCGTTCCTCGATCGGCATCGAGATGTGCGAGAACGCCGGCAACTCCCGTGAGGTCACACTGGACCGCACCGCGAAGTTCGCCGCTCTGCTGATGAAGCAATACGGCATCCCGATTTCCAACATCGTGCCGCACCAGCACTGGCGGATGATCCGTTACGATGACAAACGCGACCTCGGCCACAAGACCTGCCCGCATTTCCTCGTGAAAGGTGGTGAAAGCGATCCGAACTGGCAGGCGTTTCTCGCAAGGGTTTCGCGCTATCGGGCTCAGCTTTGAGGAAACAAAAACCGGCACGCCGATCAGGATCAGCGTGCCGGTGGAGGGCCATGGACGAAGCTCAGGCGGCGGGATAGCGGACGCGGAAATTTCCTGCCGGGATCGAATAGTCGACGAGGTCGAGCAGCTTGGCATTGCGGATTCCGGCGTGGGGAGCCACGCCTTCGCAGCGCATGCCGAGCTTTTCCATCACGCGACCCGAGGCCGGGTTTTCGACGAGATGGCAGGCCTGGACGGCCTCGAGTTCCAGCTCTTCGAAGCCATAGGTGACGAGCGCGCGTGCGGCCTCGGTGCAGTAGCCGTTGTTCCAGTAAGGAACGCCGATCCAGTAGCCGAGTTCCGCGCGCGGGCCCTGGGCAAAGAGCCGCAGGGAAACCGCACCGACGAGGGCGCCGGTCTTCTTGCTCGTCACGGCCAGCGCGATGAGCCGGCGCGTCCGCCATTCGAGGAGGTGGTTCGAGATCCAGGCCTCGGCGACCCCATCCGGATACTGGTAGGGGATGTTGGCGGTCATTTCCGCGACGCGGCGGTCACCGGCGAGGGCCTGCACGCGCAGGGCGTCACGGAGCACGAAGGGCCGGAGAATCAGGCGCTCGGTTTCGAGGGTGGGGTAGGGGAGGAAGTTCATGATTTCAGTGGGTGGGAAGTGGGCTTGGTTCGTTCCGCTTGCGGCGGAGGGGTTGGAGGAAGTGGTTCCAGTCTTCGATCTGGTGGAGGTTCCGGATCCTCAGGGTGGAGGGGACCGGGCGTGGGGCGCGAGGCGCGGAAAGCAGTCGCAGTCCGGCCTCGCCGGGCGTTCGGGCACCCTTGCGGTGGTTGACCGTGCGATCGGAGAGCACGCAGTTTTCCCAATCATCGGCACCTCCGCGCGAACGGGGCATGACGTGGTCGATGCTGGCTTCTGCAGCGCTGAGGGCGCGTCCGGTGTATTGGCAGCGACCGCCATCGCGTTCCCAGACACCGCGCAGTCCGAAGGCGGGGCGGACGAGCGGGACGCGGTCGTAGCGGTTCAGCACGATCACGGTGGGAATCACAACGCGGCCGGTGGTGGTGCCGACCGTGGGTTCTCCATCCTTTGGGGAAAGAGTCCTCCACGTCTCCCAATCCAGGGGCTGCATGTCGTGCAGCCCCTCGATCCGGAGCGCCCGGGCCGTGCCCGTGGCCAGGTACCCGAAGGCATCGGCGGGGGTGACGGCATGGATCGCCTGCCAGTTCCGGTTCAGGACCAGGACGGTGGCGCGATGGAGAAGGGAGAGGGTCATGGCGGGATGGGGCGTTGGATGATTGGCACGACTCTTCCATGACTTATCATCTACGTTCTCCCGGAATGTTGTGGCATGAGATAGATGAAAAATCCTTTCGGAATCGAATCCGTTCGCTGTGGAACGGAAATGTTGTGGCGGATCAGTGGGCTGATGGGTGGATCGGGATGGATTCGGTGTGAGGGAGGGAAAACAAAAAACCCCGCTTCCGGTGGGAAGCAGGGCGGCGGCAAATTCTTCTTTTTCGCTGCGTTCAGGCCGTTTGTGGCCTTGTCCTGCTTCCGTGGTTCTGTTTTCCGGCGGCGGCAATCATTCCCCGGTAGGAATGCGGGCGTTTGCCCTGGGAGAGATCGCCCGCCTGCCAGGAGGTGCCAGAAACCAAACCGGCAAACGACATCCCGACCTCGTTGACGAGGCAGGTGACGTTCGGGGTGCTGGTAGCTTGGTGGAGCATGGGAGCGATTTCTTGAGTCGGGGGGGGAGATATGCCATGATGAGGGATCCGTCAATGCCCTTTTTGAAATTTCCAATCAAGGAGAAGGCGGGCGGTCGTGATCGGGATGGCCTGTTGGATGAATTGGACTCCGGGTTTCCGGCTGCTAGGGTGCAGGCATGTCACAGCAACAATGGATCCTCGCGCTCGAATTGGGCGGGATCATCCTCTTGTAAGGGCGTCGAGCGACGGCACGCGGATGAGGGCGGCGGGGGCGAAAGAAACGTCGGCGTCGCGCGGCTTGTCCGCGGCGGCCGAGGGATTCGCGAAGGCCGACAGCCCGGCCAGGGCCAGACTCAGCAGCAGACAGGATCGCATGTCAACTCCTTACGATAAGGACCGGCCCGGCGAGGCGTCGTCGTGGTCGCCTGGGGGGCGATACCGTAGAGGGAGGAGGCGAA
>JANOKL010000166.1:0-3070 GCA_031419215.1 Luteolibacter sp. | reverse complement strand
CCTCGAACGAGGCCTTCTGGGCTTCGACGGACTTGTGCTTCAGGAAATAGATCAGCGTGTCCTTCTCACCGGGCTGGCCCACGGCGGGCGTGAAATAGAGGAGGTGCTCCATGCCATGGCGGGTGAAAAGCGCGATTGTGTGCTGGCGGAATCGATCCAGCAGCAGCGGCAGATTTCCCGTCGTGGTCGTGTAGGTCCGCAGCTCGAAGACATGCGTCGTCTTGTCTTCCTCCTCCTTCAGCTTCGGCGAGAAATCCGTCAGCGTCAGAAAGCGGCTGTCGACCTTCTCGACCAGCTTGCCATCGACCTCGGACGCGGCCTTCGCGGTCTTCCACTCGGGATCTTCCTGAAAGGCCTTCCACGAGGCCTCGCGGGCCGCGAGGTCCGGGTAGGAGAGCAGGTAGACCAGTTTGTTCTCCTTGTTGTCCTTCGGCACCCAGTAGCCGACGTTGGTCATGCCGTGCTTGGTGAAAAGCTTCGTCGTGTGATCACGGAATCGGGCATGCAGGCCATCGAGCTTTCCCGCCGGGGCGAAATAGGTCCGCATTTCAAAGCAGCGGGCGGGATGGGTTTCATCAGCGGACGAGATGCCACCGAGCGCCACGGCAGTCAGGCCTAGTGTGGTCATGAATTTCAGGAAGGTCTTGCGGATCATGGAAAAGGGCATGGAAGAAAGTGGCCTGAGGATGCGGAAATGGGGACTACGCGGGCGAATCAGGCCGTTTCTCAAACAAGCGGTCAATTGTCACCTGAATCTTCATTGCAATCGAATCCGCCAGCGCCCGCACGCTGTCAGGAAGGGCGAGATACACGGGTCGCTCGGGCTGGCCATGCAGCAGCCGGCAGATCGCTCGGGTGAAAAGGTGCTCCGCCAGGTGGTGGTCCACCTCCGGTTCGGTGGCGAAGGCGAACAGCCCCGCATAGAAAAGCGGCTTCGGGTCCTCGCCCGGCACCCGGTTCCTCACCAGCTCCAGCGCCAGTTGACAGGATCTTGGCAGGCGCTCCGGGTCGGACCGATCCAGATACGTCAGGTAGTCGTTCGCGTGGCTCCTCAATTGCCCGCGCACGATCCAGCGGTCGTTGATCCGACGCACTGCCGCCACCAGTTTGGCTGGCTCTTGATTGGCCGGGGGGGATTCCATCGACAATCGACCCTAACCTCTTCCCAGCACCAATCAATCGCTCAAATCCCCGCATCCATCAGCCTTGCACGTTGCCCCGGCATTTCGTGGTTTTCAAATCGGACGCTCGCCCTAGGTTGCGGCCCCGCATGTCAGTCAGGATCCGCTTCACCTCCGCCGCCGCCACTGGACTCGTTCTCGCCAAGGTCGGGCACCCGCAACGCGATGAGCCGCTTCAGACCTCCAAGGAAGTCTTCAAGATCGACGAAGACGACCAGGAAACCCTGACCGCCATTTTCCTGAAGCCCTTCAAGAGCCTCACCGGCCATCGCTTCAGCCATCACTCGTCGCTCGATCAGCACGAAATGAACGCCTACGCCACTGCCATCTTCGCGAGCCCGGAAGGCCTGCTGGAAAAAGGCTGCGACATCGCCAAGCGGCTCTACGCGAAGTCGAACCACCCGAACATCAAGTCCGGCGATCTCTGTATCTCCCTTATCGACAACATCGAGGTCAACGGCGACCTCACCCAGGGCATCTGCATCCTGAAGTCGGAAAGCGTCGTGCCCTTCCTCAGCATTTCCACCCGCGATGGCGATCTCCAGCTTTCCACCGAGCAGGGCATCAACCCCGAGAAGATCGACAAGGGCTGCCTCATCCTGAACCACTTCCCGCACAAGGGCTACTACGTCCTCACCTTCGACCGCTCCGGCGGCGACACCCGCTTCTGGGTCCGGGATTTCCTCGGCGTGGTGCCGGTGACCGACAGCTCGTTCCTGACGAACAAGTACGCCAACATGGCCGTCGCCTTCGTCGAAAAGGAGAACAAGGAAACCGCCAAGACCACCGAGTCCGACGCCCCGCCGTGGGAAGGCTGCACCGCCGCGCGGGATGCCATCACCTACTTCGAGGAAAAGGAGAACTTCAGCCTGCACGAGTTCGAGCAGGAGGTCCTCAAGACCCCGGAAGCCGTCGCGAAGTTCACCGAGCACCGCGAGCGTTTCGAGCGCGAGGAAGGCCAGAAGCTCGATGACAGCTTTGCCATTTCCAAGAAGGACGTGAACAAGGCGAAGCGGAAGATCGGCGCGGTGATGAAGCTCGACACCGGAGTGGAGATCCACCTCAAGCCCGGCTTCACCGACCAGGCCGAGTCCGTCATCGAACGCGGCTTCGACGAAGGGAAGGGGATGAAGTTCATCAAGGTCTACTTCAACGAGGACCTCTCGGCCTAAGGAGTTGCGACATTCCTGTCGCAGCCCTTCCGAAAGCTTCCGTCGCGACACGAATCTCGCGACTCCCTACTCCTTCAGAGCCCGGCGCTGGCGGGCTGTGCAGGCACACACACAAACGGCTTGGATTCTCAACCTCCAGCGTCCAGAATCCTCGCATGAATGAGGTGCTAAAGGTCTGTGAGTCTGTGTTGCCTTTGCCCCATGCTCACAAACCGGTTGCTGAGTAACCCCAAGCTCAACCGGTTTTTCAACAACACTGTTAGGCCTCAGCACACGCTTCTCCCGATGAATGACGGAATAACAATCTCTGTTCTAAGCCGGGCAGCCGATGTCATCGCGGAGACGAACAATGGTCTGTCCGGTCCGAAAGTGGTCTCATACTGCAATACTTTCGCAGTCGATCACGATATTCGTATTCCGCACGCGGCCTATCCATTTCAAGCTGGCAACAAGCGCACTGCGCTGCTTGAGAACCTCCGCGCCTTCCCGCCCCAACTCCAATATAGCCTCCTGATGGAGCTATGCGCGGATTGGAGCCTTCGCGACAACCAAGAGGTGCAGGCGATACGGCAACTTATTCGGTTCTTCCCGCGATTTAGTGGGTGGCTTCCGGTCGTAGGTCCAGGCGAAGGCTGCTAGGGTCGCGTCATGGAACAATCTTTGACGGCGCATTACGCCATGCTTTTGGGGCTTGATGGCTCCTGGAAGGTCTCTGCG
>JANOKL010000165.1:0-7018 GCA_031419215.1 Luteolibacter sp. | reverse complement strand
AACTCCGCCATGTAGACGTCGGTCAGTTTCTCCCGCTCTTCCGGCGTGTATCCGGTGGCGAACCCGACATCGGCATGCCAGTCCCAGGGATAGCGTCCACGCCATTTCAGGCCGGCTTTCTCGACCAGTGGCTGGGGGATTTCCCACCACGCACCGAGCTCGAAAGTTTCCGGTGGCAGACCCTTGAACAAAGCCTGGTATCGGGGATCGATCAGCGAGTCATACTGAAGCAGGAAAGTCCCCCGGAGCTTGTGCTTGTTCATGATCGCGACCTGCTCGACGACGGTCTGATAGAGCACGTCCTGGGTGATCCACTCGATGCGGGGCTCGCACTGGCGGACGAAATTGATGATGTTGACGATCCGTGGAGATGCGGGCTCAGGGGATGGGGCCTGTTGGGCGGCGCAGACGGCGGTGGTGAGTGCCAGGATGGAGAGGAACGAAAGGAATTTCATTTCGAGAAGTGCGATGGCGACCGCTTAACGGGTCTTCGTGGTCCTATGTATCAAGTTGCGGTGAATCGGATCTGAAAATGAGCACACGGGTTCCGAAACCGTGGCCTCGCAGGAGCAAACCAAGTGCCATTGCATGGACTAACCCAATCATCCGTTTGCCAACGCTTCCTCGAAAGCCGCGCGGATCGTCTCGAAAGGCTCGATACCGACGGAGACGCGCAACAAATTCGATGGAACGCCGCAGCCTTCGGTCCACTCCAGTTCATGGTAGTGGGCGAGGAGGGTGTAGGGGCAGACGAGGGTGAAAAGGGTTCCGAAGCTGGGGCCTTTCGAAAGCTTGAGGGTGTCGTAGACCTTCGGCGTGCGCTTGGGAGCCTTGAGCACGAAAGAGAGCAGGCCGCCGTAGCCGCCGTCCTTGGTCTTCACCGCGTCGTAGTTGGCGGTGTTGCCGATCGAGGGATGCCAGACGGTTTCGACCGACTGGTGCTCGGCGAGAAACTTTGCGAGCAGCTCGCCGTTCGCGTTGACCTGCTTCATCCGCTGGGCATAGCCCTTCAGGTTGGAGAGCAGCACTTCGCCATCGCCGATGTAGAGTGGAGCGGTTTCCTTCGACTCAACTGCGAGCACTTCACGAAAGGCGTTCGCATGCGGGGAATCCGCGCGGACGGTGGCGGCACCGGCCATGACATCGCCCATGCCGGAAAGCCATTTCGTGAGGCTGCCGGTGACCACGTCGGCAAACTTGAGCGCGTTGACATTCGCGGGGCCGGCGGCGGAATCATCGAGGATCAGCGGCGTCGAGCCATCGGCACAGGCCGCCGCCACGCGGGCGAGATCGACGGTGCGGAGCAGCGGGTTGCTGGGGACCTCGGTGAAGACTCCGGCGAACTCGCCTTGGCGGATTCGCAGGAGGGCTTCGTCGAAGGATTCCCCGGTCGCCTGATTGAGATAGACCACGCCATTTCCAAAGACTTCCTGGACTTTCAGACAGTCGACATAAGGAAACTCGAGTTGCAGCGTCTTCTTGCCCTCCTTGACTCCCGGCAATGCGCGCAGCACGGCGGTGGTGGCAGCCATGCCGCTGGCGAAGACGAATGAATCCCCGTCCTCCGCGCCGGCGAGCTTCGCGATGCGGCGACCGATCAGATGCGACTTCGTCCCCGTGCGGAGTTGTGAATCGAGGAAATCCTGCGCTTGGCGACTGCTGACGACTTCACCGGAGAAGCGCCAATAGAGATCCGCTTCGGCCTTGGCCTTGGCAGGCACGACGAGCACCTGAAGGCCGTGAAAGCTGGCGACGCGCACGGCGGTTTCGGCCCGGCGTTCCACCCATCGTTGGGCCCGCTGCGCCGCGCCCTTGGTGGGCAGCACGATGACGTGGTCATCCTCGGAAGCGATCTCCGCCTTGGCGCTTGAGAAAAGCCGCTCCACCACCGGATGGCGGAAAAAACGCGGGTAGCCACTGCGCATCCGGCGGGTGACCTTTTCCCTGCCTTCTTCGTATCCGACCACGGCATCCCACGTCGGAAGACAGACCGAGCATGCGTGCGGAGAATCCGGCAACGGCATCCCCAGATCCTCCTCGGTCCAAGCCGGGTCCACCATCAAGTCGCGCATCTGGTGCCTTCCATGCCCCGGACCGGCCCGATGTGCAAGCCCGTTTCGATGCACACTCCCCCATCTTCACTCAGCATGAACGGCTTGCCGGTTTTTTGATTGACCACCATGCTGCCCGACGTCCGGAAAGCGGTCTCCGAGGGTGACAGGAGGCCGCAGATCCACTACCAAGCCCCCGCATGCAACTCTGGCTCTGCCCGCTGATCGCCTTCCTGCTCGGCGCCATCCCATTCGGACTGCTCATCGCGAAATCGAAGGGCGTCGACATCCGCCAACACGGCTCAGGAAACATCGGGGCCACCAACGTGCTGCGGGTAATGGGAAAAAAATACGGCATCACCTGCCTGCTGCTCGACATGCTGAAGGGGCTGATTCCGACAGTGCTGGCGATCACGTTGATCCGCTTCACCGGCCAGCCGACCGGCATGTCAATCGCGCCGCTGCTTCCCCACGCGCACGTGTTTCCGGCTGATCAACAATTCACCGCCCAGCTCCTCGTCGTGCTCAGCGGACTGTTCGCCATCCTCGGCCACAACTATTCGCCCTGGGTCGGCTTCAAGGGTGGCAAGGGCATCGCCACCTCGGCGGGCGTGATGCTCGCTTTGATGCCCGCAGGTCTTCCTATCTTGATCGTGATCTGGCTTGTACTTTTCAAAACCACCCGGTACGTTTCGGTCGCAAGCATCGGCGCTGCAGCCATGCTGCCAATCGTTAACATCGCGGGTTCTGCGTTTCACGGAAAGCTTTCTAATGGCACATGGAACAAGCCGCTGTTCGCCTTTTCCGTGGTGATCGCTGCCCTCGCCATTTGGAAGCATCGGTCAAACGTCCAGCGCCTGATCGCAGGCACCGAAAACCGCTTCGTGCCGAAATCGAAACGCCCCTCCGCCTGAACTCCCCTTTCGTCCCGTGAACTCCATCGCCATCCTCGGTTCAGGCTCCTTCGGCACCGCCATCGCCATGCTGCTCGCGCCGAAGGTGCGGGAAATCGTGCTCATCGGACGCGATCCGGAAACCGTTGATTCGATCAATCAGCACCATCGCAATCCCCACTACCTCAGCTCGGTCACGCTGGCGGAGAACATCCACGCCACCACCGATCTGGCAGCCGCGCTTTCGCATCCGCTGGTGGTCTTCGCCGTGCCGACCTCCGCCACGCGAGCGATTGCCAGCCAACTCGCCTCGCTGGGACTAGCCACGGACAAGGTCCTGCTTTCCTGCGCGAAGGGAATCGAGAAGTCCACCGGCGAGCGGATGAGCGAGATCCTCCACGAAGTCTTTCCGCAGAACCCGATCGCCGCGCTCTCCGGGCCGAATCATGCCGAGGAAATCGCGACCGGTCTGGCGACCTGTGCAGTGATCGGCTCCGAGGACCACGATCTAGCGGTAAGTTTGCAGGATCTCTTCACGCTGCCGCATTTCCGATCCTACACCAGCGACGATCTCGCCGGCATCGAGTTCGGCGGAGCGGTGAAGAACGTTTATGCCATCGCCGCCGGGATGGCCCATGGACTGGGACTTGGCGACAATGCCGTGGCCGCGCTCGTCACCCGTGCGCTGGCCGAGATGACCCGCCTCGGCACCGCCCTCGGGGGTCGGATGGAAACCTTTTCCGGGCTCTCCGGCGTCGGTGACCTGATCGTCACCTGTTTCTCCGAGCACTCGCGCAACCACCGGGTTGGACTCGCGCTCGGTCAGGGAAAAACTCTTGAGGAAGCCGTCGCCTCACTCGGCATGGTGGCCGAGGGCGTGCCGAACACCCTTTCCATCCACGACGCCGCCCGCAAAGCTGGTGTTAGAACTCCGATCATCGACGCCGTTTACAGCATCCTCTATCAGGGCAAGCCCGCCCCACGTGCCATGCACGAACTCCTCACCCGCGATCCCCGCCCCGAACACAGCTGACCATGAAGGAAATCCTCGATCTCTTCCTGCACCTGCCCGAACACCTCGACAACTTCACGAACCAATACGGTGCTCTGGTTTACGGACTGTTGTTCCTGATTGTCTTCTGCGAGACGGGTTTGGTGATCACCCCCTTCCTGCCAGGAGATTCCCTGATATTCGCCATCGGAGCCATTGCCGCCCGGGAGGGCTCCGGCCTCAACGTGTGGATCGCCGCGGTCGTGCTGCTTGGCGCGGCCGCTCTCGGCGACACCACCAACTACTGGATTGGTCGTACCAGTGGCAACTGGCTCATCCGCCGATTCCCGCGCATCGTCAAACCCGCCTATCTCGAAAAGACCAACAGCTTCTTCGAAACCTACGGCGGCAAGACGCTGATCATGGCCCGCTTCGTCCCCATCGTCCGGACCTTCGCTCCTTTTGTAGCGGGCACTGGCGCAATGCCGTTCCGCCGTTTTATTTCCTTCGGCTTCATGGGCTCGCTGCTGTGGGTCGGCCTGATCCTTCCCGCGGGCTGGTTCCTTGGGAGCAACGAATGGGTGAAGAAGCACTTCGAAATCGTCGTCCTCGCCATCATCGGGATCTCCGTCCTGCCGATGGTGATCGAGATCCTGCGGGCGAAAATGAAGTCGCGCGCGGCGAAGGATTCCGAGTAATTTCACCATGCAAAATGGCGGAGAGAGCTGTGAGGCTCCGCTCCGCCATTGGCAGATGGATCGGGGACTTTCCCTACCGGATTATTCCTCGGACTTGACGCTCACCGGGACCGTGACAGGAGGCTTCGGAGGTGTGATTTTGCCACCGAGTTCCTCCATGAGCTTCATGCCGAGCAGGCCGGCAAGAGGGCCATTGGTGCCGTCGCCGCCACCGGTGATGAGGATGTCGGGCATGACCTTGACCTTGTCCTTGCCGATGATCTCCGCGATCTTGGTGCGGGTGAAATTGTCCCCGCCCATGGCCGCAACCTGGAGCTGGTAGGCCTCGGCGTTCGCCTTGCCGATGGCGAGGATTTTTTCGGCCTCGGCATTACCTGTTAGAGCGATGCGGCGGGCCTCGGCATCAGCCGTGACCTTCACACGCTCGGCTTCTGCAGCGGCATTCAGCCTGACGCTGGCGGCATCACCTTCGGCCTTCTTGACGGCGGCATCGGCCACGCGCTCGGCGATCTGCACGCCCTGGTCGGCCTGCACGATCTGCTTCTGGATGTCCGCAATGGCGGTTTCCTTTTCCAGGTCCTGGCGGGTCTCCTGGGCCATTCGTTGGGTGTCGTAGGTCACCTTCTGCTCTTCGGCGAGCTTGCGGTCGGTCAGGGTCTTCATCAGCGACTCCGGCGGCGCGATGTCACCGATGAGCGTGTCGACGCCGTTGACGTTGTACTGGTCGAGCACCGTGTTGATGTGCTCCCTCGCGGAGGCCTGGCGTTCCTTTCGAGTGGTGAGGAACGAGATCACGTCACTGTCCTGGGCGCTGTTTCGGAAGTAGTTTCCGATGGTCGGTTCGAGGACCTGGGACACGAGGTTGTTCATGTTTCCGAAGCGCGCGATCACCTTGCTGGCCTCGGTCATCGGGATGTGGATGATCTGGGAGACGTCGAGGTTGAACGGGAAACCGTCCTTGCTTCGCACCGTGATGGTGGAGAGATGCGCATCGAGCTTGTGGGCTTCGCTGCGGGCGTTGGCCCAGTTGAGCACGAGGTTGGTGGTCGGCACGTGCTCGACGCGGAGGATGTAGGTGTTGAGCGGATACTTGCCCGGTCCGAGTGGTTCCGCCCAGACGCCCTTGTGGCCGCGTTTCACGATGTTGCCGTGCTTGAAGTCGAGTCCGCTGACGTCCTCGCCATCATCGCCGTAGTAGCTGATGATGACACCAACCGAACCGATGGCGATTTCCGTCATGGGGATTTCCTCGACGTGGACGAACCAGGGATTGAGGAAATAGGAGCCGGCGAGAATGACCTGCGGCTGGACGCCACGGCTGCCACCGGCGGCAAGGAAGGCGTCGGCGCTCTGGAAGTTGCTGTGGCCGTCTGTCTTGCGCCCGGCGATCTGGCCATCGGCGAGCGGCTCACCGTCGAGGGTATTGACGATGCCGACCATGTTTTCCCGGATTTGCGTCATGCGGGCACGGGTGACATCGAAGAGGAAGGTGTTGATCCGGTAGGTGCCAGCGGTGAGGAATGCCGCCTGACGACCTTTCTGGCCACCGCCGCGGAGGAAGGCCGCAGCATCCTGAAACATCTGGCAATCCACAGCACGGGCCAACACGGCACCGCGAGGGAGTTCGCCGCCGTCCTTCGAGAGGAGCAGGCCGATCTCACCATCCGGAATCACGGTGAGAGGCTGGAGTGTGATCTCGAACTGCCAGATCCACTTCCAGAAATAGAGCCCGGGAGCCAGCGTCTGGGACTGGAAGCCAGCCTCGCCATTCAGGGCGATAATCCGTCCGCTGGGCAGTTCCTTGTGCTGCCCGAAAAGCGCGAACTTCTTGGTGACGAGGCCGATCTTGTCTTCCGGGACAATGACCACGCCGAGCAGTTGCAGGATCGGCCGGAAGAACAGGATGAAGACGCCCAGCGCAAGCAGGGCCCAGATCCAGATGGCGTAGGGTGCGAGCACTTCTGGAAGAAGACCCGCTATGTAGTTTGGTGTTACCATAACGTCTGACTGCTAACAGGACCGGGAGATCCGCAGCAATGGGAATCAAACCCACCGAATGGAAGTGACTTTTCAAAAACCCGGCGGTCGATGCCCTTCTCTTTTGGAGAAATTCAAACGAAGTGATCGTCGCGAATTTGCTGATCAACGGACCCTGCCGAGATCGATGGAAATCCTTAGTGGAGAACTGTTGATCGGTGAAACGACGGCATCGCGGGCGTCCACACCGACAGGTCGGTTCACCTCTCAATCCGCCTCATCGTAAACTCTAACAGCTCACCTCTAGCCCTCGAAGTCATCCGGGGTACTGCCGATCCGAATGCACTCGCAGGCATCTCTGGCAGAGTGGCTCGGCTCGTCGTCCTACAAATGTCCGACTGCTGTCTA
>JANOKL010000164.1:0-13409 GCA_031419215.1 Luteolibacter sp. | reverse complement strand
CGGCACCGGTCAGAACTACACCGGGGCGGTGGCCGTCAATGCCGGTTCCTTCACGACTGCCAGCGCCAACGCACTCGGCCAAACTTCAGGTGTCACTGTCGCCTCAGGAGCAAGAGTCGATCTCAACGGTCAACTTCTCGGAAACGCCACCAACACCACTTGGACCATTGCCGGAGACGGAGGCGACGGAGCTGGCACCCTCGGAGCCATCACGAACTCCTCTGCGACGGCGGTCTTCGAGGACTCCAGTGTTCTGAACCTAACCCTCTCTGGAAATGCAGAGATCGGCGGCAACGCCGGTCGCTTCGACATCGGACGCCATGGAACCACTGGCGCGGGCGGCGTCATCAGTGGAGCCGGCTTCACCCTCACCAAGGTCGGCACCAACCAGATCGTCCTCCGTGCCCCAGCCAGCAACATCTCCTATGTGGTCGATGCAGGCAGCCTTACGTTCGAGGACTTTGACACCGCCTCCGGCACCAACCCGATCAGCGTCAACGGCAC
The DNA here is from genome assembly GCA_031419215.1 of Luteolibacter sp. Taxonomy (GTDB): domain Bacteria; phylum Verrucomicrobiota; class Verrucomicrobiia; order Verrucomicrobiales; family Akkermansiaceae; genus Luteolibacter. The sequence goes on along the minus strand of JANOKL010000164.1, from coordinate 12,905 downwards.
CGCCACCCTCGGATCCTTCGGTGCCCGCACCATCGCCAACAACGTCACCTTCGCCACCGGCACCACGCTGACCAACCTCGGCGGAGCGATTGGCACCTGGACTGGAACCCTCACCATGGCGGGGCCCATGAATGTCACCACCACGGGTCAGAGCATCGTCATTGACGGATCGCTCAGCGGCAGTGGAAATATCACTCGCGCTGGAGGAAACATCCTCTACCTCCAGAATTCGTCCACCGGCTACAGCGGCAAGTTCATCAACAACGCCGGCATCCTCCGCATCGAAGGCAACTCCGCCCTAGGCACCGCCACAGGAGCGGATGTGCTCACCATGGCGAATAACTCCACCCTCCAGTTCGGCACCGTCACCGCCGCCGCCACAGGCACCCTTGGCAGCGCCACTCAGGGCATCACCCAGACCCTCGGTGCCACCTACGACGCCACCACTGGCAACACGCTGACCATCGACGGAGCCATCACCGCCACCGGCACACTGGCCAAGGCGAACAACTCCGGCCATGTGATCTTCAACCGGGCAATCACCAGCACGGGCGGAGTTTCAGCCAACGGCGGAACCCAGACCTACAACGGCAACGCCAGCTTTGGCGCAGCCTTTGAAGTGAGCACCAACATTGTCACCAACCTCAACAGCCCGGTCTTCGCCACCACCGCCATGAATTTCTGGACGGGAACGACGAACATCGCCATCGGCACGGGTTCGATCGGCGTCCTCAACGTGGGAAATGCCACCAGTCAGGCACACACGATCAACCACACTGCCGGTGCCCTCACCGCCACAGCCCAGGCGTTACTCGGTCACTGGCCCACTGAAACTTCCGTATACAACCTGTCCGGCGGCTCATTCAACCAACCAGACACAGTCACCACCCCGACTTCGGAAACCCAGGCGAATTTCTTCATCGGCATCGACGGTTCCGGCATCCTCAACGTTTCCGGCTCCGGGGTGCTCAACACCACCTCCCTGGTCGTCAACGGTCGCAACAATACCAGCAATAGCGGCCAGGATGCCCTGAACCTCACCGGTGGCCGCATCAACCTCGGCAAGTGGGGCTTGACCACTCAAGGCACCACCTACGCCGTTAACCTCGGTGGCGGCATCATAGGAGCCTCCGCCAACTGGTCCTCCTCGCTGAACATGACTCTCACCGGCACCGGTGGAAATGTCGTCTTCAACACCCTTGACTCGGTCAACGCCACCACCGCACGCACGATCACCCTTTCCGGCACCCTCTCCGGCAGCGGTGGACTCACCAAGAGCGGCGCGGGTGTCCTAAACCTGACCGGTACCAAGACCTACACCGGAACCACCGCCGTCAACGGCGGCACGCTCTACCCCGGCACCTCGCTCACCACCTCCGCCTTGTCCGTGGACAGTGGTGGCACACTTGCCACCGGCTCAGTGGCCACCGCCGGAACCTCCGCCATCAGCTTCCTTTCCCTGAATGGTGGAACTGTTTCCCTCCGCGCTGACTTCACCGCCGGGGATCTCATCAACACGAACGTCTTCACGGTCCCCACCGCTTCCACCATCAGCATCACGCCGGTCAGCAACTTGCTCCCCGGAGACCTGCTGACCCTGATCGACTACAACAGCAGCATCGGAGGACTCGGCTTTGCCGGCCTCTCACTCGCGCCGCTCGCCAACCCACATTACGAGGCCTCGCTGGTGGATGATACCGTCAACACCCGGGTGCGGGTCAGCATCGACCAGATCGACCCGGTCGTCTGGGTCGGCAACGTCGATGGCAACTGGGACGTCAACACCACCGCAAACTGGAAGACCGTCAGCGATAACCTCGCCAGCACGTTCTACAACACGGATGTCGTCAGGTTCACCGACGACGGCGCTGCAGCCCCATTGGTCAATCTCGTGGGTACCATCCAGCCCCTGAGCCTCACCTTCGACGCCGCCACCACCGACTACACTCTCAGCGGAGCAGCGATCAGCGGCACCACCGGTCTGGAGAAGAAGAACACCGGCAGCGTCACCCTGCTCAACACCAACACCTACACCGGCTTGACCAAGGTCACGGCCGGAACCCTGAAGGTCGGCGATGGCGGTACCACCGGCACACTGGGAGGCTCCGGGAACGTGGATGTGGTCGGTACACTTGAGTTCAATCGGTCGGACACCGTCACCTTGAACCGAGTGATCACAGGCACTGGCACACTTTCGAAGAAAGGTTCCGGAACACTCGTGCTGAACAACGGAACAGCGCTGTTCCTGCCTACAAACGTTTCCGTGGATGCCGGCACCCTCCAGATCACCTCGGGTTCATTCAGCGGCGATCGCATGGTTGGAGCCGGTCAATTGGTCGTCAATCCCACTGGAACGCTGCTGATCAGCGCCGCCCACGCCTTGGGTGGTAACAACCTCGGCTTGAACGATGCGGTCACTGTCAACGGAGGCACCGTGACCCTCAACTCTGAACAGTATTTTAGCAAACTGACCCTGAACGGAGCCCTCATCAACGGCACCAACGAGGTCCGCGCGGCAACAGGCAACGATTACACCGTCACAGGTTCCACCCCGAGCTCCATCTCCGCCAGGGTCAACACCGGCTTCGCAAGTCCAAACTGGAAGGTCGAGGACGTCACTGCCAGCGCGGCCGCAGACCTCACGATCTCCGGCCAGATCACCGGTGGCAACGCCCTCACAAAGACCGGCGTCGGCACCATGGTGATTTCCGGAAACAACGACTACACCGGCGGAACCAATGCAAACGGCGGAACCCTCGAGGCCTCCTCCATCGCCAACGCTGGCGGTGTCGGCAGCATCGGTACCGGCTACCTCGGCGTCGCCAATGATGGCACCTTCCGCTACGCCGGAATTGGAACCGAAACCACCGCCCGCAACCTGTGGATCGATACCGGCACTGAGAACAAGACCATCGAGGTCACCAGCGCCACCGGTGACATCACCTTCAGCGGCACGGGTGGCAATATCAACAGGCCCTTCACCAAGACCGGTCTTGGAGCCCTGACCCTCGCCGATGTGATCAACGTGGGTGCCACCGTCACGGTCAACGACGGCAAACTCACCCTCACCGGTGCCAACACCTACTCCGGTAATACCACGGTCAACGCGGGCACACTGGAAGTCACCGACAACGCCCAGCTCAAGTTCGTCCTCGGTGCCATCTCCGGCTCCAACAACAGCCTCACCGGTGCCGGCACGGCCACGCTGAACGGCGACTTCGTCATCGACACCACCGCCGCAGACGCACTCGCCTCCGGCACCTGGCTCCTGGAAAATGTCACCAGCCTCTCAGGTGCCTACGGTTCCACCTTCACGGTCGTCGACTTCACCGATATCGGCGGCAATAAGTGGACCAAGGTCAACGGCGCGAAGCTCTACACCTTCGATGAAACCACCGGTATCCTGACCCTTGGCTCAGCCAATGCCTATGACTCCTGGGCCACGGCCAAGGGCCTCACCGGAGCACCCGGCTTCGAAGCAGGCAAGGCCAACGATCCGGACAACGACGGCAAGAACAACCTCTACGAATTCGCCTTCGATGGAAACCCGCTCTCGGGTTCCGACGACGGCAAGATCGTCGGAAAGATCGCCACCGTCGGAGCCACTCAGGTTCTGACCCTGACCCTGCCAGTCCGCACTGGAGCTGCCTTCTCGGCCTCCTCTGGCGACCAGCTCTCCGCCCTTATCGATGCGATCACCTACCGCATCGAAGGCGACGAGACCCTTACTCCCTTCGCCGACACCATCACGGAAGTCGGAGCTGGAGCCGAGCTGACCGCCATCCAGGCCGGACTGCCCGGGCTGTCCACCGGCTGGACCTACCGCACCTTCCGCGCCCCCGGCACGGTCCCAACGGTTCCGAAGGCCTTCCTCCGCGCCAAAATCAGCGAGTGATCTGATAGGATCGACCAACCCCTCAAGACAAGCGGCGCGGCAGGTTCTCCCTGCCGCGCCGCTTTATTGCCCGGAGCCAGGCAAGTCGCCACAAGATCCGCCACATGAACGATGACGAGGCCGAGTGGGCAAACACGCTTCAATTCAACATCCGTCCCAGCGAATGGATCAGAACGCGCGACCTACTACATTCCAAGTAGTCCGTCCCCAGCCCTCTTCGATGTTCAATGTTGGACGTTCAATGTTCGATGTTCGCTTCCACCGCGTTCTTAAGCTTCTTGAGATACTCCTTCCTCGGAATCTCATGCCCGCCGAAAGTCGCGAGATGCGGCGTCAGCCATTGCGTATCGAGCAGTGTGAAGCCCTGTGCGATCAATCGCTCGACGAGGTGGACCAGTGCCACCTTTGACGCATCGGTCTTCCGGGAAAACATGCTCTCGCCGAAAAACGCGCGGCTGATCGCCACACCGTAGAGGCCGCCTTGAAGACCATCGGCGTCCCAGCACTCCACGGAGTGCGCGAATCCGAGCCGGTGAAGCTCGCAATAACTCTCGACGATGCCGGTATCGATCCAGGTGTCATCACGATCTGCACAACCGACCATCACCTCGCGGAACGCATTGTCCCAGCGGACATCGAAAGGCTTTTTCCGCAGGGTCTTCCTCAGCCCATGAGGAATGTGAAATCCGCCATCCAGGGGAATCACGCCCCGGAGTTCCGGCGAGAACCATAGGATCTCGCCTTTCTCTGCCATCGGGAACACTCCTTGGACATAAGCTCCAAGGAGTGTCTCCGGGCGGATTTTTGTCCCGCTCACTTTTTAGGAGCCGGCTTCTCAGGAACGGACACAGGCGGAGTGACTGCCGTGGTCGGCTTGGCGTCGGCTGGCTTGTCCGCTGGCTTGTCCGCTGGCTTATCGGCCGGCTTGTCGGACTTGATTTCCTTCAGCGCCTTCTGGGCCTCCACCTTCTGCTCGGCGTTGAACTTCGCATCCAGTTCCTTGGCCAGCTTCACGCCGTCCTCCTGTTCGCGTTCACCGGCGAGGGTCGCCAGCGCCCAGGCCTTCGGAAGATCTTCCTTGGTGCCGAGTCCCTGTGCGTGCATGCGGGCCAGTGCCAGCGTGGCCGGGCCGTTGCCTTGATTCGCCGCCAGCGAGTAGAGCTGACCGGCATTCGCATAGTTCTGCGGCACGCCCGCGCCACGCTCGAACATGGTCGCCAGGTTGTTCTGTGCAGGGGCATAACCACCCTGTGCGGCACGTGTCAGCCAGGCTGCCGCAGCAGCCACATCCGCCACGCCGAGCTTGCCGGAAAGGTATAGCAGCGCCAGTTCGTTCTGGCCTTCCGCGAGGCCTCCGTTGGCGGCGGAAAGAAGGTGACCGTATCCGACCATGTAGTCCGGCTTCTCGCCCTGAAGCCGGAGCACGGCCAGACGAAGATGGGCAGCGGCACTGCCGGCCGTGGCCGACTTCTCGAGCAGCTTGATGCCGCGCTCCTCATCCTTCTCCGTGCCCTTGCCATCGAGATAGGCTTGCGCAGTGCGCAGCGTGCAATCCACCTGTCCGGCGTCGTCGCCCTTGCGGTAGGTTTCGAGCGCGGCCTTGGGATCTTTCTTCACGTTCTCCTCGAAGTCGCCGAGCGCGAGATAGGCGGAGTATTCCTTCGCGTCTGTTGCCTTCTTCAGCCACTCGCGGCCTTCCTTCTCGTTGCGCTGCGCTTCGGGTCCGTTGAGCAGACGCGAGCCAAGCGCCACCATGGCACCGGCATCACCGAGTCCGGCAGCCTTGCGGTAGGTGTTCATCGCCTTCGTGATATCCTTCTTCTCGGGAAATCCGAACTGGCCTTCATAAAGGCGGGCCAGAAGCAGGAGCGATGGCTGATCACCGGCATCCGCCGCGCTGCTCCACCAGAACAAGGCCTTGTCGAAATCGGGTTCCTTGCTCAGGCGGCCCTTCAACCAGGCCTCACCGAGAATCCGTCCAGCCACCGCAGGATCTTCCTTGGCAGCCCCTTCGAGAGCCTCACGACCCTGCGTGCGCTCCTTCTCTTCCTCGGAAGCGAGCAGGATGAAGGACATCCGGTAAGTCGCATCCTTCTGACCGGTCGCCGCCGCCTTCTTGTAAAATTCCAGCGCCTTGTCGCGCGAGGCCTCGACTCCCTTGCCGCTCTCGTGGGCGAATCCCATCAGGTAAAGCGCGTCGCCATTTCCCTGCTCGGCGAGCGGCTTGGCCAGCTCCACCGCCTTCGCGTGGCGGCCGTCCTTGTAAGCCTCCATGGCCTCCTTCGCAGGACCTTCCACAGCCTTCGTCACTCCCGTCGCCGGGTCAGCAGGCATCGACGTCGCAGCCACAAGCGGCAGAACGGAACTCCACGAAACGAACAACGCAATCAAAGCAGGTTTCAAACGCATGTCGCGACTTTAGGGGCCTCCCTCGCGGCGGGCAATACAGAATCGAAGGCTGTTTTATGCATTGAAATAAAGGATTTCCTGATTTCCCAATCCTCCAAGCCAAACCAAGCTCGGTCGTGATTCCACGCCCGATCACACCACGCAGTTTCCTCCCCGACATGCATCCCCTCCTCCTTGGTGTCATCGGCCTGACCGCCTCAGCAGTGGCTCTGCGCCTCCACTATCTTCACCGCATCCGGGGAAACTTCTCAGCTACCCGATTCCTCTGGAGTCGTGGACTGGCCCTGCTCTGCGACCACCACGGAGGCACCCGTTTCGTCAAGGATCAGGTCGGAGGAAACCCGCAGATCCCGGTCGACCCGGAGGCTTTCCATCAAGTGCAGGAAGGCGACCTGGTCTGGATGAGGGCCACTTCCCTCCCCCAGTTCGTCGATGAGGTGCTGCCGCTCATCCGCGCACGTTTCACACTCGTCACCGGTGATGAGGACTGGAGCATTCCCTCCGGCTTTGAGCGTGCGGACGAGCTATTGGATGATCCGCGACTGCTCGGCTGGTTCGCCCAGAATCTCGACGGCACCTGCGATCATCCCAAGCTCCATCCACTGCCGATCGGACTCGATTTCCACAGCCTCGCCAACTCGGACAAATGGGACGAGTGGCCAGCTCCACCGAAACTCCAGGAAGCCCAGCTCCGGAAAGCCATCGCGCGATCCCGCCCAAACCGCGAACGACTGCTCCGCGTCCACGCCGATTTCCATTTCAACAAACCCATCCACGACCGCCCCTGGGAACACCGCGAGGACCTCCATCGGAAGCTCATTGACCATCCAGACATCCACTTCCCTGAAAAGTTCCGTCGCCGCCGCAGTCTCTGGCGGGAAAAGGCACGCCATGCCTTCGTCCTCAGCCCCCACGGCAACGGCCTCGACTGCCACCGCACCTGGGAATCCCTCGTCCTCGGCTGCATCGTCATCGTCAAACGCTCCCCCCTCGACCCCCTCTACGAAGGCCTGCCCGTCGTGATCGTCGAGGACTGGGATGAGATCACGAAAGACAACCTCCACCTCTGGCACCAACAACACCGCGAAGCCTTCGACCGCCCCGAGGTTCAGGAAAAACTGACGAACCGGTATTGGATCGATCGGATGAGAAGGATGACGAGGGAGAGGATGGGGTGAATTACTCTCAGCTCTTTCTGCCAGCCACGGGGATCTCGTTCATCGAGGTTGAAATGGAAGCTTGAATTCAAACAGGTCGCTTACCGCCGTTGAATGAAGCATCCTCGTCTGATTGATTTTCTTGGCGACGGCTTTCGATTTCGAGGGCATCCGAACTGATTTGTATTGTTCGTGAATCATTATCGGAAATGAACGAGACGCTTGTGTCGTTGACAGAGATAATTCGTGTCGATCTCTCGTTGAAGAATCTGGATTCCAGCGCCCTCATTCCGACGAGCCAATACTTGGAGTAGTTACCGTCGGGCCCGTCAGAGAAATCATCATTTTGGCGCACAAGAAGAAACCGTTCGGGGCGCCCACCCTTATCCAATCCAAACATCACAAGAAACGTCATATCACTGGGACTCCAAATCACTCTCGACACATCAAGTGGAGTCTCCGCACCACTGCAAATAGAGTAGTTCACGCGGGCAAAGCGATCGTCAAGATTCCAGCATTCTCCCTTGGCGCGCTCAAGCCTATCGAAGACCTCATAGTATGGATCCGCTTCCCGAGTGCCAGCGTCGTAAGATATCCGGAATCTTCCGCTAGGCGAGATGATTAAATCGGCGGACCTTGTCGCACATGAGGCGATCAACACTGATGTGACGAACACCGAAAGCTCTTCGGGTAGTTTCATTCTTCTTTCTTGGCAACGACCCGGATCAGGCGACGGCGAGCGGGAAGCGCCGATGACGCGACAGATGCCATACGAGCCGTTGCCTGCATCCGTTTTGTCAGGCCTCATTGTGTTTTCTGTTTCGCCGAGAGCCGAGCCTGCCAGCCATCAACGGAATATTCGCCGTGGACACCGCACTCGAACTTGAGCGGTGCTTCGGGCCCGGCTGGCTTCCCACCCTTTGGGTTGTCGAACCGGGCGGCGTCGGACACGTTGGTGAACAGATTGTTCCGAATCCCTGCTGTGTAGCTCTCCTTGTTTCGTAGCAAAGGCCGCTCCTGCCCTTGGCACTCGATCACGTTGTCCCTAATCGTGATTGTCTTGAAATCGCAGCCGGGATTGAAGCCGAACAGTCCTTCCTGTCGTGGGGTGGACGTGGTGCGCGTGATGATGTGGTTGTTGCGAACCTCTAGGTTGTCGAAGACCTCGTTGATCCAAATGACGCCGCGACCGGGATTACTGACGAGGTTGTTGTGGAAGCTCGCTGGACCGTTCGCCGGGGCTTTGCCAAATCCCGAGATCAGATTTCCGTGGTCTTTCTTCGCATCAAAGTCGAACAGGTTGTGGTCGATCTCCACTCCGTTGCGCACAAACTCGATCGAGTAGCTGTCCTTGAACCAATTGTGGTGAACGTGGAACGTTTTCCCGCTCTTCGGCACCGGCCCGCCTGCGTGTTTCGGGATGGAGATGGTGCCGTGGCACACGTTGTGGTCGACCTCATTATCCTCGTCGTTTTCAAACGGGAACTCCATCGAGAAGTTGGTTTCGATGGTGTTGTGATGAATGTGACACCGCTTCCCCTGTCGCACTTTAATGCCGTAATATTCGCGTTCCGGTGCCATCTGGGTGCGGGTGAAGCGGTTGTTGAATACTTCGCTGTCTTCCATCCAGATGGCAAAGATGCCTCCGCCAGTGATACCGCCTTTGGCCCCGGGTTGGCCCTTGTCCCACCGCCCGCCTGCGTCGATGAACTCGCAATCGTGAATTCTCGCCTTCTTCATGCCGAAGGTGCGGACTCCGCTCCACATCGTCTCCTTGATCCGCAGGTGATGCAGATGCAGGTCGGCGGGGAACCAAGCGAAGACGGCTCCATGCAATTGCGGCCCGTGGAGGGTCATGTCGGAGATGGTGATGCCTGCGGTGTCCCGCTTCAGCCGGATGAGATAGGCACCGGTATCCAGCCCTTCCTGCTTCATTTCAGGGTCAGGCAGTGATTTCGTTGCAGGCTTCCAGCCTGGGGCATTGGTGAGGATGGTCTTTTCCATCCCGGCCCCCTTCAGGGTCATCCGGGCCTTCAGTTCCAGTGGAGCCTCCAGCGCGTAGGTGCCCTCAGCAATTTCGATGGTCGTTCCTTCAGCCCCATCTTGCACTGCGGCGACGAGGGCAGGAACACTGTCAACGCTCCCCGCGAAGGCGAGCGCCGGAATGGTGGCGAGAACAAACAAAAATCTTTTGAGGCAGAGGATCATAGGTGTCGGGTTCGCTATTCTGTGGCCCAACGACTAAGCGCTGGCACCGCTGGGGCGGAGGCAAGCGTCGAGACGGGATGGCGGGTTAGAGTTACGGAAAGCATGGCCGACAGAGCAGCCCCAGCGGTTGTCCAGCCGCGCCTTGTGTGTGCCCAGCATGGGCACGATGTAAATGGGGTGCAAGTCCCCTGTAGGAAAACCAGAACATGAAAATGAAAGAGACTACCATCTGAAGCCAAGCGCGGAAGGGCGACCGACCGCGTGAAGGAAGGCTAGGAGAACGCAGTGGCCGCGATAGCGGCAATCTCCCCGGCGAAGCCTGATGGCTTGGACGGAGCGCAGCGGAGTCAAACCCGCGAGCCAATGGACAAGAACCGCATAGAAGGCCGACACGGCACGACGAGCTGGCACAACACAGCGAAGTCGTCTGATTTACCAGTGGAGGTAAATGCGGTGGTTGCGCGGGGAAGCATCGTGCCCTTACCGGGGGAATGGAACCGAAGCGGACATGGAGGAACTGACTGTCTTTTACAACAATTCCTCAAATCTCACCCGCGCGAGCGGTTGAGAAGTCAGCAGAGGCCATAGTAGTTGGAGAAACGAGCCGGAGTGCGAATGAGCACAGCAAAGTTGCCGGAGGTTTGCTTACGGCCATGTGACCAGGCTTCGCAAGAATGGATGAGCTATCGCACAATGTCATTCACCCAACGAAGGGCTGAACTGCAAGGGAACGTCCTAACCGCGTGGCGGACGGTCAATCCATCGACAACGCCAGACGGCGAGGTGGAACCGAAGGCCGCCGCGATGGGAAGCATGTGGGCGTTCAGGAGCAGGCTTCGGTTTGCTTCTTACGCGGGCTTGTCCCGTGTCCGAGCGGAACCGCCGTGTACGGACCCGTATGCACGGTGGTGTGGGACCCGTGGCTGGCTCTAGCAGTCAGTCACGGGGACCCGATTCGCCCTTGTGTGGCGGAGTGGTTCTAGGGCTCTAGTCATTCGGGTTCAGGTTATAGAAGTGGATTCGTCAGTGATACTGCTTGTGAAGGGCAACAGCAATCCTACCAATGAGATCCATGGGCAAAGCTTCTGAGTGTGGGAAACTGAGGTTGCCTTTCGGCCCACGCATGCGCTCAGTCTGACGAATCAGTTTCGGATCGTTGGTAATGGGAGGGTAAATTCCCATATGCTTCTTAAAGGCTGCTACATAAATGAACACCTTATCCTGTCGAAAGGCAGGCAGGTTATAGCTGATGCACGGGATCGCGCTGGGAATGAGTCGAACAACCTCTGCGATAACCTGCTCAAGACGGGATCGCTGCTCCACACCTAAAGTGTCAAGATACTCGGTATGTGTGGCGAACGGCATGGCGAATGGTGTATTGGAGTTGGGCGAACGTCGCCGCCTCAAGAGTCGGGGTGGAAACCGAAGACGCGGAGTTCTTGGCAGCAGCGGCAAGCTGTCGCGAGACGCGCTGCCCACGCGACGGCTTCCCCGCGCGAGGCAAGTTCGAGCACAGTGAAACCACCATTGATCGGAGGTGCCCACGGGTAACCACCCTCTTCGACCGTGCCATCGGCCGAGACACGCGCTGGCGGGACGGACTCATCGATGCCGCCTCCGAATACATAGACGCCTGCGGCCTTAGCCTCATCGATCACGGCGGAAGCGGCTCGACCTACAGCTTCAAGCTCGCTCTCGGGCACGACCATAGCCGCGCTGGGAAATGAAATCAGATATTTGGACATGGTGGATGGCTCTGTTTCTTGGGCGAACAGTCTTGTTGAACGACCGGTCGGGTTTGGGGGATGCTCACCGACCGGTCGGTGAGTAGGGGCCAAAAGCGACCCGAGGGCATGGATTTGTCAGAATCATTCAGGGCGATTCTTAACCCCGCCAAGCAGCCCGGACCAAGCCGGAAATCCATGACGGGGCATTCGTTGCTCACTTCTTCTTCGCCTGCTGGATCGCCTAGGAGAACCAGTCGTTGCCCTGCTGCTGAGGTGGGCCGGATTGGCGCTGTGGTGGACGACCGCCTCCACCGCGGTTGTTGTCGCGGTCTCCGGGTGCGCTGCGGCAACCAACGGACCAAATGCCATTTTCCTACAACATCTTCTCCTCAACAGCGCATCGAACCGAATTCGCTGCCCAAGCTGTCACGGGGCTCCCCAGAAGGTCTGCTCGTTGTTCACCGAGGTGCTGAACGCGGAGATGATGGCTTGCAGTTCGCTGACGGTATCCGGGTTTTCGGCCGCAGAATTGAAGCGCTCCGAGGGATCGGTTTCGACGTTGAAGAGCAGCGGTGACGGCAGGGTGCTCCGGTTCGCCGAGTCCGCCGCGAAGCCATAATTCTTTCCGGTTTGGGAGTAGAGGTGGGTGTGGAGCTTCCACGGACCCTTGCCAGCCCCGTAGGTGAGATTGTTCGTATTGCCGGTGTAGACGTAGGCGAACTCCGTGACGGAGCCGGGAAACAAACTCGGATTGAGATACGGACGTATGTCCCGGCCGTCGAGCGTGCGGCCGGTAGGCAGCGCTTCTCCGGCGAGGGCGAAGACCGTGGGCAGGACATCCATGTTCGAAGTCGGGTGGCTGACGACACGCCGCGCCGCAATGGTCCCCGGCCAGTACCAGACTCCAGGGACGCGGACGCCCCCTTCCCAGGTGGACCCCTTGCCATCACGAAACGGTCGGGCACTGCCAATGTGGGCACGCGCCTCGCCGTACTCTGGATCATTGGCGGTATCCTGATACTTGATCCAGTGACCATTGTCGGAGGAGAGGACAATCAAGGTGTTTTGAGCGATGCCCTCCTCCTCGACGGTGCGGCGCAGTGCTCCGATGAGGTCGTCGATCTCCGCCATGACATCGCCCAACAGCCCGCGCTCGGAGGTTCCGATGAAGGCGTCCGAAGCATGAAGGCCGAGGTGCGGCATATTTGGCGCGATGTAAGCAAAAAATGGGCCGCTCTTGTGGGACCGGATGAAGGTGGTGGCGGCATCCTTGTAGAGTCCTGTTAGAGATTTCAACGTCGGGATGTTGGAGCCGATGTTGGTGACGAGCGTCTCATACCCCGCGACGGGCGCACTTGCCACGGGATTGCTTTCGATCAGTTTCCCGTCGGCATAATCGTGGGAAACATTGGTGCCGATCCATTCATCAAAGCCGTGGGCGAGAGGCAGGGAGTTGGGAGTGTTGGCGTTTGAGGAATTCGGATTCCCCAAATGCCATTTACCGAACAT
>JANOKL010000163.1:0-11143 GCA_031419215.1 Luteolibacter sp. | reverse complement strand
CCAATCTACGATCTTTCCCTTCTGATCACTTCTTCTCCTCCTCCAGCCCGTGAAACGCCACCAGTTCGTCGTGGGTGTGGTTCACAAACACCGAGCTGCCCAGCGGATGGCGGTCTCCCACCACCCGGTGAACGGCGCGCTTGACCAGATCAACCAAGCGCGCTCCGGCCTCCGCGATGATGATGACAGAGGAGGGCGCGGCCTGGTGCAGGAAATCCGCCTCGTGCAGCAGCGACGCCTCCTCGGACTCAATGTGCCTCAACAGTGACTCGATCTTTTCGACCCGTCCCACACTCGCGTCGTCTCCAGCCAGCAGCTCGTCAATATTCCGCTTCAGCGCCCGCTCCTCGATGTTGAGGGCGTCCAGTCTTCGCTGCAGGTCCGCCCCGGCCGGTTGACCGATCTCAGCGATCTCCTGCGACAAGTGTTCAAGCTTCGCTTCTGTCTCCGCAATCTTCGAGGCAAGGCGGGACAATTCTTCCGGTGTCAGTTTCATGGCGGTTTGAATGGGTAAAATCCAACCCATACCCTAGGCGCACATTGCACATTTCTCCACCGACATTTTTCCAGAAGGACGTTCCTGCTGAAATCGGAAACAGACCACCCAAAGGTAGGGTTATGCCCCATGGGAAGTTCGGGAGAAGGGGCACATGATGAAGAGTCTCATTATTTTCCACTACTAACTCCAGTAATGCCATGGTCCCCCCCAAGCCCGATCCCGTGAACGAATGGAACACCGATTCATCCTGGCAGGAATGGCCTCATGGAGGACTCTGGGGAGCCCCGTTTGATGGAGAGGATGCGCCTCCGGTTTCCGATCCTACCGCCGTCTCTTCTGCGATGACCGCCAACGGCCCTGTTTCCTCCCCGATTACTTCTTCACCCCCTCCGTCCATGTTCGATGTTGGACGCTCGTTGTCTGAGACTGATCTCGAGTGAAATGGAGACATGAGTCCAATTCGTCCGTGATGCTGATTGGCGGCCTGGCGCCCGGAGCATCAAGGACCCCGGCTGAGACCGTCGGGACGCATTCCGATTCTCTTCCCTGCAACCTAAGAACTCCTCAGCCTTTGACGGCCGTGTATTCGCTGAACACCCGGGCCAGGGCCTTGCGCTTCACCTCGGTGAATCCGGCGGCCACGAACGCGGCCTGGACCTGCTCAGGGCGCACGCAGGTGTCCATCGTTTCCCAGAAATACACCATCATTTCCTCCGCCTTGGCGCTGCGGGTGAGGAGGCGCGAGAAAAACGGATAGATTTGGCCGAAGTAGAGCTTGAAGAGCCAGGAGCCGAATTTGCCCTGCGGGCGGGTGGCCTCCAGGATGAGGACCTTGCCGCCGGATTTCAGCACGCGATGAAACTCACGGAAGGTTGCTTCCAGATCCGCGAAGTGCCGCAGTGCATAGCCGACCGTGAGGAAATCGAATTGATCATCGGGCAAGGGCATCGCCTCGGCACCGCTCTGAATGAAGGTCGCGTTGATCTTCTTCTTCGCCACCGCCAGCATCCCATCGCTCGGCTCCACGCAGGTGATCGTTTCGGCTCCACCTAGGACCTCGCTGGCCGCCACCGCCATCAGGCCGGTGCCGGAGGCCACGTCGAGCAGCTTCATGCCGGGCTCCAGTCCGTGGCGGCGCTGGGCGTCCTTGCGGTAAAGATTTCCAGTGCCGAAGAATCCCCAGCCGACGACCGGATCGTAATGTTCCGCCCCTTCGTCGAAAAGCTGCTTCACATAACCCGGTCGCTCCTCGGAGGAGGCATAGCGCTTTTCGACCACTGGATGGGGAATCATGGCGCGAGTCTGATGTTTTCCCGGATCGGGTCAATTCATCCCACTGCGATTCGGAAAGATCCCCGAGATCAATCCCAGTGCGCTTGGTTCTTGATTCCTGCCGCCGTGCTTTCAAAACGTCGCCATGAAATTGCTCTCCTGGAACGTCAACGGCCTGCGTGCGGTGATTGGAAAAAACTTCGGCTCCTTCGTGGCTGCGGAGAAGCCGGACATCCTCTGCCTCCAGGAAACCAAGGCCCGTCGTGAGCAGGTCACGCTCCCGCCTGAGCTGGACGGCTACCACGCGTTCTGGAATTCGGCGGATAAGCCCGGCTACTCCGGTGTGGCGGTGTTCACACGTGAAATGCCGTCCAATGTGATCCACGGCCTGGGCATCGACCACCACGACAAGGAAGGCCGCGTGCTGACGCTGGAGTATGCGGATTTCACGTTGGTCAATGTTTACACCCCGAACTCGCAGGACGAACTACGACGTCTGCCGTATCGAATGGAATGGGACGCGGCGTTCCGACAGCACCTCATCACCCACGCGGAGAAAAAGCCGGTGATCTTCTGCGGCGATCTGAATGTGGCGCATGAGGAAATCGACCTCGCCCGACCGAAGGGCAACCGCATGAATCCGGGCTTTTCCGATGAGGAGCGGGCGAGCTTTTCCGAACTCCTCGACAGCGGCTTCACCGACACCTTCCGGCACTTTCATCCGCACGAGCCCGGGCACTACTCGTGGTGGTCGTATCGCGCCGGTGCCCGAGCCAACAACGTTGGATGGCGCATCGACTACTTCGGCGTCAGCGAGCGCTTCCACAGCAATCTGAAGTCCGCGCACATCCTCCCGCACGTCCACGGCTCCGACCACTGCCCGGTGGAGTTGAATCTGGCGTGAGCCCTTGGACTGCGTGCAGCCTTGCTGCCGCTTTCGGCCAGCCAGCCCTGCTGGCGCGGGAGTCCGAGAGGGATTTCTCCGCTCAATCCGCTCCTCACAGTCCCACCCAGCCATCACTTCTTCTTCTCAGGCTTTGCAGGAGCAGTAGCTTTTTCAGGCTTCGCCGTCTTGTCAGATTTCACCTCCACGCTGGCGGCGGTCATCGTGTATTGAATGGTCACCTTTGAGCCGACCTTCACCTCGCCGGTGATCTTGGTTTCGGGCGTGCGGGCGATTTCCCATTTCTCGGTGTCCTTCTGGATGACGATCTTGCTTTCGGTCACCTCCAGCACCGGGCCGGTGGCCTGATAGGTGGTTCCGGCGAGGGATGGAGCGGCCAGGCCGACGAGAGCGAATGAGATCGCGAGCAGTGTGGATGGTTTCATGGTGATTGGTCTACAACCCTGAAAGTCTCTCCAATGAGCCGGAAAAAGAAAGGTCTGAATTCTACGCCCCCCGTGAATGCAGTGCCCGCGAATGACAGATCCGATGGGACAGGTTTGATCCGGTTCGCGTCAGACACTTCATCCTAAGGCTGTCTCGAATGGCGCGGAGTTTAGCGCCATTTCTGCCGAGATTGATTTCCCCGGAGGGGGTGTCCGAACTTAGCCGGTGCGCGTCAGCCACCGGGTTTGTCCCAAACAGGATTGAGCCCTGGAGGGGCGGGGCGATTGGGAGAAGGGCGCCGATTGCCCGAAGAATCTGCCCGCCCTGCCAGGGCTCATTTCTTTTCTTTCCGTAGTCCGGTGGCTTACGCGCACCGGCTTGTTTCCATGGTCCCGTCGGGACAAAGAAAGGATGTAGACCATCTTAACTAAGCGCCATTCAAGAAAGCCTCTCGGCAGCCTTCCATCGGTTGCGCTGCCGTCCGGGTCGCCTTCGAGCTTGTCGTTGGAAACGACTCGGAAATCAGCAAGTCACCGCCCACGCCGAAGTGAACGATGCCTTCCTTCTCAAAGCCCTTCCACCAACTCCTTCACCAGCGCCGGACCCTGATAGATGAACGAAGAGTAGATCTGCACCAGTGAGGCACCGGCCCTGAGTTTCGCCTGCGCGTCCTCCACCGAGGAAATCCCGCCCACGCCGATGATCGGCAGCTTGCCGCCAAAGGCCGAGGAGAAGGCCGCGATGACCTCCGTGCTCCGGGTCGTCAGTGGCTTGCCCGAGAGCCCGCCGGCTTCCTGCGCTCGCGGGTGTCCCTGCACCGCCCGGCGGTCGAGCGTCGTGTTCGTCGCGATCAGTCCGTCCAGCCCGCCATTGAGAAACACCTTCGCCAGTCCGGAAATGTGCGCTTCTTCCAGATCCGGAGCCACCTTGAAAAGCAGCGGCACCTGCTTGCCGTGCTGCACCGCCAGCGACTCCTGCTCACGCTTCAAGGTTTCCAACAAGCGCGCCGAAGCCTCTTCGCCCTGCAGGTCCCGCAGGCCCGGCGTGTTCGGCGAGGAAAGGTTCACCGCGATGTAATCCGCCACCGGATAGGCCGCCCGCAGGCAGGCCAGGTAATCGTCCGCCGCGCTCTCGTTGGGGGTGTCCTTGTTCTTGCCGATGTTGAAGCCGATCACCCCATCGAAGTCCTTGCTGCGCCGCACGTTTTCCACCCCGGCCTCGATCCCCGGATTGTTGAAGCCCATCCGGTTGATGATCGCCTCGTCCGGGATCAGCCGGAAAAGCCGCGGCTTCGGATTTCCGGCCTGCGGACGCGGCGTGATCGTCCCGATCTCTACGAAACCAAAGCCCAGCCGCCCCAGCGCGTCGATCGTATTTCCCTCCTTGTCCAGCCCGGCAGCCAGACCCACCCGGTTCGGAAACTTCAGCCCCATCACCTCCACCGGCGTCGCGAAAGCATCCGCCGGAAACATCAACCGCAGCATCCCGCTCCACTCCGCCAGCCGCAGCATTCGCAGGCTCAAGTGATGCGCCACCTCGGCATCGAGTCGGAAAAGCAGCGGGCGGACGAGTGAATAGGCGTCGGACACAGCCCGAGGATGGGAAAGCGGGGAGGGCTTGTCCATTCGTTCGTCGTTTGGAGGCAGGGACCTTTCTCCGAAAAGGTCCGGCGGGGGACGGCTCATCTGGCCAATCGACAATTGAGAGGTTCAGTCAGCTCACCCACACCGGAACGTCAGGGGGGCGGTCCAGCGGGGGACTGCCGATTTGGAAACCCAGCGCTTCCTAACCAGACGAGTGGATTTCTTGAGATTGGTCCAGTCGACTCGTCAAATCGATCGCGCTGGAAGCCGAGACGGCTTGATGAGGATGCCTCCAAGGAATCGTCGAGCGGCTCTAAATTGGACTTGGCTTTTGAAGTGACGGAGTTGGTGATGGATATAGCACTTGTCGATCAAAGGTGTGTCCTTCTCGACCTTATGGGTGCGAGTCGAGTGGCGACGACTGCTGAAGGTGTCCGAAGCAATATCCGTGGACCCAATTCAATCACACTGAAAAATTCTTGAAAACTAATTGGAATTTCTAGGAGTGATGTATTTCAGGGAGTTAGTCCAAAAAACAATAATCATGGCCGATTTTGATACCATTCCGAAATGTGTGACTCAAAAATATCTCTGGACTGAAGGCTGTGATTGGTTAATTCCCGTGCTCTTCCATGAAATTTCTGCCGAAATTCGCCACGGTGTTGGTTCTCCAGGCTGCGTTATTGCACAACGCCCTTTATGCTTACGTTTTTGTTGAAGAATTCAATCTTCCTGCGCAGGGCTCGCCCACCGGGTGGCAGATTCAGACAGGAACGGCCGATGTAGTCAGCGGGGTAAGTGGTGCTAACGGGACGGCCCTGCGGCTGAACACCGCTGGCATCAATCAGGAAGAGGCCAGTGTGGTCCGCCAGATCCCCTGGGATAACAACGAATCCGTCGCCTTTATCGATTTCCTGATCAAGCCAGCAGCCAATGCGGAAGGTAGCCTTGCCTCTATCTTGGTGAATGGGACACAGGTCGCATTTCAGGTTCCGGCGAGCAGCAATCAAGGCGAAATTTGGGCCATGCACGGTCAGGACGACAACTCCAATCCGGAAGTGCAGTGGTTGAAAACTCCGGGAATTTATACCACCGATAGCTCCCACCAGGCCACAGCTTTTGTGCGCGTGACCATTCGTCAGGATTACGGACGCAAGGTTTGGGACTTGTTCATTGACGGCAAGATGGCCGCAGCCAATCTCGGATTTGAGGGACGTGGAGCGAACCTAACCCAGATCGAGTTCTACGGCAGTTATGTGGCGAATACCCACATCGACCAGCTTCAAGCGGATCCAGCCAACATCCTCTTCGCCGACGCCGATAAGGACGGTCTGCCGGATGCCTGGGAAGTTGCAAATGGCTCGAATCCCAATCTCTACGACCGAGACGCTATCAATCCTCTGACTGGAAAATCCTTCCTCGAAGGCTACTTGGCCTCTCTTTGGACCAACACCACCGCACCCAACGGAAATGGTGTCGTGACGGTTTCCTCCGCCTCGATCCCTCCTCTTACGATTCAGCCACTGCATCAGGCCGTTGGCGCGCTGAAGGGCTCAATGTCTGTGGGTGGGGATGGATCTGCAACTTATTCGGTCCCGATCGATATTCCTAAAGGGACTGGTGGCATGGAGCCAAAACTGTCGTTGAATTATTCCAGCAATGGGGGCAACGGGTTGCTCGGTGTCGGATGGAGCCTTGGAGGACTTCAGAAGATCAGCCGCGGCCCTTCCAGCGTGATGAAGGATGGAGTCTTTGATGTGGTGGACTTCGATGAAAATGATCGATTTTTCCTCGACGGAGAAAGGCTGATTTGTGTCAGCGGCACCTACGGGGTGAGCGGATCGGAGTACCGTACGGAGATGGATGCCTACTCCCGCATCACGCTCAATGGCACAGCACCCGCTGGACTGTGGTGGAAGCTGGAAACGAAAGCTGGTTTGATCGCGGAACTCGGGAACACAAGCGACTCGGTCGAAAGCGTTAGCGCCGGAATCCTCTCGTGGAGTGCCAACAAGGTGATGGACACAGTGGGGAACTACTACACCCTCCAATACGATCGAGATAGCAACACATCCGGCTATACCCTCATCAACCATCGGCTTTCTTCCATCGCTTATACAGGGAACAATTCGGCGGGTCTCCAACCCTACTGCTCGATCAGTTTTCTGTATGATGCTCGACCAGATCAAGGCCGTGCATTCACCCGTTACTCGGGATACTTGGTCTCAAAGCGGTTGGCGGGGATTCAGGTAAAGACGGGAAGCTTTCTCAACCACAGCTACGTCCTCGGTTACAAGGAATCCTACCAGTCCAAGCGTTCGCTGTTGATCTCGGTCCAGAAATTCGCCCAAGGATCGCTTGGGATCCCAAAGACAAGATTCAAATACGATGGGCTTCTAGAGAAGACGGAGCTGCCCGTAGAAGATCCTTCGTTTGACGACATTGTTGAGGAAAACGAGCCGATTTGGAAAGCCACGCCGGACAGTGGATGGCAGGTTTACAATCCCGCTTGGGATGCCACGGGGCAGGTGAATTCCACTGTTACCGCTGGGGACAACGGTGCATCAATCCGTCTTGACGGGGACGTCGCACGAGCTTGGTCCCTGGGCTCAGGCGGGGTGACACTTTACTCGGATTCAGTGATGACGTTCGAGTTTCAAGGCAATGCCCTGACCTCGGGAGCCTTGATTGGGCTGGACACGGATGCCACCTACCAATCATCCCCGGCACGGCTCTATCGCATCGGCGGCAGCGGATACATTCCGGTGAATGTGGCTGGCACACAGAGCTATTCCAGTCCGGGAGTGTGGTCCACCTACACCTTGCCGGTAGGTCAGATTGCGACAGGGGCTCAATCTCATGTGATCCTAATGAACATCGACGACAACGCCAATGACGGCGTGGCGTCCGCGACTTTCCGAAACGTAAAGATCCATCGCACGGGAACACAGACGGCGGCGGACGTGCCTGCTTTGAATTTCAACACCCAGTGGGAAATGCCGCATTTTCAGACCGCGACGGGTCAGGATCTGGGTATCCGCTTTATCGATCTCGATTCCGATGGAATGCCTGAGCTTTGTGACTGGCGGGCCACAGGCTATAATGGGACAGGCGCGCTTTCCCCCGGATCAGTCGGCGAGGTCTATCGCAACACCGGTTCTGGATTCGTGGTGGATTCGAGCCTGCGCCCGCCTAACTCCATGCCTCTGGGCTTTCGACGAGACGATGCCTTTGCCTACAACTACGACCGCAAGCACCATGTCATCGCCAAACCGATGGACATCAATGGCGATGGCAAGGTTGATCTGCTCTGCTCCTCTGCATTGAATTATTCAGGTGGTTCACTCACCAACGGCTACGAATTTCACACACGCACCAATGGCTCATGGCAACATCTTGCTGCCTATAAGCTTCCTTTTGCTGTCAAGAACGTTGGTTCCACAGCTCCCTATGGAGGCACACCGCGAGATCACCACATGGAGTGGATCGATCTGGATTTGGACGGCTACAATGATTTGGTTTTTCACACCACCACCCAGGGGCGGCTAGTTGATCTCGCAAACAACAACACGATCCTGGCCGCTGGGGAAACAACCACGGCCTGGATGAATCGGGTTCACCTTGGTCAAGGGTGGATTCGCAATGACGCTTTGGGAATTCCCGTCCCGTTGCGTAAGACTTATCCGTCCGAAGTGGACAAGGGCCGTCGTTTGGCGGATCTCGATTTGGATGGGCATCCTGAAATTGCAGAAGCCGTTTCCCTAGGCAATGCTGAGCTTCGCAATACTTACAAGATGGTGGTCCAATCGAACGGTAGCGTCACGGGTTGGACGACGGTGCCTGGCGATGAAGACCCACTTCCAGACAGCAATCTGGATTTTCCTTCGGTCCCTGGCGGCGGTGGCAGCAATCCAGCATTCGTCAACGTGAACGCCGACCCGCTTGGCACACAAATGATGGATTTCAACGGCGACGGTCTCCCCGATATCATTCGCTCAACACTTTCTGCCACCAACATCCTCCGCGGCGTTTATCTCAATCGTGGTGGGTCTCAGGCGTCGCGCTGGGCTCTGGAGCCGCAGGCTGGAAACGCAGCAGCCCAGCGCAGCAGTTACGATCTTCCCGGCCCGCTCAATATGTTGCTTTCAAATCAGGTTTATCCCACCGGCTACGAAATCGCCGATCTGAATGGTGATGGCCTCGTCGATGTTCTCTTGGGTCAGAATACGGGATCTGACGTCTACAACCGCGTTTACATGAACAGCGGATCTGGCTGGGTGGATCGGGGCCCTGCAGGGGCACTCACGATGAACAATGGCGCTTGGGGAATGCCGGACGGACTCCGGATCTCCAATACCTCGAACGACGCCACCAGCGGCAAGCGGCGAGCGATGCTGCAGGACATCAATGGCGATGGATTTCCCGATCTGATCACGGGACTCGTTGGCGATGCCCCGAAGATCTACATGAATCAGTGCCGCCGGGAAGTGCTCACGGCAGTGAAGGATGGATTCGGTTCCACTCTGGAGGTCGATTACCGCCGCCTCAATGATCCAACTCCCGTCGAGGACAGCACCCAGCGAGTCTATCAATCCGGGCCAGATACCCTGCCTGTCGGTCATTCCGCGATCATGGACAGTCGTCTCGTCGTCGCCAGGCTCACGGAATCGGATGGACGCGATGGATTCAATTCCACCCGCCGCCACTACGGAGATCTTCGCTTCGACCGGATCAACGAAGCCTCCCTTGGCTTCGGCTGGATGGAAGTTCACGAGGAGACACAGCCAGCCGGGCAAACTTCCCGCACCGTGCGCGCCTACAGTCATACGGATACCTCACGGACCTATCCGAATGCAGGCAGTCCGGTCCTCACGCTGTCCTACGTCAATGTGCCGGCCATTTCCGATGTCCTCCCAGAAGTGACCATCGGCTTCAAGCTGGTCTCCATGGAAACATCCAGCTACAACGAGCTGACTTATTTCCGTGGAGTGGGTGGCACCGTCCGCCGCCCGGTTCAGACCGGCTCTGTTAGCTACAAGTGGGATCTAAATGGCGTGCAGATGGGCCAGACCGTGACCACCCAGAACTTCGACGCCCCGCTCTTGCCTCCGACAACGTGGAGCTTGGCGGCCACCGGTCTCCAGCCCAGCCCTCTGACGACATCGGCCTTGGCCGTCTATGGTTTTGCCACGAACTCGACAATCTATGGATTGGATGGCTCCTCCACCGTTACGACGAACAACTACACCCACACCACCACAGGAGGGAAGTGGCACCTCGGGCGCCTGTCATCCTCCAGCGTGACAAAGACCCAGTCAGGAACTTCGCCAATCGCGAAATCCTCCTTGTTCACGTATGATCCCATCACTGGCCTCCTTGAAACCGAGACTGTCCAGCCAGGGAACGCACTCAGCATCACGACCACTTACACCCGTGATGGATTCGGAAACATTACCTCCAAGACTCTTACCGGATCAGGAAGCACCCGCAGTTCCTCGACCGGCTATGACACAAGGGGTCGTTTCCCCGAGACGGAAACCAACGCTCTCGGCACCGTCAGCACCGCCTACGATCCCGACCGCGCTCTCGTCACCTCTACCACCGATCTCGATGGCTTCGTCACCACCTACCAGTACGATGCCTTCGGAACCAAAACTCAGACCAACCTCCCCGATGGCACGGCTTCAGCGGAAATCACCCGCTACGCGACCAATGCCGACCTGCCTGCCGCTGTCGCCGCCGTCATCGACTCGTCAGTCGTCATCAAGTGGGCCAAATATGCCCAAGCCTCCGGCACCCCAGTCGCCAAGGTCTGGTATGACGCCCTCGGTCGCGAGATCGCTGCCAGCTCATTGACTCTCACCAGCTACAACGGCAATTCCGGCCTCTGGTCCGAGGTTTACTCGGTCAATTTCTACGATGCCAAGGGCCGCAAGGAAAAGACCTCCGAGCCTTTCCTCGCCGGAGAAACCGTCCGCTGGACCAAGTTGATGTATGATCCGCTCGACCGGGTCGTCTCCACCGAGCATCCAGACGGCACCTGCGACTGCGTCATCACCGTTAAGGCCCTGCCCAATGGCGGAAGTAATCCGCTCCTCTACACCAAGATCCAGAACCGTCACTCCGGCGGCTCCGACCCATGGGAAGATCAGTTCCTCGAACGCTGGGAAGACCAGCATGGCCGCCTCGTCCACTCCAAGGACGAATCAGGTCAGGACACCTTCTTCACGCACGATGTCGAAGGCCGCGTGAAAACCGTCACGGTCGGCGGAGTCCTCGTCCTCACCAACACTTGGGATCGCTTCGGAAACAAGACTGATGTCACTGATGCCGATGCGGGCACCTCCTCCAGCAGCTACAATGCCTTCGGGGAAATCGTCACCACCACCAATGCCCTCAGCCAGATCACCAGCACGGCCTACGACAACATCGGCCGCGTCACCAGCCTCACCAAGCCCG
>JANOKL010000162.1:0-3023 GCA_031419215.1 Luteolibacter sp. | reverse complement strand
TGAGGCGTTATCTTGCGGGCGGCGCGTTTGAAGAAGCCTGAGGCTTTTGCGATGCGTTGGATAGCGACTGAATCGTTGAGGAAATCCACGGTGTCGCGACACGGCAAAGAAGAGTCTTTGAACATGTCGAATCGCGGCGACCCCTTGACGAAGTCAAGGGTAAACTCGGAAAATTACATCACAACTAATTTAAAGTGAGTGAGATGCGACTTAAGGTGACGCGTATGGGCCAACGGCCTGGGTTTCATGACCCAGATGAATTGAGGGCTGAAGGCCTGTTCCATCTGTTTGAGTGGGTCGCAGATCGAAACTGCCGCAGAATGGACCGGGCCTTCAGCCCTCGGACAACAACTTCTTCCGGGACATGGGGCGATGCCCCATGCTGGTATGGAATAGGCCCTTGGCCCTCAGATTTCCAAAGAGCGTAATCGCAAAGAATCCCTCACCGCCGCCAGCGCTCGATCGCGAGTTTGATGCCGGCGGCCTTGTGGAGGGTTTCCTCGTATTCTTTTTGCGGATCGGAGTCGGCCACGATGCCGCCGCCGACGTCGTAGGTCAGCGTGTCTCCCTCTCTCACCAGCGTGCGGATGGCGATGTTGAACTGGCTTTCACCATTGAAGCCGAGCCAGCCAAGCGCGCCGCAATACAGGCCGCGTGATCTTGATTCGAGCGCTTCAATGATTTCCATCGCCCGCTTCTTCGGCGCGCCGGTGATGCTGCCACCGGGGAAACACGCGGCCAGAGCCTCGATGGCGTCAATGTCCTCGCGCAGGGTGCCGATGACGGTGGAAACAAGGTGGTGGACCTGCTCCAGTGTCTCCAGCTTGAGCATTTCCGCGACCTTCACGCTGCCGAACTCGCAGACCTGTCCGAGGTCGTTGCGCAACAGGTCGGTGATCATCACCAACTCGGCGATTTCCTTCGAGGAGGTCTGGAGCTCATAGGCCGAGCGCAGGTCGTCATCGCGATCCTGAAAACGGGGTCGCGTGCCCTTGATCGGTCGCGTCTCGATCCCACGACCGGACAGCTTGAGGAAAAGTTCCGGCGAGGAGCTGAGGACCTCTTTCCCGCCGAGCGACATCCAGGCCGCCATCGGCGCGGGCGTGGCTTCGCGGAGTTGTTCATAGAGCGGAAACAGCGAGCCGCCCTGCACGGGCGCGACGTAGCTCTGGGAAAGATTCACCTGATAGATGTCACCCGCCGCGATCCAGTCCTGGACGCGTCTAACAGACTCCAGATAGGCCTCGCGGGTGGTTCCGGCGACGAAGGCTCCGATCTCGAACCTTTCTCCAACAGGCTCGCGGAGCTCTTCGGAAAGCGTACCGATCTCCCACCACTCGCCGCTGTCATGAACATGGACAAGCATCTCGGGAAAGACGCCGAAGGTGAAGTCGCCGCCATAACCCACCCACCCGCACAAGCCACCGAGCGGAAACCCGCGGTCGGTCGTCGGTTGTGAATGGGCGTTGAGGATTTCGCGAAGGCGGCGGCGATCATCCGGCGTGCTCATGCTTCCCTGCACCAGCTCGGTCGGTCGTGCGGCGATCACCGAAATCGGCCGCTCGGCATTCGAGGGACGATTTCCAGCGGTGTCGAAGAACACCAGCCCGTCCAGATGCCGCAGCCGCGAGGCCACCTCGGACGGAGGCAGGCCATCAAGCTCCACCCGGCGGACAACAGGATATGTAAGCGGCAGGCCCATCAGTGGCGGCACGTAACAAAGGGGCAGAGGAACTGGCAAGCGGGAACTCGATCCGCGCGACGACCGGGAAATGATCGGAAGGCAGCGGCTCGGGGTCCGCCACGATGTCCGCCATCAGGATCCGCGTGCCGGGCTGGACGAGGATGTGGTCGACGCAACGGGTGCCGGCACGCGAGCCTTGCCAGAAATGCAGCGTCGTCCGGTTCTGATCGTTCGGGTGCAGGGCGTTGTAGGCATCGACCAGCGCGTGCTCCCATTTCGAAGGCTGGCCCATCAGCGTCGCGGGCTTGCCACGAAGGTAGCCGACGGCGGGATTCTCTTCGATGGCGTTGAAATCCCCGACCAGCACCACGGGCTCGTCGGCATGGCGTCGACCATCGATGCGGGCGGTGATCAATTTCGCCGCGCCTTCCCGCGAGGGTTGGTTCTGGTGGTCCCAGTGGGTGTTAAAGACATAGAAACCACGCCCAGTGGCGCGATCCGTCAGGCGGATCCACGTGGCGATGCGCGGGATCGTGTTTCCCCAGGTTTTCGAGCCCGGTGTTTCCGGAGTGGCGGAAAGCCAGAAGGTTCCAGCATCTGTCAGATCCGGCTCGAAGCGGTCATTGCGGTAAAAGATCCCCGAGTACTCGCCTTCCCGTTTCCCGTCATCCCGGCCAATGCCGTGGAAGCCGTACTCCGGCAATGAGGCCCGCAGATCCGCCACCTGGCCATGGAGCGCCTCCTGGACACCGAAGACATCCGGATGCATGCGGGAAAGCGTGCCGATCATCGGCTTCAGGCGCTCCCGCCACAAGCGCCGGCCTTTGTCCGGATCGGTGTTCTCGTAACGAATGTTGAAGGTGGCCACCTGCAGCGCGATCACCCCGTCCTCACGCAGCGGCACGGCCTTTGGCGTCGCCCTCACCTGCTTCCGCCCGCAGCCGGAGGCCAGCAGGACGATCAACGGAAAAACCCAACAAGCGCGCATGGCCGGGGACTTTCCCCGAGGCGGCGGGGATGTCAATGCGGAGAAGAATTCAGACTGTTGGAGAATTTCAGAAGGAGAAATGTGGAGGCGCGAGAGCCATTGTCACGAGAGAATGTTACGGAGCGCGGCCTGACTGCAGCCACCGTAACCCCAGCCACCGATGGAGAATCAGTCGTAACCAAAGCTGTTAATCCGCGAGGACCGACCCCTTCGAGACGACCCCTTCGAGACCGGGAACGAACGGGAACATCGGTTACACTTGAACCGACAACATCGGTTACACTTGGGTGACTGGTAGGCCTGCTTGATCTGCTTCGCAAGGTTTGTTCTCCCAACGCGCGGCGTAGGCCG
>JANOKL010000161.1:0-16328 GCA_031419215.1 Luteolibacter sp. | reverse complement strand
GTTGTTGGCAGCCGCGAAGATGGTGCCGATGTGTTTGTGCGCAACGGGGCGGGGTGGACGTTTCAAGCGCATCTCACGGGTCTCAACACGGAGTCTAATGACAACTTCGGCTCGTCGGTTGCGATCTCCGGAGACACGATTGTCATCGGCGCGCAGCTTGAGGACGGCGGCGGCACAGGAGTCAATCCAGCGGACAACAACTTGGGATTCTGGACCGGGGCGGCCTACGTCTTTGTGCGCAACGGCGCGGTCTGGAGCCAGCAGGCTTATTTGAAGGCATCAAACGCCGAGTCCGATGACCGTTTCGGTTGGTCCGTGGCGGTCTCGGGAGACACCGTGGTCGTCGGGGCGCTGTATGAGGATGGCAGCGGCACGGGGGTGAATCCACCAGACAACAATGGTAGCTCAGGTGCCGGCGCGGCTTATGTGTTTGTGCGCAGCGGTGCGGTCTGGAGCCAGCAGGCATTCCTGAAGGCGTCTAACACGGATGTCGGTGACTACTTCGGTGGAGAGGAGACGGTGTCCGGCGACACTATCGTCGTCGGTGCATATTCGGAGGATGGCAGCGGCACAGGGGTGAATCCCGCGTCCGATAATTTGGCAGTCGACGCCGGTGCGGCTTATGTGTTCGTGCGCAGCGGCGTGGTTTGGAGCCATGAGGCGTATCTGAAGGCATCGAACACGGACGGCGGTGATGCCTTCGGCACCGCCGTGTCGGTGGCGGCCGAAACCGTGGTGGTCGGCTCATGGTTTGAAGACGGCGGCGGTATCGGAGTGAATTCTGCGTCCGACGAATTGGGGGACGCTTCCGGTGCGGCTTATGTGTTCGTGCGCAGCGGTGCGGTTTGGAGCCAGCAGGCATATCTAAAAGCATCGAACACCGGCAGCAGTGATTACTTCGGCCACTCGGTGGCCGTCTCGGGAGACATCATGGTCATCGGCGCGAAGGATGAGAACGGCAGCGGCACCGGGGTGAATCCTCTGTCCGATGAATTGGCGATTGATGCCGGCGCGGCCTATGTCTTCGTGCGTAGTGGATTGGCCTGGAGCCAGCAGGCTTATTTGAAAGAATCAAACACGGGCAGCGATGACGCCTTCGGTTTTGCCGTCGCGATCTCCGGCGGCACGGTGGTCATCGGCGCACCTTATGAAGACGGTGGCGGCACTGGCGTGAATCCAGCGTCCGATGAACTGGGGGACGATGCCGGTGCGGCCTACTTCTTCGCGGGATTCGGTCTGCCGGAGATAGCGGTGGCGCAGTCCGCCGTGAACATCGCCGATGGTGGCAGCAAGGCCTTCGGCACCGTCACCATGGGCAGCACAGCGGATCTTACGTTCACGATCAAGAATACCGGCATTGCGGATCTGCATGTCGATCCCATCACGTTCAGCGGCACGGATGCGGCGATGTTCAGCGTCACCGATCAACCTGCATCGACGGTGAGCGCGGTCACGGGCAGCACCACCTTCACCGTGCGCTTCGCACCGACGAGCGCAGGCTTGAAGACGGCGACACTTTCCATCGCCAACAACGACGCCGATGAGAATCCGTTTGAGATCACTATTTCCGGCACCGGAGAGTCGGGCGACATCGCCTCTAACTTCTCCACGCTGAGCAATCCGAATGGCGCGTGGACTTATGGCTACACGACAACGTTGGGTTCGGCGTTCACGGCTTATGTGAATCAGGGCGTCTATGGGGGTTTGGATGAATGGCACACCAACGCCGTCGGTGCGCAGCCCTGGGTGGCGCACAATGGCACGGGTGCGGTCATCAACGTCAGCACGATCTCTGTGGAACCAGGCGCGCTGTCATTGCATCCGGGTGGTGCCGGCCAGTTATCAGTGGTGCGCTACACGGCCTCGGCGGCCGGGTTTTACAAAGTAGCAGGCTCGTTCTTCAGTCAGGACATCTTTGGCACCCCGAAGGATGTGCACGTGCTGCGCAATGGAGTGGCGGTGTTTGACGGGGCGGTGAATGGGTATGGGCCAGCCTCTGTGGTGCCTTATGATGTCGTGGTGCAGTTGGCCGCAGGCGACACCGTGGACTTCGCCGTGGGGATTGGCACGGACTTTAATAGCGCCTTTGATTCCACTGGCTTGGCGGGAACAATCACTACTTTCACCGGTGCTGAGATCACCCTGCTCGGCAACGGCGTGAGTATCACCGATGGCGACATTACGCCCCGCCCCGATGATCACACCGACTTCGGCAGCGTGCTGCCCGCGAGCGGTAGCATCGTGCGCACCTTCACGATTACCAACACCGGCCCGAATAATCTCACGCTCGGGGCGATCACGATCAGCGGTGCGAATGCGGCGAACTTCACGCTCACCACCGCGCCCATCTCGCCAGTCACCTCTGGCAACAGCACCACGTTCCAAATCACGTTTGATCCGAGTGCTGTCGGCGCGCACACCGCCACGGTGAACTTCAATAACAACGACGTCGATGAGACCGCGTTCGACTTCAGCATCTATGGCAGAGGCACCGGCCCCGGGGATCTGGACCTGCCGTTCAATGGGGGAACGGATAGCGTGGTCTATGGCATGGCGACCCAGCCGGATGGGAAGACGATCATCGTGGGCAACTTCACTGCGGTGCAGGGCGTGGCGCGGAATTACATCGCACGGCTGAATACGGATGGGTCACTGGACACGGCCTTCAATCCCCGCCCGAACGCATACAGCCTCGTTGATTGCGTGGCATTGCAGCCGGATGGAAAAATTCTGATCGGCGGCATTTTCACCTCGCTCCAACCGCCCGGCGAGGTGGTGCCAGTCCCGCGGAACCGCATCGCGCGGCTCCATGCGGACGGCAGTCTCGACAGGGATTTCGATCCCAACGCCAACGGCTATGTGGTCAACAGCATCGTGGTGCAGCCGAATGGGAAGATCCTGCTCGGCGGCAGTTTCACCACGCTCCAGCCGCCCGGCGAGGTGGTGCCGGTCACGCGCAACCGCATCGCGCGGTTGAACGAAGATGGCAGCCTTGATGCGGAGTTTGATCCCAATGCGAACGGCCAAGTCATCGGCATGGCAGTGCAGCCGGATGGGAAAGTTTTGCTCGGCGGAAATTTCAACACCCTCCAGCCGACCATCGCTGGAGTGCCCACCGCGCTGACCGCGCACAGCGGCATCGCGCGCATCCATGCCAACGGCAGCATTGATGCGACCTTCGATACCCAGGCAAATGACGCGGTCTATGACGTGGTAGTGCAGGCGGACGGCAAGATTCTGCTCGCGGGTGAATTCGATGCTCTCGATCCGACCGGAGTCGTGGGTTACACCTCGCGAGCCTTCATTGCTCGGGTCAATGACGACGGCACGCTGGACACAGGCTTTGATCCCAAGGCCAACAACGTGGTCAATAGCATCGCGTTGCAGACGGATGGCAAGGTGGTGTTCGGCGGCCTTTTCAACACGCTCCAGCCCAGCGGTGGCAGCGTGATCCCGCGCAACTTCATCGCGCGGATGAATGCTGACGGCAGCCTGGACTCGAACTTCAATCCGAACGCGAACCACCATGTCTATGGCGTGGCGCTCCAGGCGGACGGGGCGGTGCTGATGGGTGGCCTCTTCACCACCCTCCAGCCGAACGGCGTCCTGACGCCGATCACCAGAGTCGGCATGGCGCGGCTGCTCAATGATCCCGCGCCGCAGACCCTGAATGTTGCCAGCCCCACGCGCATCGAATGGCTGCGCGGCGGCAGCTCACCGGAGACACAGCGCGTGACCTTCGAGCTATCCACGGACGGCGGCCTCAGCTACACCGGTCTCGGCATCGGCACCCGCATCATTGGTGGCTGGGAACTCACCGGCTTGGGCCTGCCCGCCACCGGCCAAATTCGCGCCCGCACCCGCAACATCGGCGGCGCTTATTGCGGCAGCTCCGGCATCGTGGAATCAGTCATCCCGTTGAGCGGCCCGCCTGCGCCGGAAATCACTGTCAGGGGCAACGGGAGCATCATTGCCAATGGAGATCTTACGCCCAACCCCGCCGACCTCACAGACTTCGGATTCGCGGGTGCCGCCGCCGGCACTGGCCTGCGCACGTTCGTCATTCAGAACACCGGCACTGCCACACTGAATCTTAACAGCATCACCATCAGCGGCGCGAATGCCGCCGACTTCACGATAAGTGCCGCACCTGCCGCCACCGTCGCCGCCAGTGCCAACACCCAGTTTACCATCGCCTTCAATCCCAGCGCCGGCGGGCTGCGTAACGCCACGTTGAACTTCACCACCGACGACAGCGACGAAACTGCTTTCACCTTTGCCATCCGAGGCGGCGGGCCGAATTCCCCGATCACCAATCTCCATCTCAGCCCCTTCACACTCCCCGAGCACAACCTTCCGAATACCCCCGTCGGCGGATTCGTCGCCACGGACGCCGATGCCGCCGCTGCGCATACCTTCTCCTTTGTCAACGGAGCCGGGGACACTGACAACGCGAGTTTCAGCATCAGCGGCAGCGTGCTCACTCTCATCCCCAGCGCGGACTTTGAGACCAAGACCAGCTATGCCATTCGCGTCGAGGCGGATGATGGCAATGGTGGAACCTTCCAAAAGGCTCTCACCGTCATGATCACCAATCTCAACGACGTGCCCAGCTTCCTCAAAGGCGCTGACATCAACCACGCCAGCGGCACCACCGCTCCTCAAAGCATCCCTGGCTGGGCCACCGCCATCACCGACGGCGACGCCGTCGTCTCCCAGGCGCTCAACTTCTACGTCTATTTCCAAAGTGGCAGCCAAATCTTCCACACAGTCAGCCTCACCAGCGACGGGACCCTCAACTACACGCTCAATGGCACCCCCGGCAGCGCCACCTTCACTGTCTTCCTCACCGACGACACCTCCGTCAACGGCACCACCGCCCTCAGCACCGCCAGCCAAACCTTCACCATCACCACCGCCGCCGACACAGATCTCGACAATGACTCCCTATTGGACGCGTGGGAGATCATTCACTTTGGCAACATCGCCGCGCACACCGCGACCGATGATACCGATTCGGATGGCAACATTGAGTTGATAGAACAAGCCTTCGCCCTCAATCCGCATCGGTCCGATGTGCCCCCCGCCGCCTCACTCGTCGGCGGCTACCTCACCATCACAATCACCAAGCAACCCGGGGTGTCGTATGAAGTCCAAACGGCCGCCGACCTCAGCGCCTTTTCTGCATCGACGACGACGGTGTTGATCAACGACGCCACCACCCTGCAAGTGCGCGACAATTTCCTCTCTAGCGCCGCCGCCGCCAGGTTCATGCGCGTGTTGGTGGTGGGGGCTCCTTGATTTCAAGATGGATCGCCCTTCAGCGACCTCTCAAACGCCCGGACTTCCAGCCGGCTCCTCAACCACCAGCCAAAGAGCGCCAGCACTAGGAATCCCGCATCGAAGAACAGCCAGTTCTCCGGCTGGACATGGTAGTCGCCGATCGGCTTCTCGGACCAGGGATGCAGCCAGGTGATGCCTCCTGAAACCACGTCCGCCGCCAGATGCAGCGCGGCGGCGACCCAGGCAGCCACTACCACCCTCAGGCGAGTCCCTTTTGGAAACCACCACGTCATCCCTGCGCAAAATGGCAGGATCACCAACAGGAACAGCAGCGTGTGCGACCAACTGTCGAAGCGGTCCAGCAACGAGATGTGCGGCGAGCAAAGATCCGGCAGCACCCCAAACAAGGCCACCACCGGCAGCGTCCAGTCCGGAAACACCCGCAAGCCACGACATTTCAGCGAGACTACCTCGATTCCGAGACAAGCCGTTACCGGCAGGAGTGCATGAAAGCCATCGAACATCCACGCATTACGGGGGCCATCCTGTTCGCCGACAAGCTGTAACCCGAAGCATCCACGCCCTTGCCTCAGAGCATCAGGATCGCCGCCTCGGTCGGGCCGTCGCCGGAGAGGTGCAGCACCTTGTTTCCCGCGTCGAGCACCACGACCCTCTTCTTTTCGAAACCCAATCCCGAGGTGGCCTCGGCGGTGAAATTCGCGCTGAAGGTGATTTCCATGGTGACCACGTTGACGCCCTTGAAGGTTTTGCCATCGAGCTTGAATTCCTCGTGGAACTGGACACTGGCCTGATAGTTGAGGCGGCTGGAAGGCTTGGCGTAGCTCTTGAATCCTTTCTTCGCGTATTCAGCCACGATTCCCGAATAGTAGGTGACCGCGTCGCCGGTGATGGCGTAGGGAATGCGGAGGCCGAGCTGCTCCTGATACCACCACAAGTTTCCATCCTTCGGAAGGGCAGGTTGATTGCTGGCTTCGTTATCCTTCGGAGCCGCTTCCTTGCGCAAGGCCTCCTGCGAAGCCTGAGCCGCCTCCGCCGCCGTGATCATCGCGGTCTGCTTGTCGTCCTTGGCCTCACGTTTGATCACGACCACGTGGCTCGCCGGATCAGCGGGCCAATCCTTCGGCCCCGCGGGTCCGCCGTCTTCGGGAGCGAGCATGGCGGCCACCGCATGACCGGAGAGTGCGGTGCAGGCCAGTATCAAGGAACTGAGCACCATGGCGGAGGAGAGACGGAATCGAGGCGCGGATGGGGCAAGTGCTTTCATGTGGATGAGGGTCTTGGAGGTTGGCCATATCGTGGCCTGTGCAGAGTATGAACCGCGAGAGTGAAAATCCTTGGATCTTTTGAGGGCTTTTCCGCGGTCACAATTTCGGATTGTCGTTACTTGAACTTGAAAAAGAAAAACACCACTGCCGCCCACTCCTGGGGCACTCCCCGGGCGTATCCGATGGTGGAGTGTGATGGGCCTTCCACCGTGCCGTCGCTTTTCACGTAGCCGATGGTCGAATGGGAGGCGTTCTCCACCGTGCAATCCTTTTTCACATAGCCCACCGTGCCGTGACTGCTGTTCTCGATAGTCCCGTCAGACTTGATGTAACCGATGGTCGAGTGGGAGGCGTTTTCGATCGTGCCGTCCTTCTTGATGTAGCCCTTCGTCGAATGACTGCTGTCCTCGATCGTTCCATCGGCCTTCACGTAACCGGTGGTCGAGTGATTGCCGGATTCGATCGTCTGCGCCCGGGCAGTGAGAACCGAGCCCACGAAGGCGAGGAGGA
This sequence comes from Luteolibacter sp., assembly GCA_031419215.1. Taxonomy (GTDB): domain Bacteria; phylum Verrucomicrobiota; class Verrucomicrobiia; order Verrucomicrobiales; family Akkermansiaceae; genus Luteolibacter. Next base: position 9,249 of record JANOKL010000161.1, on the reverse strand, counting down.
GAAGGGTTTTCATGACGGTTGGGTTCAGGGAAAGTCGAAGTGGCAGAACTTCGAGGAAGCTCGTTACCCGATCAGCTTTTACGGCGTTTCCTCTTTAAATTCCATGGGAATCAGCAGTCATTGGTGCCCCCAACCCAAAGACCAAGGCCATCACTGCATCCGAATTCAACTCGACGCTCCAGACTTACCGTTCATTCGAGTTGAAGGTCAGTGGGCTGATGCAGGGCATCTGCGCTCCCTATTGCGGGGTTTGTAAAACTCCCTGCTGTCGCGTGGGCATCTGCCGGGAGGCCTTCGACAGTCCGTTCCTGCTGGCCGTGCATGGCGCCGGGCAGGCCTTCGATCCGAAGTCCGGCTACCTCGGCGGCACCGGCTGCAAGCTCACCACCGGACGCCCGCCACTTTGCCACGCCTTCGTCTGTGGCCTCATCGTCAGAGACCAGCCGAGTGACGAGCACCGCTACGCCCTCGACTGCCTCGGTGATCTGGTGGGGTTCATTCAAACCAAAGTCTGGAAAAAGCGGCAACTCGTCGAAGCCATGACCGAGGCCGACCTGCTCAATGCCGATCAATCGGTCTTCGACGCCCGCCTCGCTCTCGCGGAATCTGCCTTCACGGTTCTCGATTCCTTCTTCACCCGTCACGCCGCCCTCGGCTTCCAAGAGCTGGAGACTCTCAGCCGCATCCGGAAACACGAGCTTGCGGGCTCCTGAATGTGTTCCGGCTGTCTCAGCCGGGCCGCTTGTTTGGCAAACTGATTCTCCTCCAGATCGCGCGGTATCTCTAGACTCCACGCCGGTCTGAATCGCGTCGAAGCGCTTGGGCAATCAGGTCATCGGAAATGAACATGTTGGTTGCCCGCAGACGCTCCACCGCAATGGAAAGCTGGATCAATCCTTTGGCCGATGCGGCTTCAAGGAGGCCCAGTGTGCCGAGGGTGCGGACCGACTGATCCGTGGCGGCCCGTCTTGCTCTTCGGTCGTCCATGAGCAGCAGGGCATTCAATTCCTTTGCCAAGGAAATCGCTTCGCAATCCGCATAAGAAAGCTCCGGCTTTAAAGTCATCATGGAACCCGCCGCCTTGACCTCAACCCACGTTGGCAGATTTTCTGCCCATTCCCTTACCTTGAAAGGAGCATTTTCTGATTTCAGCTCGCGCAATACGGAATCGGGAAGCACAGCGGTTTCAACCAGCACAGAAAGAAGATCCACACAGCCGATCTGAATCAGATAATTGAGAGGCCCGGTGTCCGCCACGATCAGGATCATGATTCAAGGAGGAGATTGATCGAGGTCTGCTCGCTTTCGCCCTCTTCCTCCCCGACGTTCACTGGCAGACCGAAACGCGCACGAAAGGCGTCAGCCGCCCAGTAATCATCTCCCACACCGGCCAGACGACCCATCGTCCGCAGGGAAATCTTCCCCTCACGATACAGTTCCAGCGCGATGCTTTCGCAGGCGCGCTGCTCGCGCTCCTCCTGTCCGCTTCCGAGGACGCGGGCCACTTCTTCGGGGAGTGTAATGGTGATGCCCATGACTCAAAGTAGGCGGAAATAAGCCGTCTGGCAAGGTTGCTGGGCCTACTTCACCCGGTAATGCCCGGTGAGGGGATAAGTGAACAGGCACTCTTCCTCTTGCGCACCGCGACCGATGTTGTGGAGGACCAGCGGCGTTTGATCGGAGCCCTTTTTGTCGCTGACGATCATGACGTGCGGCAGGTTTGGCGGGACGGTGCAGGTGACGATGTCACCGGGCAGGTAGTCGGCGGCGACTTTCGTGAGGGCGAGCGACCAGCCCTTGCGCTTGAAGTACGTTTGAAGGTTCGGCACGCGGCGGTGGTCGATGTTCTTGTCCGGTCGCGCGAGTCCCCACTGCTTCGGATAGGCGGAGAAATCTCCGCGCATGTCCTCGTTGACGAGCTTCTGGAGGTCCTGTGAAAGCCCGCCACGGAAAGCGCGGATGACGACGTCGGTGCAGACTCCGCGTTCGATCGGGACGTCGCCATTCGGAAAGGCGAGGGTCACGTAGGCCGGGTCATACATCGTCGTGACGCCGACCTGTTTGCGCGCGGCCTCGACGAGTTTCAGCGGCGAAGTTTCCGCCCGAAGAGGAAGCAGCAGGCAGCCGAGGAGAAGGAGTGGACGGATCATGGCGGTCATGAATTGGAGCGTGGCTTGAAGTGGGAGCTGTCTCTCAACTTTTCCCAAAGCGCGCGTTCGTCGTCGTTGATGGAATCCGGCAGGACGAGATTGAGTGTCACGTAGAAGTCTCCGCGTGCGTCTTTTCCTTTCGGCAGGCCTCTTCCCCGGACTCGCAGCTGCTGGCCGTTCTCAGCCCCGGCGGGAATGCGGAGCTTGATGGAGCCATCGAGCGAGGGCACCGAGATCTCCGCGCCGAGGACCGCTTCCCAAGGGGCGAGGTCGAGTTCATGCATCAGGTCCGCACCATCGGTGGTGAACTCGGGGTGAGCGGAGTGGCGGACGTTGAGGAAAAGATCCCCAGCAGTTCCACCTCCGACTCCGGCCTGGCCCTGGCCTGCCACGCGGATGCGGGTGCCATCGGTGACGCCCGCAGGGATCTTGACCTTGAAGGTCTGCTTCTCGGTCGCCCCGGTTTGCGGGTTGGTCGATTGCAGCGTGATCGGTCGAATGGTGCCGTTCATCGCCTCCTCCAGCGTGACGAGGATGTCGCCCTCGACGTCGCCACCGCGCCGTGATCTCGCCGCAGGTCCTCGACCGGGAAAGCCCTGCCGACTGCCACCGCTGAAGAACTGCTCGAAGAAATCACTGAAGCCGGTGCCGCCGAACTGGAAGTCGGGCCCGCCGCCACCGTATCCGCCACGCGGATAGGCCCCAGCGTTCTGCCAGTCGGCCCCGAGCTGGTCATATTTTTTCCGCTTCTCGGGATCGCTCAGGACCTCGTGGGCCTCGTTGATCTCCTTGAACTTCTCTTCCGCCGCCTTCTTGTCGGTGGCGACGTCCGGGTGGTGCTTCCGCGCGAGTTTCCGGAAGGCTTTCTTGATATCGGCCTCGCTGGCATCGCGGGCGACACCGAGGGTGGTGTAGTAATCTTTGAACTCAACGGACATGGTCGGGCGGAGCCTAGTTTCCGGCTGGCTGAAACTCAAATTCAACTTCTCCGATCAGTTGATGCTCATTCGGCCAGAGCCACAGGGTCACGACTTTCGCCTGATGATCCGGGTAGCCCCAGCGGGTATGGATGACGGCGCGCAACGTGGTAGTTTGGGGGCTTTTGCAGGTGATGCGATACTTTCCTGGGACCGCGTGACGGATCAGGTATTCGCCTCCACCCTGGTGAGCTGTTGCTCTGCCTCCGCAAGGACTGGGTGAGTAGGGTGAGGTGGTGAAGTCTCCTGGCTCTTCGATTTTGAAATCTAGTCTGCCCTCACCCCTTGTGGAGGCTAGAGCGATTCGGAGATCGGCCTCGGGATTCTGAACAAAATCCCCCCGGTGCCACTCCGGGCGATGTGTCCTGTCCTGCGCGGGCAGGGCATTGTATTCCGCAAGAGCGACGGCGGCGAGTTCGCCCATTCCTGTTGGCGGGCTTTCCAAGCTGATGGAAAGAGCCTCTGCCGCTTTGGCGGAATTTCCCCGCAGCGTGCGCAGGGAGGCAAGATCGAGCGCGATGTCCAGCGATCCGGGATCGCGCTTGTGAAGCCCCTCCAGCACTTCCTCAGCCGCTTCCGCTTGCTTGAATTCAGCCAGCCAGAAAGCGTAACTCCGCAGCGCGGAGACGTCGCCAGGCCTTAACTCGACAAGATTCGAAAGGACCCTGCGGGCGAGTGCCGGTTGCTGATGGGCAAACAGGATGCGGGCGACGGCGAGCTGGAATTCCGGCGGATGTAGATCCATGCCCCTCAGTTTCAGATAGCTGGCAACGGGGTCCTTGCCTGTGACGAGGGCTGCTTCAAAGGCGGCTAGATCGGCCGGGACCAACGCGACTTCCTCGCCAGCCAGGATGGCGACGGGAGTTGACTGTAGACCCGGTGAAGCGATGGGATCCGCCGCTCCGCCGCCTGCACCTAGTCCCAACGTGGCAGGATCGCCGAAAGAGAGGTCGTTTTGCTCGCGGATGGGCCCTTCGCCTCTAGCTCCTGCTCCATCACTTTGTTCGCGAATGGGTCCCTCTGTTTTCGGGTCGGATTCCGTCGGGGCAGCGGCGAAGAAGTCCATGAACGGCCCAGCGGAAGATTCCGGCTGAGTCGCAACCACCATGTCTCCTGGAAAGAGAGGGACATCCTGATACAGCTTGCTCAGAGTGTTGTAGACGGTCTTCCGGGCGTTCCGGTAGAGGGCGATCTGGTCCCAGGATCCGCTGGGGTGCAGGCCGCCAGCCTTGCCGATCGCCTGGCGAAGGGTCAGGCTGGAATCCGCAGTGACCACGCCGGGTGAGATCACAAGGCCGCGCACGGAAACCACCAGCGGTTGGCCGGGAGCAGGCGAATGAAGGGGCGTGTCGGCCAGTTTCCCGCCAGCAGTCTGCAATTCAGCGATGCTGCCACGCCACGTGTCATAGTCCTCTCGGGTCTTGATGCCGGGCTTGGCTTGAATCAGCTCTGAAGCCTTTCCCAGCCAGCCGGCCACCGCTCCGAAGGCCGTCGCGTCGAGCTGTGCGGGGGCGAACTGCTTTTCGATCGCAGCCTTCCAGATCCCAACCTGACGCATCCTTGGAAAAAGCATCGCCTCGTAGCCCGGAAAATTCCGTTTCAACCACCGGAGTCTCGATGACCAGCTTGAAGCCAGACCGCCGAGATCTGCGGCCTCTCTTTTCAGGTCCGCACCGACGAGCTTCTCGTAGTCGGCCAGGAGTTCCGGCTCGGGAGGGGGAATGCGATGCTCGGCGTAGTCCTCCAGACGCTCCAGCACGATCAGCGAGGTGAAATCACTGACGAGTCCGAAGCGCTTGCAGTGGGCGATGATGCGGGCTCGATCCGGATGAGCTTGCTGTTCGAGATTGACGAGCGTGCGTTGGGCACCGAGTTGGCCGAGCATGAGATCCGGCCCAGTTCCAGTCTGGTAACTTACCTCACGGGTCACGGCGATGTCGCTGCCGTAGCCGTAGTTCAGCACCAGCTTCCCCGCGCGGGCCTGGCGAAGGGTGCCGGAAACGTGGACTGACTGACCGGGGGTGAGATCGTGATCGGCGGAGGTTTCACCGAGATCGTCACCTTGGACGGAGATCAGCCGGAGCGGCTGTGTGGTGAGTTTGAGCAAGGCTTCCGACTGCGCGTCCCTCGTGAGATCGACCACCGATCCACCTGACGAACGGGCGGCGAGCAGGAAGGGCTTCGACGCAGCAGCAGCACTGGAAACAACGGCTGTTAGAGAAATCGCTGCGGAAGGAGGACCAACGCCAAGGGTGTTGATGCCGTCTCCGACATATACCACAAGATCGGCGTCCCCGGCAGCGAATGAGAGTTGCGACAATCCGGTCGCTCCATCGTAGTCGATCTGTTGGAGGGCCTGCTTGAGCTTCGGCCACTTGCCATTCCGGACTTCGAATTCCCCACCATCCTCCAATCGGTCGCGGAGCAGGTGCAGGCGGACCTGGGTCTTGCCGAGCTTGGTGAACCAGGCATCGAGAAACGCGAACTCCTTCGCATGATCGCGGCTGCGACCGGACAGCGAGGCATCCCACACCAGCATTACAGTGCGGGGCGCGGTCCGGGAACGAGGGGCGATTTCCGGGGCGCGATCGCTGAGAAGGAAAGCGGGTTGGGGATCGCTTCCAATGTGCATTTCCGGTCCGTCCGGGCGAGTGATTGTGACCTTGAGGGTACCCGCTGGTTTCGAATGGTCGCGCTCCGCCTTGAGTTCGCCGGATCCCGCGCCAGTGAATTCGAGACCGGCAGCATCGATGATTTTGATCGTTCCGGCGGTGCCGCTTAATTTGCAAGAGAAGGCGTTCAGCGGATCGGGGAAATCAAAGGGCAGCGAATAAACCGCGGCCTGTGGGCCGGATTGCAGGGTTTCACGATAGCTGATGCGCAGGCGTTTGGTGCCCTTGGCCGGTACTGGATAAACTTGGGTGCGGTAGACGTTTCCGGCTTGGCGTTCGACGATGCCCGGATCGATCAGGCGACGTTTGACCGTCTCGTAGGCAAGTCTCGCCCGGGCCTTTTCCACGGCGACGCCATTGCGGAGTTGGCCGTTCACCTCTAGAGCGTAACTGGAAACCGTCGAGCCTTCCGGCAGCGGCAAGGAGAATTCAGCTTCAACTGCACGGTCACCGTCATTGCGATAGCGGAGTTCGAGCACGGTTTCGGCGATGTCGCTGACAAAGCTCACGGACACGTCCGCCTGCTCAAGCTGGAGCAATTTCACCGAGCCATCCTGCCCGCGGACGATCATGCGCGGAGACTGCGCATGACATGGAGAAGCCAGCAGCAGGGCAAATGCGAATCCTGAAACGATGGAGAAGAATCGCATGGCAATGATGCGTTAGTGGCCAGCCGTGAGGACATCCGCCCTCACGAAAACCATCAACTTGCGGGACAAGTCCGGCAGGCCATCCTTGTCCTTCTGGGAAAGTGCTCCCGCCATCAGACACTGGCCATTGATCAGCACGACGCTGGTGTTGAGCCGGATCGAGTAGAACTTCGGCATTTTGATCGGGACAGTGCCGTGCTCATCCTTCCACTCCGACAAGATCTCGTCACCCACATGGTGGACGATCTCTGGCATGAATCGCAGGTCGATGGTCCTGTCGTCCTCGCCCAAGGTCGGCTCGATCTCCAGAGTTGAGCCAACATTGCGGGTTTCAAAAGCGGTGGGCGTTGGCGCAGTGGCGGGCTCCCGGTGGTCCGCCTTGGGAGGTACTCCATCCGCGCCGACAGACATTTCCAAGGTGGGCGGCTCATATTCAGTGGCGTAGATATGCTCCTTGATCGATTCCGAAGTCGCCCTCTGGCCGCTGCGGGCGGTGCACATCATGGTTTCAACGATGGTTCCCTTACCCTCCTTGACGAGTTGCGCGACCTGCTTGCGGAGTTCTCCGTCGTTGGTGGAGCCCCTGGGGCTGGCCATCAGCCCGGTGAACTGCTCATGCGAAACCTCGATGAACTCGACTTGGACTTGGATGAGCTTTGGAAGGTTGTTGTGCTCGCCGAGTGGATCGAATTCCGGTGTCCCGACCTGTGCGCGCGGCATGATGGTGAAAGCCAGCCAGCAAATCACGGCGATTGAGCCCGGGAGGATAAGTTTTTTCATGATTCACACCCATCCTGTCCTTCAGTGCCGATGAGACAAGGAAAACAACGGGCGGAGCCCATGCCGCTGCAACCGATGATCTCGGGCAACAACACTCAAGGAGCCCCGACAGGGATCGGTGTCGCCTTAATGTCGGACTTGATGCCGCGCAGGTGGAGGTCGAGGAACTGTTTGATGCGTTCGTCGAGCATCGGGCTCCTGAAGCCATGGCCGCCGTTGGTCATTTCTTGGAGTAGGGACGGGACACCGGCTTTTTGAAGCGCGGCGTGGAGCTCCTCGGCTTGGGCGTAGGGGACCAGCGGATCCTTGGTGCCGTGGGCGGTGAAGAAGGGAGCATCGCCCTTCGAGATGTGGGTCACCGGCGAGGCTTCTTTGGCGATCGCCTCGCGCTCGGATACCGGGCCGCCCAGTAGTTTGGCTTCGGGGAAATCGCTTCCCTTCGTACGGTCGATCGTGCTCGGCTGCTTGACCATCGTGAGGAAGTCCTCGGGGCCGAAAAAATTCACCACACAGGTGACTTTGCTGTCCTGATCGAGATTCTTTCCAAGCGTGCCTTCGAGTTCCTTCACATCGCCGCTGGTGCCAAGCATCGAGACGAGATGCCCCCCGGCCGAGGTGCCCCAGACGGCGATCTTTCCGGCATCGAGTCCGTGCTCCTTGGCGTGGGCCTTGATCCAGCGGATGGCGGCCTTGCAGTCGTGGATCTGTGCCGGCCACTGGGCCTCGTTGGTCAGGCGGTAGCCGATCGAGATGCCCGCGTAGTCGCCGCTCTGGACGAAGCGCGAAAGGTTTCCCTGTCCCGAGGCTTTGTCGCCACCCTGCCAGCCGCCGCCGTGGATGAAGACGATGATCGGCAGAGGAGTCCCGGGCTTGCGGGCCTTTGGCAGAAAGAGATCGAGTTTCTGGCGGGCATTGTCCGTGTCGGCATAGGTCAGATCACGGAGGATCTCGATTCCCTCCGGCACCTGAGCCGGTCCGGCGTTCTTCCGGTTTCCGACGACCGCCAGATGCTCCTCACTTGAAATGCCTCCATCGTGGTTGGCATCGACGCGTTCGAAATTCGGCCTCAGAGCCTCCGGCAGTTCCTCCTTGCTGATCTTCCCGTCGTGGTCGCGGTCAAGCTGCTGAAACTGCCGGGCGGCCCCTGCCGGAGCTTGTTGAGCCTGGCTGGAGAGGGAGAGCGTCAGACCGATGGAGACAATAAAAAGCGGTTTCATGAGTGACCATGAAACCGCTTTCCGGTGAAGAAGTTCCAAGATGATTCAGAACCGCGCGTCCTTCGGATTTCCTCCGGAGAGGATGTAGGCGAAGAGGTCGAGGAGTTCGTCCTTGTTCAGGGCGTTGATCATGCCGGGCGGCATCATCGAGACGTTGAACGGCTGGCGGGATTTGACGTTGGTTTCATCGACCGTGGTGAGCGCATCCGGGGCGAGGGCGCTGCTCATGACGAAGAGCTTGCCATTTTCCTCAACGACGACGCGGCCGACGACGACACTGCCGTCCTTGAGGGTGAGCTGCTCGGTCGGATACTGGTCGCTGATGACCTTGGAGGGCTCGATGATGTTTTCCGCCAGATCGCGGACGCTGTAGCGGCTGCCGGAACCGGTGAGGTCGGGCCCGCTGTTGCCGCCGTCGCCGCCAAAGTGGTGGCAGTTGATGCAGAGCTGCGAAGTGAACATCGCCTTGCCCTGGGCGAAGTTGCGGCCTTTCAATCCATCTTGGGCAAGGGCGACGACCTCATCGACCGAGTAGTCTTTCCCGGGGCCCTTCGGCATGACCATGTTGACGGGCGCGGCCGGTGCCGGCTGCTTGGAAAGCGCGTCGAGTGCAGTGCGCTCGGCGGCATCCGTGACGCAGTTGGTGAGAGCCTCGTTGCGGATGTTGTTGAGGAAGCCCTTGAAGCTGTTGCCGCCGCTCCATTTGGCGGTGCGTGGGAACCAGCCGAAGAAGGTTTTCCGCAGCTCGGGGGTCCAGCCGGCCTTGGCCTCGCGCAGGGCGTAGGCGTAGGCGATGGCCTGAC
>JANOKL010000160.1:0-3682 GCA_031419215.1 Luteolibacter sp. | reverse complement strand
CTATGCCACGAAACCAATCCGTTATGTTATACATCGTCCAGATTGCTCTTTCCCTTGGCGACAGGCAGTTTGAATTTTTCATGTGCGTCGTTGTAGGAGAACTCGATGAGGACGAGATCCGGTTGGTGCTTGAGCACCTTGGTCTTGAGGTTCGCCACTCCCCAATCCGAATTCTGTCCGGTTCCGCCACCATTGTTGAAGCTGACCTTGCCGGGGCTTTTCTGATCGAACCAATTCTTCATGGCCACCGCCCATGCGCCTCCCTGGGTGAGGCTGGTGCCATAAACGACGACGCTGCATTTCTCGCCGGATTTCAGCTTTTTGAAGAATCCGGAGACCAGGGGATCCGCGGTTTCCTTGGCTTGGAGAAAGCTGGGGGCAAGGATGAATGGGAGAAGCAGGGCGAGAAGTTTCATGGGAGTGATCATCGTCAGCCTGTCTGATATGGAGCGGTCGCGAGTTTCCGTCAACCAGTCGATAGAGGTGCGCGTTTGCCGGCATTCCATCCTGTTTTTCTCAGGAAGACCCACTCACTCCGAGAAGACCTCTGAACGTCCGATCAATTCATGAATGGATCTTCCGGGGCCTCGGCGAGGATGCGGTGGAAGGGCGAAAGGTCGCGCAGCACGTCCGCCCACAGGGCCTTGTCGTGGGTCTTTCCGAGGAGGGTGGGATCTGGCTTGGTGGTGATCCAGGAATGACTCCGCAGCTCGTTTTCCAACTGCCCCGGACTCCAGCCCGAATACCCGATGAAGGCCCGCACCAGGGTGCCGGGGCGTTGGCTGTGGGCGATGGCGTCCTCGGCGGAGATCCGGATCGACCAGCGCAGCGAGCCTTTCTCGTGATTCCACCAGAAGGCGGAAAACGTGAGCTGTTCCTGCGCGACCGGGCCGCCCTGATGGACCTCGATTTTTCGCAGCGGCAGAAAGGTATCGTCTTTCAGCAGATCGCCGACGACATGGCCGGTGGGGTGATTCAGGACCAGACCGAAGGCCCCATCCGTGGCCGAGTGTTCCGCCAACAGTACCACCGAGCGGCAGAACAGACCCTCTCGCAGGGTCGGGTCAGCCAGGAGCAGCTGTCCGTGCAGGTCGATGGAGTGATCGGGAGTCGCCTCGTCGGGGTTCACGTGGAGATGTTAATGCTGGTCTGCCCGCGAGCCAATGACGGATTCCACGCAGGGTGGACGAATTTGTTGGATCGTGGTCCGGCCAGCCCTTACCTCGGGCAGGTTGAGTATGTCGAAGTCGGGAGTGATCGAGGAGGCGGATGGCGGGGAGTTGCCTAATGGGCAGCTCGGCGGTCGGCTCGCGGGCCTTTCCCTGATGCAGCAGGTGGTCATCCTCGCAATGTGGCCGCTGCTGGAGCAGGTGCTGGCCTTCTTCGTCGGCCTGACCGATCTCTTCATTTCCGGACGCATGGCGGAGGGCGCGGAGCGGATCGCCATTCTCGATGCAATGGGCCTCGGTGGTTATGTCGGGTGGTTTTTCAACATCCTCCAGGGGGCCGTCGCCACTGGCGTGATGGCGCTCGTGGCCCGTGCGACCGGAGCCCGCGATCATGCATTGGCGAATCGTGGACTCGGTCAAGGCGTGTGGCTCGGGATCCTGGCGGGGCTGGTTTCCTTCGGCGTGCTGTATTCGGGTATTCCGCTGCTGATTGAAAAGATCGGCCTGACTCCGGAGGCGGGAGTGCAGGCGACGAAGTTTCTCAAGGTGCTCGCGTTTTCCGGTCCATTCAGCGGCGCGATGTTTGCCGTGAATGCCGCCCTGCGTGGAGCGGGGGATACGCGCACGCCCTTCTTCTCGATGGTAGTGGTGAATGTGGTCAACATGCTGATGAGTTCGCTGCTCGTCTTCGGCCCCGCGCCCTTTGGCGGTCATGGTATCGCCGGCATCGCGGCTGGCACCGTTTGTGGCTGGATCGCGGGCTGTCTTACCGCCGTGCTGATGCTCGGTCATGGTCGCAGCGAAGGCCTCCGCTGGTCGCGCATCTCCCTGTCTCCGAGCTGGCTGACGATGAAGCGCATCCTGAAAGTCGGCGCGCCGCAGTCCCTGGAGATCCTCGTCATGTGGCTGATCCACGCCTACGGCATCCACATCATCGCAAACCTGAATTACGAGGGCTCTCTCGGCGCCCATTTCCTGGCGATCCGGGTGGAGTCGATGAGCTTCCTGCCGGGCTTTGCCATCGCCACCGCTTCCGCCGCTTTGGTCGGTCAATACCTCGGCGCAGGCTCGAAGGAGATGGCGGTGAAGGCGGCGCGGCTTTGTTGGAAAATGGGCGTCGTACTGATGAGTCTGATCGGGCTCTCGTTTGTCTTTTTTCGCTCCCAGCTCATCGAGTTCATGGCCCCGGGCAGCGAGCTGCACGCGCATCTTTCCGCGCCGTTGCTGATCGTCTCCGCCTTCACCCAACCGTTCTTCGCCACCTGCATCATTCTGAAAACCTCCATGCGCGGAGCCGGGGCCACCAATGCCGTCATGCGCTGGTCCTTCGGCAGCATGTTCTTCTACCGCGTCGGTGTCCTATGGTGGTTCTTCAACCACGGCGGCATCTCGCTGACTCAGGTCTGGATCGTCCTCGGGCTGGATCTCTTCACCCAGTCGATCGCGTTTTCATGGCTCCACTTCCGTGGACGCTGGTTGGATGCGAAGGTGTAGGCTCAGCAAAGCCCGCGCACGAACTTCGTGAAAAACTCCGCACCGGCTTCGAGTTCGGCGAGGTCGATGAACTCATTGGCGGTGTGGGCCTGATCGATCGATCCCGGTCCAATGCAGATGCTCGAGACTCCTCCGTGGGAAAGGTGGGCAGCATCGGAAAACCACGGCGCACCAGCCAGTCCGCACGCCGAATCTGTCGCGAGCAAGGCCTGGATCATGGAATGCCCGGAGTCGGTTTCCATCGGTGGATTTTCGTGAGGATTGACGATTTCCAGCGGCAAACCAAGTCCCGCGATCATTTCTGTTAGAAGCGCCAGTGCGCCACCCGATGACGCCAGGGCAGGGGTGATTCGGATGTCGATCTCCGCCTCGGCCAGATCCGGCACGATGTTTGGGCGTGAGCCACCACGGATGACGCCGACGTTCATCGTGCTGCGACCAAGCACCGGGTGAGTGTAGTTTGCCAGCTTCGGAACCAGTTCGGCATCGAGCTGATCCAGTGCCCGGGCCAGCTTCATGATCGCGTTTTCGCCACGCTCCGGCTGCGAGCTGTGCGCGGCCTTTCCAGTGGCGCGAAGGGTGGCCCACAGCGAGCCTTTCGTCACATGCACGACCTGCATCGACGTCGGCTCGCCGACCAGCGCGAAGGAGTAGTCCTTGCCGTGCTTTTTCGCGAAATCCTTCGAGCCCCACTGGCCCGATTCCTCGCCCATGAAGGCCACGAAATCGAGGGCAACTGAAGCATTGGTGAGCTGCTCACGACATTCATGCAGCGCCCAAAGCATGGCTGCCATCGGGCCCTTGGTGTCGGACGTGCCGCGACCCCACATCCGCCCGTCGCGGATCTCGGCGGCGAACGGATCAATGGTCATTCCGCCGACGCCAACGGTGTCGAGGTGTGGACCGAACATCACCCGCGGTCGGCCATCCAGCGGAGCGAAGCGTGCGATCAGGTTCGGCCGGCCGGGTTTGATTTCCTCGATCACCACCTCTGCTCCCAATGCAGTCAGCCAGCCATC
>JANOKL010000159.1:0-6719 GCA_031419215.1 Luteolibacter sp. | reverse complement strand
CTCCATCAACGCCATCGCCTCCGGCCTCCGCACCACCGGCTGAGCCTATGGCTCTGGAATGGATCCGAGCCCGGCGCCGGAAGAGTTGCTTTCGGCTAAGACAGCTCTCTCGATGTGAGTCCGCGAGAACCGACCCTTTTCAGACTTTTCAGACCCTTTTCACCGGACCCTTTTCACCGACGGGAGACTCGAACACACCAAAATCTTGGACTGCTCCGCCCCTGAAAAGGCGTGACCGTAGAGGTGAGTTCTGCATAGTTCAGAAAATGTCTGAATCGAAGCGCCGCGACCTCGAAGAAAATTCATTCAAAGGAATGGACTATGGTGCTTTTCCTAAATTCATGCTGCTCGCAAACCTCGCGTTCCTGGAGATTTGGGAGAAGGCCCGTTGTGTTGGAATTGGGTATTTCCCCCTAAACCAGGATACTTCAACGTCTAATGCTTTAGGTGTTGGACTTGTTTTTGAAGTTCCAGAATATGGCAAAGCCCTTTTTGACCTCATAAAATCATGCGACTTCGTGCCGGGCTCTGGGGAAGGCTTTGATGTAACGTTCATTGAAGACAAGAATACTAATAGCTACTCACTGAGGTTGTCTCAAAATTTCAGAAACACCATTGACCGATTATTGGACGAAACCACGAAGGATAACTATTCCATTATTTTCTCAAACTTCACAGCTGGCAAAACATTTCAAACCTCCCCACAGTTTCGTGAAATAATGGAAATGTCACGACACGCACCAATCTATTTTGCGCCTGCCACGAACAATAAAATATTTACCAACAGCGGATTCCTAAAGAAAAACACTCAATTCATCGACAAGGAAACCATAAATAAAGGAACAGTTGAAGAATTAATTTCTTTCACCAATGAGGATTTCAAACCGCAAGAAATGCCCATTAATCCAAAGGCAATAATGAAGTTGAGAACAGCAAGACTTAAACGACATTTTGCGGTAACGATGGCTCGATTGCAACACAACGTGAGCTTCAAGTCCGCATCAAAAATTCTTGCTAATACTTATGAGGGATGGCAGATTTTGCAAGCCGCATGTAACATCGTCGCATCCGAATGGTTCCCAGATGCGAGGAGCCCAAATGATTCGACCGATTTTGACGAAGTGTATCGAATGTTAATTTCATCATCGGAGCCAGCCTCGAATCGTATTCCTCTGGATAAAAACTTCCTCCTTGGTGAACTCGAGAATCAGATCGCTGAAGATATGAGCTATCTTTTCAAGCAGATAGCCCCCCAAAGAAATGTAGATATCGGCCTTTTAAATACCCTCGAAACCCTTGGGCTCCTACGATGAATTCAAACATTCTAACGCCAGACCGACGAGTAAGAGTATTTTTAAGTAGTCGGATCCCTGAGTTTCTTGAGGAGCGAAAAAAACTTGTTCAAATGATCGAAAAAATGGGACTTACTCCCATTTATTTCGAAGAATATCCTAGCGAGCATCCACCAAGAACCTTGTACTCAGCCTATATTGCTGGGAGCGATATATTTATCGGCATATATGGAAGCGGGTATGGTTGGATTGATAGCGAAGGCGGTATGGACATTTCCGGCATCCACGACGAATGGAATCTATCTAGCAAAATACCTAGGATCGTCTTCATCAAGGATACGAATGAGCCTAGAGATGAAAAGCTGGACGATTTAATAGCGACAATATCGACATCAGGGGTATCATATAATCGATTTCTAAAAACCCAAGACTTGGTCAATCGGGTTCGTGCGGCGATTGCCATTTGCTTAACGGAACGATTTCTATCTAATGAGTCAGTTCACGAACCCGAGCCTCAAAACAACCTTCTTCAACTATCGATTGATCTCGAGAAAAATAGCCTGATCGCTACGAATTTTTTCGAGACAAAGATTCGGCCACTGCTAAATACAAGCCAAAAAATATTTATCTCGGGTAGCCCTGGGATGGGGAAAACGGTATCGCTATATCAAATCTCGAAGTACCAATCAAACTCTATATACTTATCTCTGAGAAATCAGTCTGTTCTTAGCTCTCTGTCGTATGTCGCAAATCAGCTAAGGGTTTTGTGTGGGGAGGAGCCATTACGATACACATCATCCAGCGTGGCGAGAGATGCATGCGAGGCGTCATTATTGAAAGGGTCCTATACTTTACTGATTGATGATGTTGATCAATCACCAGATGTAGCTCAAAATCTTTCCACCTTGCCCGCTGGTCCGGGTCTTATAGTTTTTGCCGGCAGAGTAATTATGTCGGCATTCTTGAATGATTTCGACACAATAGAATGCGGAGGGTTTACTGATGATGAGTCGAATCAATATATAAATAAGTCAGTTTCTGAATCGTCAATTCAAGCGCAGACCGCAATACAAAGATCCCAAGGAAATCCTCTATACCTGCGCTATTATAGCGAATCTCCACGACTTGAACCTCCAACCTCTCTACATGGATTTCATTCAACCATGTGGCGTTCGCTTTCATCGCCTCAAAAAGAAGTACTTGCTTTACTTGCGCTAAGCGAAGTGCCTTTGTCTTCCATTAGGATAGCCGCCTCACTAACACATTATCGAGAATCTCACATTAGCCCGATAGCGTCTCAGGATGAGCTAGAAACTCTTGGCAATCTAGTGTCATCAGCAAATAATAATTGGCGTATATTCCACCCAGCTTTTCGGGACTTTATTTGCGTCCAATTAAAGAACAACAATCTTGATGAAAGTATTCACAAAACCCTTGCACAAATATTTTCTGAAAATACAGATATTATTCTGCGAGTTATCCACTCCGTCCGAGCTGGAGACGCTGATACAGTAGAAGATGAACTGCTTCGCGCCGCTGCTTGGGCCGATGTGACAGGCCGGTTTCTAATTGCTCGTGAAGTCTTGGCTTCAGCGATTCGATTGGCTAGAAAACGACGCGACTGGGTCGTGATCGGTTTAGCACTTCATCAGTCAGCAGATCTAAAGCAGCATACTAGAAATATCCCGAGTGCTCTGCTGTCCGCAAATTTGGCTGAAAAGATGCTTCTACGGAGCAAGGCAAAGGAAGCAGTTCGGGCTGCTCGAATGTCAAAATCCGTATTTTTGCTTGAGGTAGATCGAGGCGATGAAGCCGAACTTATTTTGACGTCCCTAGCCGAGGAATGCAATTCCGAAGGTCTTTCACAAGCAGAAGCCACGGTTAGGGTTAATTTGGCTTACATTTATATTCGCAGGGGACGTTTGGCTTCTTGTTACGAGTCGTGTAAAAAAGCAGAAATGCTTTTCGAAGAGTTGGGAGATCGCTGGGGTGTTGCTGTTGCGGTATTGAATATGCAGGGTTACTATATTGCAATGTATGATCGTGAAAATCAAATACTAACATTCAAGAAACTAATCAATCTCTCAAAGGAATTAAATTCTCCACGACTTCGAGTGGCGGCATACAATGGCATGACAATATTTTATCGAAGAGAAGAAAAATTCGAGATCGCTGAGAGAGTCTGCCTAAAGGGAATTGCTTTGGCAAGAAGCCTCGGAATCTGGACTGTCGAAGCCATTAATACAGGTAATTTG
This sequence comes from Luteolibacter sp., assembly GCA_031419215.1. Lineage (GTDB taxonomy): Bacteria > Verrucomicrobiota > Verrucomicrobiia > Verrucomicrobiales > Akkermansiaceae > Luteolibacter. Next base: position 3,172 of record JANOKL010000159.1, on the reverse strand, counting down.
GGGAATGTATACCGTGACCAAAAACTGTATGGCAAAGCACGCACATGTTATGAGACATTAATTGAGATGGGGAAGAAGCGTGGATCGAAGCACCATCTCGCTATGGGCAAAGAGCTTATAGCGTCAATAATGGAAGATGAGAATGATATAGAAGGCGGAATCCGAATTGCAGATGAAGCTCTAATACTTTGGAGAGAAATCGGTGATAGATATCGTGAAGGTGCTACAGAAGATGATCAAGGCCGACGATATAAAAAGATCGGAAAATTGATGCAGTCCGGAAAGAGTTTTGAACGAGCGGCAGATGCATGGCTTCAAGCTGGTGTTCCCAACTCATGTCGCCGTCGATTTTCTAGGGCTATAAGGCAATATTGCAAAGGAGGATTTTTCAATGAAGCACTAGCTTGTTTTGAGGAAGCTTGGCGCGGACTAATTTCTTATGGCTTTGGAGAATATGCCTTGGATCTATTAAAAAGCTTGGCGCGATCAGACATAGAAATTTTAAAATTAGTGGATCTAAATAGGATCTCTATCGATGTGTGTTTGATGTTTGACACCCCGCTTGAACGGAATACAGTCATTGACACCATTGCGTCAATATCAATAATATGCAAAAGGATTGATTCAACGCCATCTAAGAAGGTCTATTTTGATTTCTTGAAATCTAGGGCTGATGCCTGTTCACGGACAACACCCAGAGTTCAAGATATTGTTACATTAGCATTAATTATCGAGCAGGCGCCTAGGTCGATTATTGAGAGCGTGGAAATAACAGAAGTTTTCTCCGCTATCACAGAAGGCTCTTCTGATTTTAGATACCGCAGAGGTGCGAATTTCGAAGATTGTTGGACTTTAATTTTCTCACGGTCTCAAGCTCCAGTGATTGAAATTCGGGTTGTTGAGCCAATTCCGGCATTACGGGTTACTGCCGCAATTATTATGATTTTGCTCTGGGCCAAACGAGGAATGCTGATTTCTCACATAGGCAGGAGGAAATGGAGACGTTTGGCTCTCAAATTTGAGATGCTGTCAGCAGAAGTAGCGATGACGCACGATATCCCCTTCCCCAACTGGGATCCACAGGAAGCTCCAGGAGTGCTATGTGCTTGGACTGATCCGAAGGATGAATCAAGTTCAGCATTGCCGTTTTTCGCAAGTGAACAAATATCAGAATATTCGGATAGAAATATACACCCAGATAATAAATGTATCATTTGGATGATGATGATTTTTTACGATGGAATCTTAGACGGATTTACACATTCAAAAATTCCTAAAAATGAAAAATCAGAGCTTCTGAGGATCTTGATTTCAGATTTATTTAGTTTGGATTCATTAGCAAAGGATGAAAAATTAGCCAATGAAGAAATTGAAATTATTAACGAGGATGATATTTCATAGCTCCCTTGCCCCCTGGCGGGGGTCTGGCGGGGGTCGTCTGGCGGGGGTCGGTCCTCGCGTATTCACATTCAGCAATACGGATGCTGTGGTAAACATAAGAGCCCCGGAAATGGGACTCCTCGCCGCCGACCGCCAGCACGATGCCGACTCGCTGCTTCCCGACCTCCTCCTCTCGATCAACGCCATCTCCTCCGGCCTCCGGACCACAGGTTGATGGAAACTTTCTGATCCGCGCCCTGTAGATGTTCGGCATGGAGCTTGATGGCATCGAAATAGCAGGCGCGGGTCTTAGCATCGTCGCCTCCGATGAGGTGCTGGAGGCGCTTTCCCGCATCGGCCGCACTGAGGACATCCGCTTTTCTCCGGACCAACGTCGGCTGGTTCTCGCCGGATACGTGAAGAATGTTTGCCTGATCCTCAACCTCGAGGTGGATCGCTCGGCGGCGCGGCCGGTGATCCGGATCCACGATCACGTCGAGATCCGCTCCAAGAGCCTGAACCTGCCACACGGTCTTGATTTCATCGGAGAACGCCGGCTGGTCGTCGCCAACCGCCGCGGCCACCTCTCCCTCTTCACCCTTCCGGATTCGTGGCCGGAAAGCCGGGTCCTCGACCTGGCCGGGGTCAGTCCCGAAAATCAAGTGTTCATGGCCGGGGTCAGTCCCGAAAATCAAGTGTTCAAAGCATTGGCAAAACCTGTCCGGAACGCCCGAGCGGCGCAGTAGGCCAGTTTCGAATTTTCTCCCTAACGCCCCGATCGGATGCCAGACGGTCTTGGCTTCGACGAAGGCGCGGATTTCGTAAACGCCCTGGAGCTTGTCCGCGGTCCAGTCGATCGCGTCCTGGGCGTTGAAGAACTTGAAGCGCTTCACGCTGTCGGCCCCGGGTTCGAGCCGAGGACATCGGTTCGAACCACGCTTAGAGGCCGACGCGGAGAAGCCGGAGCCTGGTGGCTCCGGCTGAATGTTCCGGGGGTTGAAAGTCGGTACCGGGGATCACTCCTCAACCGGACCGAGCGCGGTGAGCGAGGTAAGCGGCTTGGGACCGCCGATCTTGCCAAGGCCCGTCGCCGCTCCGGTGGCAAGGTCGATGGAGTAGAGGGCGGCCCGCTGCGACTTCTCGTTTCCTTCGGTGACGATCAGGCTGGCGAAGGCGGTTCCGGTGCTGACTGCGATATCGAAGCCTGCGATCCCGGTGACATCCACCCCCAGGGCGCCCACCGTATTGAGTGTGCCGGCATTCGGCGGATTCTGGATGACCAGCACGTCGCGCGCGGTGTCGATGTCGTAGAGGGTGGTGCCAGTGGTAGGGTCGTTGTCGCTGTTGGTGTAGGCGGCGGCACTCACCGCGGGAACGCTGCCAAAGCCGGAATCCGCAGCGGCGTAGGCCAAGCTCGAATCCACCGCGGCGATGGCTCCCGTGTCGGGATTGGCCCGGAGATTCTGGCCGCTATCGCTGATGATGCGGATGCGGTCCACGACCGGATTGAAGTCGAACGCGAAGTTCTTGCCAGCGAGGAGAGTCGCGAAAGGAGCACTGCCGACCGGGGTGGCTTGGCCGCTCTGCCAGTCGATCTTGTAAAGCCGGCTTGAACTGCCGAGGGCGTAAAGTTCTCCGGTGGCAGGACGCAGGTCGAGCCCGAGCAGCGCTTCGTCCACCCGAAGGCCCTTCACTTGGACCACGGTGACGTCTTCGGGGTTGTCGCTTGCGAATAGCACCAGGCGTCCATTCTCGGCGATGCCCGCGAGCCATTCGGCGGCTGCTGCGGGAG
>JANOKL010000158.1:0-1237 GCA_031419215.1 Luteolibacter sp. | reverse complement strand
AACTGCTCGTGCCAGCACTGGCGCAGTTGCGGAATGGTAGTGGCCATTCGCAGTGGGTGGTCGTAATAGACGATGTCGCCCGTGCCGATGAAGAAGTCCGGCTGCCGCTTCAGCATGGTCTCGAACGAGGGATAGCCGAGGCGCTTGTCTTCCTCCGTGGCCGTTTCCGGGCCGCTGGCCTTGCCCTTCTTGCCTAGCATGAATTTGTTGTAGTTCATGCAACTGCCGACTATGAAGCTGACGGGCTTATCACTGGACGGATCCGGTAGCGTTTTGAAGGAACCGCTCGGTCCTGGACCCGCCGTTTGCCCGGTGGCTCCGCAGTGAGTCCGCCAGTGATAGGTGGTTCCTGCTTTCAGTGAGGAGAGTTCCGTGCGCACGATGAAGTCATGCGTTTCGACCGCGGGCTGGAAGGGGCTTCGCTGGGCTTGGCTGAAATCCTCATGGATGCTCCACTCAAAACAGGCCACTCCTGCGCAGCCAGGGAGATCGCCGGTGGCATCGAGTTTCGAGTCGAGGGTGAGCCTCGTTTGTAACACCGCCGAGGACGCGGTGACCTCACCGCACATGGCACCTTGGCCGAGGGATGGGCCCGGGGATGAGCCCCCGGCAGCAAGCACGTTAGGTGCCTGCAAGGATGCGAAGGGGAGCAGCTTGAGGAAGAGTCGGCGGGCCAGGGTCATGGTTTGCGGAAGGTGAAGCTATCGATTCTGAAAGAGATCGCTGGTCACTACCGCTTCGATCAGGGAACGCAGGCCGTATTGGTGTTTCGGCAGTTCGGTAACGATTTTGTCCACGGTGGGTTCATCGAGCGTGGTGATGCGGCGGCCGCTGGCGTAGGTGAGCAGGCGGTCGGTGAGCATGCGGGTGAAGCGATCCTGCCGCGAGACGAGGATCTTCTTCAGGCCGGAAACGTCAGCGAATTTTTCTCCGCTGGGCAGCTCGCCGCTGGTGTCGATGTCTTTGTTTTTGTCGTAGCGGGATCGATAGCCGCCGACGGGATCAAAGCTCTCCAGCGCAAAGCCGAGGGGATCGATCTTCTGGTGGCAGCCAGCGCAGTTAGGCGATTCCCGGTGTTTGCCTAGCAAGTCCCGGATGGATTTGGCTCCCCGCACATCGGGATCAATCGCGGGCACATCATCGGGCGGCGGAGGTGGCGGGGTGCCGAGAATGTTTTCCAGGATCCACTTCCCGCGTTTCACAGGCGAGGTCCGGGTCGGGTTCGACGTCACCGTCA